>CANFSZ010000034.1 GCA_947449835.1 Opitutia bacterium
GACGGAGTGCCTCCGGGCGCTCCGTCTTTTTCTTTTCTTTGCGGCTCACGAGCCGCCGAGCGTCAGCGAGTGAAAAATGACTCAGCCTGCGCTCCTGCTTCTGGCGCAGCCTGCCAGCATTTTCACTCCCATGCCTTTTAAAGCACTCAATCTATCTGAGCAGGTCCTCCGCGGCGTCCAAGCCGCTGGTTACACGGATCCGACTCCGATTCAGCTTCGCGCCATCCCCGTCGTCCTCGGCGGCGGCGATCTCATCGCCTCGGCCCAGACCGGTACCGGCAAAACGGCGGCCTTCGCCTTGCCCGTCCTCTCTCGCCTCGGCACGCACGGCCGCACTCGCGTACTCGTCCTCGAGCCTACGCGCGAACTCGCCGCTCAGGTCGAAACCTCGTTCCGCAACTTCGCCCGTTTTACCGATATCCGCACGGTCGCCGTCTTCGGCGGCGTCGGCTACGGCGTGCAACGCTCCGAGCTCAAACGCGGCGTCGACATCATCGTCGCCACGCCCGGCCGCCTCGTCGATTACCTGAAGACCGGTGAGATCAGCCTGCGCGACATCAACATCCTCATCCTCGATGAAGTGGACCGCATGCTCGATATGGGCTTTTTGCCCACCGTCAAAGACATCATCGCCCGCTGCCCGCGCGAGCGCCAGACGCTGTTCTTCTCCGCGACGGTTCCGCCCGAGATCGCGGCCGTCGCCTCGTTTGCCCTGCGCAATCCCGCCAAAGTCGAGATCGGCGTCGCTCGCTCGGTCAACGAATCCGTTAACCACGCGCTCTATCCCGTGGCTTACGACCAGAAATTCGAACTCCTCGAAGCGCTGCTCGCCAAGACTGAGTTCGACAGCGTGATCGTGTTTTCGCGCACCAAACACGGCGCCGATAAAATCGCCCGCCGCCTCAAAGCCGCCAATCACGCCGTCGCCGTCCTCCACGCCAACCGTTCCCAGAACCAACGCATCGAGGCCCTCGAAGGCTTTAAGTCCGGCAAGTACGAAGTCATGGTCGCCACCGACATCGCGGCCCGCGGTATCGACGTCGCCGGCGTCTCCCACGTCATCAACTACGACGTTCCCGAGAAACCCGAAGACTACGTGCACCGCATCGGCCGCACCGGTCGCGCGCAAGCCGTCGGCGACGCCATCACGCTCGTCTCGCCGGAAAACGCCGCCGACATCCGCGACATCCAACGCTTCATCGGCGCCAAGATTCCTGAGCTCCGGCTCGAAGGCTTTAACTACGCCCCCATCATCGCCCGTCCCGATCAACCCACCCAGCAACGCCGCGGTCAACGTGGCGGCGGTCAGCGCGGTGGCGGCTACGGCAGCGGTGGTCCCCGTCACCAATCCGGCGGCGGCGGTGGCGGCCCACGCCAACATCAAGGCGGTGGCGGCCGTGGCAGTAGCAGTGGTGGCGGTGGCCGCGGCGAAGGCCAACAACGCCCCGCCGAAGGCAGCTGGAACCGTTTCGGCGCTAGCGGTGGCGGCACCGGCGGCGGTCGTCGCGGTCGCTAAACCCAGCGATTCTCTCAGACAAAATCACGGCGGGCTTCACGGCCCGCCTTTTTTGGGTCGTTACCCGACGGCTGAAAAATTTCCGTGGCAACGGCCCGCCTAACCTTACAACTTTTGCCCATGAGCTGCTGTTCACTTTTTCGCCGGTCCATTTTTCTCCTCATCGGTTGCATGTGCGTCACGCCGTGGTTGCACGCGCAGCGCGAGAAATTCCCGCCCGCGATTCTTGAGGTCGTAGAAAAATCTTGGCCCGATGCGAAAAAAACCAACACCGGCCTGCGCTACATGATCGAACGCGCCGGTGCGGGTGCGCGGCCCAACGCCGGGGAAACTGTCGCCGTGTTGTACACCGGACGGCTTCTCAGTGGGGAAATTTTTGATCAAACCACCGACAAAGATAAACCGTTCACCTTCCGGGTTGGTCGCGAGCAAGTCATCAAAGGCTGGGACCAAATTTTGCCCCTCATGCAACTCGGCGAGAAACGTCTGGTCATCATTCCGCCCGAGCTCGCGTACGGCACCCGTGGCCAAGCGCCGAAGATCCCGCGCGACGCCGCGCTTGTGTTCACCATCGAGCTTTTGGACATCAAACCGTAAGGCTTCCTCGCGGTCGCGCCTCGCACCTCGCGCGATTTTTAGGGCTAGGTCGCGTTACAATTTCCGGCGGATTGAGCACGAGCTTGGATTTCAACGCGCGCTTGTTACCGTCGCGCGATGAAATCTTCGAATCGTGCGCGGCGTTGGCCGCTCGGTTTTCTGGTGGTGCTGGGTCTTCTGGTGAATCCCGCGATCCACGCCGCGGCGCCCACGCTCCCAGGTCTGCAACGCGACGGCTCCGTCCTCCTGCCCAACCAGTGGTCGCTCCGCCCCGTCGGTAAACAAATCGTGGTCGGTGATTTTCCGATCCACGTCGCGCTCAACCCCGACGGTGTTTACGCGGCGGTGTTGCACAGCGGCTGGGGCCAACACGAGGTGCGCATCGTCGACGTAAAATCCGGCCAACCCGTCTCGCAGGTTGCACTCCAGGAATCGTTTTACGGCCTCGCTTGGTCGCCCGATGGTAAAAAACTTTACGCCAGCGGCGCGGGGGCAGAAGTCGTCCACGCCTTCGATTTTCATGCCGGCTATCTCAGCGCCCACCGCGAATTTCTGCTCCGGCCCGTCGGGCAACAAGGCGTCCCGAGCGGTCTCGCGACCTCAGCCGATGGTCGCTCGCTCTATATCGCAGAAAGCTGGGGCCAGCGCGTCGAAAAAATTTCCACCATCGACGGAGCGTTTCTCTGGCAGCGCACGTTCGGCGCCGCCGAAGGCTCCGCCACCACGGACCACGAGGGCGCTCGCGTCAAAGCCGCCTCCGATGCGGCGGCGCCGTTTCCTTACACGTGTTTATCCGACGAAAAAAACGGCCGCGTCTACGTCAGTCTCTGGGCTCAATCCACCGTCCTCGTGCTCGATGCGCAGACCGGCGCCGATCTCGCGCGTTGGTCGGTCGGGCCACATCCGTGTGAAATGGTGCTCGGGCGCGACGGCCGGCTCTACGTTGCCGAATCCAATCTCAATTCCGTAAGCGTGATCGACACCGCCAGCGGCCGCATCACCGAAACGCTCACCGCTTCGCTTTATCCCAACTCTCCTCCCGGCTCGATGCCCAACAGCCTCGCGCTCTCGCCCGACGGCGAACTGCTTTTCGTTGCCAACGCCAATAACAACAACGTCGCCGTGTTCGACATCGAGACCGTCGGTAATGCGCGCTCCCTCGGCTTCATCCCCGTCGGCTGGTTCCCGACGAGCGTGCGCGTGACGCGCGACGGCAAATCCCTCGTCGTCGCCAACGGCAAAGGCTTCAGCTCCGCCGCTAATCCGCGCGGCCCTTTCCCCGGCACGTCCGCGCCGCGCAATCTCCAGGAATACATCGGCGGACTATTTGCCGGCTCGATTTCCCTAATCGATTTGCCCGCCAAAAAAAATCGCGCCCAACAATTCGGCCAATGGAGCGAGACCGCATTTTCGTGCAGCCCGCTCGACGCCACGGCGAGTGTGCGCGGCGTGCAAGAGCGTCCGCCCGGCAATCCGATTCCCGCGAAAGTGGGCGAGCCTTCGCCGATCAAAAACGTGATCTACATCGTCCGCGAAAATCGCACCTATGATCAGGTCTTCGGCGACATCGCCGAGGGTAACGGCGATCCGCGCCTTTGCCTTTTTCCCGCCAACGTCACGCCGAATGCCCACGCGCTCGCCCGCGAATTTGTGCTACTTGATAATTTTTACGCCGACGGTGAGGTGAGCGCCGACGGCCACGAATGGACGATGGGCGCGCAGGCTACGGACTTCGTCGAAAAAATGTGGCCCTTCAGCTACGGCCACAACGCCAACAAAAAATACAATTACCCCGCCGAAGGTCATTACCCCGTCGCCTTCCCGGCCAACGGCTACCTCTGGAATCGCGCGGCCGAAGCGGGCGTGACGTACCGCAGCTACGGCGAATTCTGCAACACCCCGCGCCGCGGCCCGATTTTGTCGGAAGCGTCGCTGCCGATTCTCGTCGGTCACATTGATCCTTATTACAACGCCTGGGATCTTAATTACCCCGACGTAAAACGCGCCGAGCGTTTCGCCGCAGAGGTGCGTCGCTACGAAACCGAAGGCGGAATGCCGCGGCTTCAAGTTGTGCGTCTGGGCAGCGATCACACTTCTGGCACGCGTCCCGGCGTGCGTACGCCGACCGCGATGGTCGCCGACAACGATCGCGCCCTCGGCCTCATCGTCGAAGCGGTATCGCATTCAAAATTTTGGCCCGAGACGGTGATCTTCGTACTCGAAGACGACGCCCAAAATGGCCCCGATCACGTGGACGCGCACCGCATGCCGGCGCTCGCAATCAGCCCATGGACAAAGCGACGCAGCGTGGATTCCACGCTCTATTCGACGACGAGTATGTTGCGCACGATGGAGTTGATCCTCGGCCTGCAACCGATGTCGCAATTCGACGCCGCGGCGCTTCCGATGTGGGCTTCGTTTGGCGACAAACTCGACCTCACACCCTTCAAAGCACGGCCTGCGGAGGTCGATCTCGAGGCGGTAAATGGTAAACTCGCGTGGGGCGCGCGCCCTTCGCAGCAGATGGATTTTAGCGCTCCTGACAAAGCCGACGACATCAAGCTCAATGAAATCGTCTGGCGCAGCGTGCGCGGCGAGCATTCGCCGATGCCGGCGCCACGGCGCGCCGCGTTTTACAAAGCCCACGCCAAGGACGACGATGACGATAAGTAATAGTCGTCCTGATAAAAAATAGGCGGCGCTCTATTTCGGGCGCAAAAAAAGGCGGGCTTGGCGCCCGCCTTTTTCGTTCATCGAAATCAAAGTTTTTATTTCAGCATCTGCGTGAGCAGCGGCTTCATGGCGTCGGCCCAGAGTTGGTAGCCAGCGGCGTTGGGGTGAAGTTGGTCGGGCATGAGGGCGAAGGGGATCTTGCCGTCTTGGCCGTAGAAAACGGCGGCGATGTCGAGGAAGCGCACGGTTTTGCCGTCGTCGAGTTGGGCGAGCTCGGCGTTGACGGCGTTGATGACGGCGGTGCGTTGGGTGGCGTCGGCGAGGGCGGCGGGCGTAATCACGCCGTCTTTATCTTTGCGGGCGCCGCGGGGGAAGATGGCGAGCAGGAGCACTTTGGTGCCGGGGATTTTTGTGCGTATGAGCTGCACGATTTTTTTATTGGCGGCGGCGATCTCGGCGGCGGTGTTGTCGGCGGAGTTGTTGGTGCCGAGCATGAGGACGGTGACTTTGGGGGTGAGGCCGTCGAGTTCGCCGTTCTCGATGCGCCAGATCACGTGCTGCGTGCGATCGCCGCCGATACCGAAGTTGGCGGGCTGATATTGGCCGTAGTAACTTTCCCAAATGTGCGGGGCGCGGGCCCAACCGGCGGTGATAGAATCGCCGACGAACAGCAGGCCGACGGGGCCGGATTTGCCGCGAGCGAGGAAGGATTCGTGGGCTTTGCGGAAAGCGCCGTTGGTGTCTTTTTTCTCGATGGCGGCGGAGGCGTCGGCCTTGGCGGCGACCGGAGCCGGGGTTTGCGCGGTGGCGAAAGGCAACAGCGCGATGAAGAACAGGGCGAGGCAGGTGGAGCGGGGGTGTTTCATGGGGAAAGCGGGAGATTGGGTTTATCAGCGGGGCGACGTCGAGCCTGCGTTGGCGCGAGCGGCCCGGATGTTGTCGGCGGTGTAAAGTGCGAGTCCGAGCCAGATGCAACCGAAGGCGAGCGCCTGGTCGTGGTTGAAATTTTCGTGAAATACGAGGATGCCGAGCGAGAATTGTACGGTGGGCGCGATGTATTGCAGTAGGCCCAGGGTGGTGAGACGGATACGCCGCGCGCCGTAGGCGAAGAGCAACAAGGGAATCGCGGTGACCACGCCGGTGCTGAGGACGAGCGCTTGCGTCGTGGCGCTCGCGTGCCCGAGTGCGCCGGCACCCGCGAAATTTTGCCAAAGCAGGAATGTAGCAGCAAAGGGCGCGAGCAAGGTCGTCTCGACGGCCAGGCCAGTGAGCGGACCGAGCGCGGAGCGTTTTCGCAGCAAGCCGTAGCAACCAAACGTGGCCGCGAGCGCGAGGGCGATCCAGGGCAGATGCCCGATTTGATAGATTTGGATCGCGACGCCGAG
Organism: Opitutia bacterium; assembly: GCA_947449835.1. Taxonomy (GTDB): domain Bacteria; phylum Verrucomicrobiota; class Verrucomicrobiia; order Opitutales; family Opitutaceae; genus Tous-C4FEB. The sequence continues at coordinate 6,172 of CANFSZ010000034.1, forward strand.
TGCAGCGCAACCGATGGCGATGGCTTGGGCGGGCCGCAGCTGTTCATGTAATACCCAGCGCCCGAGGGCGACGTTTAGTAAGGGCACGAGAAAATATCCGAGGCTGCATTCGATCACGTGCCCATGATTCACGCCCCACACGTAGACCAGCCAGTTGGTTGTCAGCAGTGCGCTACTAAGCAGGTTCAGCGCGAAACCACGGCCCGTACTGAGCGCAGCGCGCATCTCCTTTGCGCCGCCGCGCCACACCAACAGGGCGGCGACAAAGACCAGCGACCACACCAACCGGTGCGCGATTAATTCCAAGGCGTCCACCTCCGCCATTAGATGCCAATAAAGCGGCACCAACCCCCACGTGAGATAACACAGGGCCGCCGCGCCGGCGCCGCGCGTGGTCTCGGATGAAGATGTAGCGGAAGTCACGCGCGCGTTGTTCTGCCCGCGCTTGGCCTAAAGGCGCGCGCGGATCGTCACGATCAGCTTTTAACGCGCCGGCGTAGACGAGAAATTATATTTAGTTTTGAATTCTTCGAAGGCCTGCGTACGCGCGAGGTCAGCGGCCAAACCGCGGGCGATGAGCTCGCTGGCGCGTTTTTCCACCCAACGCTGACGGAAGCTCTCTTCGAGCTCGGCGGCGATCGCGGTGGTTTCCTTGGGCTTCGCGTTTTTACGTGAGCTCAGGCAGCCGGCGGTGAGGCAAAGTCCCGTGAGGGCGAAAACGAGGAAGGTCAGACGCTTTTTCATGTGATGCGGAGATTGGTTCTTCGTCTTGGTGACCGCGAGGGAAACTTTTTATTTTCAAGCCTTGGAGAAATCTTTTTGCTATTAATATTGGCTAAGCGCCTTCGGCGCCAATTCCTAATCCGTATTCGTCTGATAAATCGCTGGAAGCGGATGCTGCGCTGATGACGGCGGATCGGGCGCGCTTGAAACTCAGGCCTCGATTGAGCGCAGCACCAACGGCCCGCAGAGTCAGTCAACTCCGTGGGTCAAACTGCCGAATCCGCGCCGACAGAAGAGGCTCCGCTGATTAAGCTGCGGCCTCGTTTGGTTCCATTCCGTCTTTCCCCGCTCCGGTGACGACACCGCCTGAAGTGGCCAACGAAGCGATCCCATCCGTCCCGAAAATAGAGTCCGCGCCCGTCCAGGTTTCCGTATCCGCTCCCCCATTGGCTTCAGTTCCGGTCGAGGTAAAAATCGCGAATCGCGCGTCTAAGCCCCCGCCCTTGGATTCGACCGATCGACCTCCGATTCCTGCTAGTAAAAAAATGCCTGCGGAGCTGGTTACTCCTTCCACCGAGCCGCCCGTTGTCGTGAAAAATAAAAAATCTAAAAGCTACCCGCTTTTGCTGTTCTGGGCCTAGTTGCGCTGAGCGCGGGATATTTTGCTTATCAAAATTATTTCAAATCACGGCCGCCCCGCCTCCCCGGCCGGTGACCAAGAAGGCCACGGCGCCCAGGCCTCAAGCGCCGTTGGTGACGCCAGCTCCAGCGCAGCCGTCAGCTTCCGTGCCCTTCGCAAGTTCAACCGCCGTTGTGGCCGCGGAGCGTAAGTCCGACAATTCCGGCCCCACGCCCTCGGCGACGCTCAACTCCCTCGCGGCTGCGCCCATCAAGGCCGTCAACCGGCCAAAACCGTCGTCGACCAGCGGCGCGATACTGATCAGGTGAATGTTGGAAAAATTTTCGACGAAGCTGCGCCGGTTGCTCCTTCCGCCGTGCCGGCGCCGAAGAAGGCGGAGACTCCCGTCCGCCCCGCAACGATTCCGCTCAAGCTCGCGCTCGATAACGTTTCGACACCCAGGGCAGTGGCCACGGGCGTCGTCGCGGGCACCGATGTTCGAGCGACCAACGAAGCTAGCGTCGCTTCCCGTTCGTATATTGCCAATGCGAGGATCGGCGGCGTCTTTCAAGGCCAACCTACCCGCGTTTTGATCAACGGTCGCATTGTGCGGCCCGGTGATAGCGTCGACGATAAACTCGCCATTACCTTTATCGAAATTGAGGCGGTGGATCGCCTGCTCGTGTTCAAAGACGGCACCGAAGCGCGAGTCACGCGGCGTTTCTAAATTTCGTCCGCCGCCCTGCGTCGCGATGCGCGGACCAATCAAGGTGTCGCTATCGCGCGGCGGATGGCGTTGAGCAACTCCGGATCGGTTACGATGCCTCGCACGCCGTTTACGACGAATTGAATGCCGATGCACAGGATGAGAAAGCCCATCACTTTGGATAGCGCGTTCATGCCATTGGTGCCGATTACCGTTACGACACGTTCCGACAAACTCAACGTCACGTAGGTGATAAGCGCGACCGTGATGATGCCCAAAATGATCGCCACGTAGTCGAGCCACTGCGTCGCCAGCGACGTGAAACCCACCGTCACCGCGATCGCGCCCGGCCCGCTCAACATCGGCATCGCGAGTGGAGAAAACGACACGTCGCGCTTGGCCCGTGCCGCGCGCTGCGCCGGATCATCTTCGGAATGTTCGACGGGCATCGCCATCAACATCGTCGAGCCGATACCCGCCACCAAAAGCCCGCCCGCGATCCGCAAACCTGGAATCGAAATGCCAAAAAAACCCATGATGAACGTGCCGCCCACGAGAAACCCCACTAGAATCACCACCATATAAATGCACGCGTGGCGCAGTTGCTCTTGGCGACGTTCATGCGAATCACCCTCCGTGATCGCTAGAAACGAAGGCGCCGAAGCCAACGGATTGATGAGCGGCAGCAACGCGATGATCGTGCCGAGGATAAGCTCCCAAAAATGACTCACGTTTTGCATGAAGCGAAGTTACGCACTCGATCCATGGCTGGCAACGACGCGCCGCGTTCGCCCGCACGTCCGCGCTTCAATTTACCACGTATCGACAGGACCCTTGGGCACCGGAATCGATTCGCGCGCGAAAACGTCGGCGTCGCCCGGCTCGCGCATAAACGACGCGACCATCGGTGCCGGCGAATATTTAGGCAGCGATTCCCCGTGCTCGTCGCAAAACGGCGCGCGCCACGCCAAGTACTCGGCCAACGTCGCGTCGAAATCCGTCCGCGAGGTGATTGAGACGATGCGCTGCTTAAACATCTTGGAAGGCCCGAATCGTTTCGCGTACCACGGCGCCACTTTGCGGAAAAGTCGCGCGCCATGTTCTTCCCCGTAAAATTCTACGTAACGCTCAAAATGCCGGCGCAATACCCGGATGCGCTCCGCAAACGTCGCCTCGGGTAAAAGCTCGCCGGTGCGCAACAGATGCTCCGTGCGGCGAAAAATCCACGGATCGTAAAACGCGCCGCGCCCGATGCTCACGCCCGCGCAACCCGTCTCGGAGAACATGTGCAACGCGGCCTCCGGCGTGGTGACATCGCCGTTGCCGATGACGGGGATCGTTTTCACGGCCTGCACGACGCTGCGAATCCCGGCGAGATTGACCGTGCCGGAAAATCCCTGCGCGCGCGTGCGACCGTGCACAAAAATCGCCGCCACGCCCACATCCTCCAGCACGCGCGCGAGATCGGGCGCCGTGAGATTATCGTCATCCCAGCCTAGGCGCATCTTGGCGGTCACGGGAATTTTCACCGCGGCGATCATGCCGCGTACGAGAGCCGCGGTCTTATCAAGCTCGGTCATCATCGCGGAACCGCCGCCTATGTTGACGACTTTTTTCACCGGGCAACCCATGTTGATATCAACGGATTGCACGCCGATTTCCTGGCAGATGACGGCCGCGTCGCGCATCTCCTCGGGTACGCTGCCAAAAAGTTGGATCGCTAGGGGACGATCCTCGGCGCACGAGGCCACGAGTTTCAGGGCGAGGGGATTGCGCTCGATGAGCGAGCGCGCGTTGACGAGATCGGTAGTGGCCCAACCCAGCCCGCCCAGCTCGCGCACCGTGAGCCGCATGGGCAGGTTGGTATAACCCGCGAGCGGGGAGAGAAACAAATTGGATGAGAGCTTGTGGGGCCCGATGCGCATGTCGCCGTTTCTCATGGGAGATTCCCTCCGCGCCCGCAACTCTCAACCCAGTGTCACCTAATAGGTGACACTGGGTATTATGGTATTAAACCATGTCGCTGCCGGCTTGGCGCGTGGCGAGCCATTGTAAAAGAAGCAGCGTGCGCTCGGCATCTGGCATCCGGCGATGGCCGACCAAGTAGTCATCGACGCGTTGGCGCGGGACGCCTAGAATGCGGCTGAGTTTGGCTTTATCGCCGTAGCGCGTCGCATGCGCGTGGACCGTTCGAGCGAGTTCGTTCCAAAGCGGAGAACGCGGCCCCGGCCGCAACGTGGCGCCGATGGCTTTGCGGGTGGCGCGCGCATGGGCGCGCTGGGCGGCGCGCACCGTTGCTTCTGCAGCCAATACGAGCGGCGTCGCCATATCGAGAGCAACGCGTAGTCGGCCTTGAGGATGGTTAATGTCCATGAACTACGGCTAGGTGCTTTAAAACCAGTGTCACCTATTATGTGACACTTTAGTTTTGGGTTAATCTAAATATACTTGATGAGGGACGGAGTGCGGGAGCTCCGTTTTTAACGTCTGGCGGCTCCGGGCGACTGGCTATTGACGAGAGGCTGCTCGTGAGAGGCCACGGCCTAGAGGCGGCGGGTGCGGTTGGTCGCTGCTGCGGCGGGCCGGCGGGTGAGGTGATGCGGTTCAGCTCAACGGGCGGCGACGGCGGTCTTCATCCGGTGGAGGGCTTCGGCGAGGGTGGCCCGGGGGCAGCCGAAGTTGAGCCGGACGTAGTGGCCTTTGGGCGCACCAAAATAGGCGCCTTCACTGAGTCCCACGCCGTGAGTTTCAAAATGCGCGACGGGATCTGCGAGGTGGAGCGCCTCGAGGTTAAGCCACGCGAGATAGGTGGCTTCGATGGGCGCTTCGACGCGGATGCCGGGGATTTCGCGGGCGAGGTAATCGAGGAGAAAATCGCGGTTGCCGCGGAGGTAGGTGAGTAGTGCCTGGCGCCAGGCTTCGCTGTCGCGGTAGGCGGCTTCGCAGGCGGTGAAGCCGAGGGCGGTGACTTCGGCGACGACGCCGGCGCTGGCGCGAATGAATTGGGCGCGGAGGGCGGGATCGCTGATGATCGCGAAGGAGGTGCCGAGGCCGGGGACGTTGTAGGTTTTGCTGGGCGCCATCAGGGTTACTGTGCGCACGGAAATTTCGGGCAAGAGCGAGGCGGCGGGTAAGTGGTGTAGCGTGGGGTCGAGGATGAGGTCGCAGTGAATCTCATCGGAGCAGAGGACGAGGTGGTGCTGGGCGCAAAATTCCCCGAGGCGGATGAGTTCTTCGCGGCGCCAGACGCGGGCGAGGGGGTTGTGGGGGTTGCAGAGATAAAAAAGTTTGGTGCGGGGGGTGACGGCGCGGGCGAGGGCGTCCCAGTCGATTTGCCAGTGGCCGTCGCGGAGCACGAAGGCGGCTTGAGTGGAGAGGCGCGCGGAGTTTTTCGGCGCGGACATGAAGGGCGGGTAAACCGGGGTGAGCGTGAGCACTTCCTCGCCGGCTTGCGCGAAGGCTTGGGCGGTGATGTTGAGGCCGCAGACGAGGCCGGGGAGCCAGACGATCCAGGCGGGATCAATTTTCCACGCGTAGTTGCGCTGGAGGGCGTCGACGACGGCATCGACGGTGGATTTAACGGGGCGGGCGTAGCCGAAAATACCGTGAGCGACGCGGTCGTGGAGGGCGGCGATGATCGCGGGGGAGGACTTGAAATCCATGTCGGCGACCCAGAGCGGCAAGATGTCGCGGCCGGCGTATTTCTGCCATTTTTGGGAATCGGTGCCGAGGCGGGCGGGGACGGTGTCGAAGTCGAAGTGCATGGGAAAAGGAGATCGGCACAGAACCACGCTTTGGGCGCCGGGGCACGGATTTTCTGTGGCGCGTAGATACGCGCGGGGCGGGCGAAGCGGTTCACCCGCGGGCGGGTGAATGGGAAACCGCCGAGCGGCCGCGCTCATACGTGCGCGGCCGAGACAGACGATACGGCTTAGAAATCGATGGTGGTGGAGAAGCGGAAGCTGCGCGGTGCGCCCCAAGAGCCGGTCGAGAGCGTGGCAGAGGTGTAGTAGTCGACGTTTTCCAAGTTATCGAGATTGAGGGCGAAGGTGGTGGGGTAGTTCAGGATTTTGGTGCGGTAGCCGCCGAGGAAGCTGATGAGCGTGTAGCCGGGCGACCAGAGTTCTTGGACGGGCGAGCCTTGGACCGGCGTGCCGTTGCCGCGGAAGGTGCGGTCGCGCCAGTTGGCGCCGCCGCCGAGGTACACGCCTTTGAGCGGGCCGCGCGGGAATTCGTAGCGGGTGAAGACGTTGAATTTGCGCTTGGTGTAGCCGGCGTTGGGGACGCCTTCGGGGTAGGTGAGGAGGAACGCGTCGAGCAGCGGGGTGGCTTTGTTGAGCGCGCGGGCTTCGCGTTGGAAACCTTTGAGGAGCGGGAGGCGGTCTTCGGTGACGAGGTCGTTGGTGGCGGCGTTAAACGAGAGGCGCCAGGTGCGCGTGAGGTTGGCGATGAGTTCGAATTCGTAGCCGCTGGTGGTGAGTTTTTGGTAATCGGTGCCGGCGCCGTTGAACGTGGTGGGGAAGATGGCGCTCACTTCGTCGCGGATGGCGACGGCGGGCGCGGGGGAAATGCGGGCGTTGGGCTGGTAGTTGTCGTAGCGGGTGAGGTTCGCCTCGATGCGGCCGCCAAACAGGGTGAAGCGGGCGGACATATCCGAGCCTTCGCCGGTGGGGATGGATTGTTTGGAGCCCACGGTGAACAAATCACTGCCTTCGCCGAGGGAGATGCGGAACGATTGGGCACGGTTGTACGAGAGGGCGAACGTGTCGTTGAGGCGGTAGACGACTCCGTAGTTGGAGCCGTTGAGTTTGTAATGCACGAAGGCGGGGTTGGGCGCGAAGGCGCCGGGGATGAAGTCGTTGACCCAGGTGTTGGCGATCGGGCGCGGGGCACCGACGGTGGTCTTCATGTTGAAGGCGTCTTGGCGGAAGCCGAGGAGTGTGAATAGGTGGTTGTTAAAATAGCTACCGGAGGCGCCGACGCCAAGAGAGGGAGTGTAGAAGCGGCGGGAGATCTGGTTGCCGGCGGCGCCGACGGCGTTGGAAAAGTCGGGGAACCAAGCGGAGACACCGGGGATGGGGCCGAGGTCGCCCGTGAGATTGCCGCTGTCGCCGTCGCGCAAGTAATAGCGGCGGATGAAGCGGTTGTTGGTAAACGTGGAGCGGTTGGCGGTGAAGGCGGCCTGGGTGCCGGCGTTGTTGATGGTGCCGACGAAGTTGGCGTTGGCCGGGTCGACGTATTCGCCCCACTTCGGTTTCATGGCGCCGGGGTTGTCTTGGTGTTGTTGGGCGTTGAAGACGAACTGCTGTTGCATCCAGAAAAGCTTCAGGTCGTAGACGGCGGAGATGCGCATATCGCGCACGATGTTGCCTCCGATGTTACGGGTGCGGAAATATTCGCTGTAGAGTTGGTTGTAGTACGGGTTGACGGCGCCGCTGGGAAGGTTGGGTGAAAGGTCGCGGTAGATCGTGCGGCTAGCGGCGGAGCTCCACGTGTCGAGTTTTTGTTGGTAGAAATTACCGGAGAGCAGGAGGTGGAGGTTTTCGCCGATGTGGTGTTCGGCATCTAGGGTGACGGAGTCGTAGTAATTTTTGGCGGTGCTGTTGGGGCCGTTGAGTTGGAGGGTTTTGGGGACGACGTTGGAGTCGATGGCGGTGAGGTTGCTGCCGGTGCTGCGGCGCATGGTGTTGGCTCGGAAGAGGGCGCCGTTGGCGGGCACGTAGACGTAGCCGGCGGTGTTGGTGAGCGTGGTGACGGTGTTAAAGGTATAGGCGTCGATGAAGAGGCCTTGGGAGTTTACCCCGGTGCTCTTGGCGTGTTCGGCCATGAGGCTGATGGTGGTTTTCCGGAACGGGCGGTACGTGAGCGCGCCGTACATGCCGCGGAAATCGCGGCGGACGTTGTGCACCCAGGAATCGTTGTTTTGTTGGACGGCGGCGATGCGGAGGGCGAATTTGTCGTTGAGGCGGCGGTTGAGGTCGAGTTCGGCGCGGAGGAGATTGTCGGTGCCGACCATGAGTTTTACCCGAGTGAGGTTTTTGGTGAAGAGACCGCGTTTGGTGATCTGGTTGCTGGCGCCGCCGAGGTCGGCTTCGCCGTAGAGGAAGGCGTTGGGGCCCCGGAGGATTTCGACGCGTTCGGTGGCGTAAGATTCCATCGGGGAGTACCAGATCCAGCCGTTGCGCACTGCGTAGTTGTTTACGATGCCGCGGAAGATGCCTTTGTTGGGCAGCGCGGGGTCCGGGTTGGCTTCGCCGGTGACGAACCATTTGGACATTTCGTCGAGGTTGGTCGCGCCAATGTCTTCGATGAACTGGGCGTTGATGATGGAGATGGAGTTGGCGACGTTTTTGAGATCCTGCACGGTGCGCATACCGGAGGTCGTCTGCATGGATTCGTAGCCGAGGTCTTGTTGTTCGGAGACGGTGAAGGTGGATAGGGTAATGGCCTCGGTCTTTTTGGCAGCGGTCTCGGCGGCGCCGGTGGTGGTCGCGCGGTTGGGGGCGGTTTGGGCGTGGGCCGCGAGGGGGATAATCACGCCGAGCGCTAAGGTGAGCCAGGTGCGAAGCGTACGGCGGGCGGGACGATTTTCGGCGGTGTTCATGGTCTTAAAATGAAGTGGGATAAACGGATTGCGTGGCTGACGGCTGTCTGGTGCGAATGAGAATAATTAAAAAAACGGAGGGAGCGAGTCGTGAGTACGTTGGGGCCTGATGAAAGGCGGCGTCCAGTGATTTTTGGTCGGATGTTTTTCGGGTCGGCTTGTGGTGGAGGCTTCCTTTTCGGTGTGATTTGCCCACGCTGAGAACCGTGGCCTTACGATGATCACCAACGATAATATCAACCTTCCCGGGCCTGTGCTGTTTTTCGACGGCGAGTGTGGATTGTGTCATCGCGTCGTGCTTTGGTTGCTGCGACGGGATGAGCGCGGGGTGTTGCGGTTCGCGCCGTTGCAGGGCGTGGCGGCGCAGACTTATTTGCGAGCGCACGGATTGCCGACAGAGGATTTCGATTCGCTGGTCTATGTGCCGGATTGGGCTGCGCGGGAGCGCAGGGAATTTTTATTGCGCACCGATGGAGCGCTGGCGGCGGCGCGCGCGGTGGGTGGATGGGGCGCGGTGGTGACGTGGGCCCGGGTTTTACCGCGGGCTTGGCGCGACGGCGTTTACTGTGTAATCGCGCGGTGGCGTTACCGTATTTGGGGCGAGTGGAGGCCTCGCCCCCTTGCGCGGCCGGAGTGGGCGGCGCGGTTTTTGAACTGAGGACCGCGGTCGGACTTTACGCGGAGCCTGCTGGTTTCTGCGGGATCAAGACCGACATTAAAATCGAGGTCGTAAGCACCCCGCCAATGACGCCGAGCGAGGTGCCGGTGGAGATGTGTACCCAGTTTTCGGCGAGCATTTTTACGCCGATGAAAATAAGAATCACCGCGAGGCCGATTTTGAGGTAGCGGAACAGGCCCATGATGCCACTGAGGGCAAAATAAAGAGAGCGCAGGCCGAGGATGGCGAAGATATTGGAGGTCAGGGCGACAAAACTATCTTTGGTGATCGCGAGTACGGCAGGCAGGGAATCGAGTGCGAAGATCAGATCGGTGGTTTCGATTACGATCAGCACGATGAATAAAGGCGTCGCCATGCGCCGGCCCCCGTGACGGGTAAAAAAGCGGCCGTGTTCGTTGTGCGGAGCGACCGGGTAGAATTTGCGGAAGAGTTTGACCGCAAAATTATGCTCGGGGTCGACTTCGGCCTCTTTGCTCGGTAGGGCCATTTTTACGCCGGTGTAGACGAGAAACGCGCCAAAAACGTAAAGAATCCAATGAAAGCGCGCGATGACGCTCACGCCGACGATGATAAATACTGCGCGCATCAATACGGCCCCGATGATGCCCCAAAACAGGACGCGATGCTGGTAGCGCGGCTCGACTTTGAAGTACGCAAACACCAAAATAAATACGAACACGTTGTCCACGCTCAGGCACAATTCGATCAGATAACCGGCGAGAAACTGCTGCGCCGGTTCTGGCCCGCGCCATTGCCAGAGCAACGCTCCGAAGCCCAAGGCGAGTGTGAGCCACACCCCGCACCAACCGAGGGCTTCTTTCATGCCCACGACGTGCGACTTGCGTTGGAACACGCCGAGATCCAGCGCGAGCATCGCAGTGATGAAGGTGAAAAAAGCAGCCCACGCCCAAAGTGGCATGGCATCGATGACAGCGAGAAACGAAAACATGGTGCGCCCTTTCTGCCGCGACCACCCCGCGTCGTGCAAGCGGGGAGTGGATGCTTGGAATGTCTTTATGCGATTCCATCTGCCTGCCGCGGCCTTACTTCGCGGGCAAAGTTTTTGACATGATTCGACGGGAGCGTTCAGTTCTCGCCCTTATGTTAAGGTCAATTTTATCACTCGTCCGCGCTTGGTCTCTTTCCGTTGTCCTGATGGCCTGCTCGCTCCAGGCGCAAGGCGCCTCGCCCGCGCCGGCTGCAACTCCGGCTCCCGAGGCAGCGGCCGCGAATGTAACCAAGTCGGCCGCGACCCGCGCTCCGGACCTGCTCGAGCACGTGGTCGATGTCGTTTTGCAGCTCTTCCACGTGAAGACCGGCGAAAACACGACCACGCACTTCGTCATCTGTTTCCTGTTTTTGGCCGGCGCGATTTTGCTGCGGCGGTTTGTCACGACGATCATTTTTAATTTTCTCAAACGGCTCGCTTCCAAAACTGAGACGACCCTCGACGATAAGCTCTTTCCGGCGCTCGAGGCCCCGGTCGCGACGTTTGTGATGGTGACGGGTATTTTTGCGGCGCTTAAGGTGCTGAAGCTTTCCGAAACCGTAGATCGCAGCATCGGCTACGGCTCGACGGTGGCGTTTTCCTTGGTGATTTTCTGGGCGTTATTGCGCGCCTTTAACGCGGTCCTCGACCATGCCGCCGAGATCGCGAAGGAGCGCCAGATGGGCGTCGCGGCCTTCATGCCGTGGATCAAAAAGACCCTCCTCGCGCTGTTCGTGGTGGTCGGCGTCCTGATCACGATTCAGAGTTTGGGTTATAACGTTTCTACGATTCTCTCGGGTCTAGGTATCGGTGGTTTGGCGTTCGCCTTGGCCGCGCAAGATACCATCGCCAACCTCTTCGGCTCGCTCGTCGTCGCGATCGATCAGCCGTTCAAAGTCGGAGAAACGGTAAAAATCGGCGCCAATACCGGCATGGTCGAAGACATCGGCCTGCGCTCGACGAAGATCCGTCTCGTCGACAAGTCGCTGGTCGTGATCCCCAACAAACTCGTTTCGTCCGAGGCCATCACCAACTTGTCTCGATTCACGCAGCGTCGTTTCGAACAAGTCATCGGACTCAGCTACGATACTACGCCCGACCAGATGAAGCTAATCGTCGAGGATATCCGCCAACACATCCTAAGTGAAGCCGCGGTGGATGCGAATTCGGTGATGGTTTTCTTCCGCGATTTAAGCGCTTCCTCGCTTGATCTGTGGATTGTCTACGTCGCCCAAGGCCCAGATTTTCAGCAGAGTCTTGCGCTCAAACAGCGCGTGAACCTTGAGATCATGCGCTTGGTGGCAGCGCGCGGGTTGACGTTCGCCTTTCCGACTTCGGTCATGCATCTCGACGGACCGATCGCCAAACAGATCGCGGCGGTCAAAAACTGAGTATCAGTCCAGCGTCTGCCGGTAGCGTTTCACGCCGATCGTCATCGCCACGACCAGAAACGCCAGCAACGGCCAGAGCTCGGGCGCGATCTCGGTGAGGCCGTTGCCCTTCAGCAAAATGCCGCGCACGATGCGCAGGAAATGAGTGTTGGGCAGACATGAGCCCACGTTTTGCGCCCACTGCGGCATGCCGCGAAACGGAAACATGAAACCCGAGAGCAAAATCGAAGGCAGGAAGAAAAAGAACGCCATCTGCACGGCTTGCAGTTGATTTTTTGCCAGCGTCGAAAACGTGATGCCGACCGCAAGATTGGCCGCGATAAATAGAAACGCGACCGCGTACAACAACGGCAGGCTACCGACCATCGGCACGTGAAAAATGAAACGCGCCGCGAGCAGGATCAGCGTCACTTGGATGTAGCCGACAGCGATGTAGGGGAGAATTTTTCCAACCATCACCTCGAAGGGGCGTACGGGCGTGGCGAGGAGGTTTTCCATCGTGCCGCGCTCGCGTTCACGCGTGATCGCGAGCGCCGTGATGATGACCATCGTCATGGTCAGCACCACGCCCATCAGGCCGGGCACGACGTTGTATTGGGTGATGTTTTCCGGGTTGTAGTGGGCGTGGATGCGAAAATCGACGGGGCCATTTTTAGCACGGAGTCGCGCGAGGGGGCCAGGGAGGTCGCGATTGAAAATCGTGCTGGCGAGGGCATTGACCGAGGCGAGCGCGGGACCGGTCGCCGCCGGATCGGAGGCGTCGGCCTCGATGAGCACGGTGGGGCGTTCGCCACGCAGGAGTTTGCGGGAAAAATCTTCGGGAATGTTGATGATGAACTGCGCGTCGCCGATTTGTAGCAGGCGTTGCGCCTCGGCCTCGCTCGAAGTTTCGTGAACGACGGAGAAATAATCACTCGTGCGCAGGGCTTGAATGAGCGTGCGGGCGAAAGGGCCTTGATCGCCGAGGCGGAGCGCCGTGGGGAGATGGCGCGGGTCGGAGTTGATCGCGAAGCCAAACATCATGAGCTGCATCAGCGGGATGCCGACCATCATGACGAAGGTCACGCGGTCGCGTTTCATCTGAATAAACTCTTTGAGCACAATCGCCCAGAGCCGGTGGAACGTAAAGCGCGGCAGGCTCATGAAAAATTATCCTTCGCTTCGTCCATGAGGCTGATGAACACGTCTTCGAGACCGGAGGCCATCGGTTGCCAGTCATGGCGCGATTCGCGCACAGTCGCGATGACGGCGCTGAGCCGCGCAGGATCGCGGCCGCTCACGTGGAGGGTGTTGCCGAAGGCGACGACTTGTTCGACGCCCGCTTGGCCGCGCAGCGTGGTGGCGAGCGCGAGCAGATCGGGGCCGGTGACGCGCCAGGTGGTGAGTTTCGCGGCAGCGAGGACATCGGCGAGCGTGCCGCGCGTGAGCAAGTGGCCGTAGGCGAGGTAAGCGAGCCGGTGACAACGCTCGGCTTCGTCCATGTAGTGGGTCGTGATGAGGACGGTGAGCCCGCCGGAGGCGAGTTGATGAATTTCGTCCCAAAATTCACGGCGGGCCTTGGGGTCGACGCCGGCGGTGGGCTCGTCGAGCAGGAGAAGTTTGGGCTCGTGAATGAGGCAAGCGGCGAGGGCGAGGCGTTGTTTCCAGCCCCCGGAAAGTTGACCGGCGAGTTGGTGGCTGCGGTGGGTGAGGCCGAGGCGCTCGAGGCTGCGCTGGACCGCGGCGCCGCGGTCCGGCACGGCGTAGATGCGGGCGATGAAATCGAGGTTTTCGCGGATGCTCAGGTCTTCGTAGTAACTGAATTTCTGCGTCATGTAGCCGACGTGACGCTTGATCTCGGCTTGTTGCGTACGGACATCGAAGCCGAGACAAGTGCCGGTGCCGGCGTCGGGCGTAAGGAGGCCGCAAAGCATGCGGATGAACGTGGTCTTGCCGGAGCCATTAGGCCCGAGAAAACCGTAGATCTCGCCGCGGCGCACGGAGAGGTCGATGGCGTCGACGACGGTTTTGTCTCCGAAGCGCTTGGTGACGCCGGTGACGTCGATGGCGAGGTCTTTTTCGAGCGCGGCCATGCGGGTTTTATTTCGTGAGGGCGACGTCCACGGGTTGGCCGGGGTGGAGGTCGCGGGCGCTGGCTGGGTCGTTGAAAACTGCTTCGATCATGAAGACGAGTTTGGCGCGGTTCTCGCGGTTGTAGAGGATGGGTGGGGTGTATTCCGGCTGGGGCGAGAGGTAACTGATGCGGGCAGCGAGGGGCGCGGGCCGGCCGTTAATATTAATGCGCACGGCGGCACCGGCGGTGAGGCTCGCGAACTCAGCCTCGGGAACAAAAAAACGAACTTTGATGTTTTCCGCCGGAAGGAGCGAGACGACGGGATTACCGGCGGCGACGAATTCTCCGGCGCGATAAAGGGTGTCGTAAACCAAAGCGTCGCGCGGAGCGGCCTGGGCTTTTTGCGCGACAGCCCAATCGGTTTTTTCTTTGGCCGCGCGCGCGGCGCTGACCTCGGCTTCGGCGGCCGTCAGTGCATCGGTGCGGCCGCCGAGTTGAGCGGTGGCCAGTTGGGCGGCGAGTTCTTCGATCGCGCGGGTGTTGCGCTCGTGCGTGAGGCGGGCGCGGTCGTAATCGGCCTCGGCGACGACGCGGGTGTCGTAGAGATTTTTTTGGCGGGCGAGATCGAGCTGGGAGAGCTCGGCGGCGGCGCGGGCTTGATCGAGCCGGGCGTTGAGGGTGGCCAGCTCGGAGGGACGTGAGCCTTTTTGGGCGTCGGCGAGCCGGGCGCGGGCGGCGCGGAATTGTTCGGTGGCCTGGCGCTGGGCGGCAAGTTCGTTGGCGTGCTCGAGCGTGAAAAGCGTGCTGCCAGCGTTGATACGGGAGCCTTTGGTGACGGCGAGGTTTTCGAGTTGGCCCGCGAGGGGCGCAGCGACGTAGATGAAATCGCCTTCGAGGTAGCCTTGATAACCAACGGTGCTCGGGCGCGAACAGCCGGCGAAGATGAGCGTGGCGCCGGCGAGGACGAGGACGGCGCGAAGAGAGCGTTTAGCGTGGGAAGAGTTTTTCATGTTCTTTGCGACCGGCGGGGGTGAGGAGGCCGCCGAAAAAAAGATCGATGGCGTGGGTGTAAACTTCGGTGGGAGTGCGCTTGAGCTGTTCGAGGGATGCGGGTTGGAGGAGACCTTGGAGCGCGTGGAGATAAAATTGAATCGTGAAATCGGGATGAATGTCGTCGCGAACCATGCCGGTGAGTTGGCCTTGTTCGACGAAGCGGCCGAAAATGTAGGGGATATCTTTTTGGCGCACATCGCTTAGGAGCGCGTGGAGATGCGGGGCAAAACGCTGGAGGTCGCGCACGGCGTGGGGTGTGACGGATTGCAAGCGCTGCGCCAAGCCCTCGGCAAAACCGCGAAGTTTTTCGGCAAAATTTAAGCGACGATGACGCAGAAGGGCGTCGGCTTCAGCCCTGATTTCGCGGCTGAGACCGAGGATCACATCACGAATCAGCGCGTCTTTGCTGGAGAAGTGTTGGTAGAGGGTTTTTTTACTGATCCCGAGTTCGGTCGCGATGGCGTCCATGGTGACAGCGCTGTAACCGTGGGTCAGAAAATCAGCGCGGGCTTGGCCAAGAATGCGGTTGCTGAGCTCGTCGTTGGCGGCGGGAGATGGTAAGGCGGAAATTTTGACGGCTGCAGGCATGGCTACGAAGGAAACTATAACCGTTTTTTTGGTTTCTTACGCAACCTGATTTTGTTTTCGAGGCCTGCGGCTTAGACCTGTAAAGGTAATCGAGGTCTATTTGGCGGTCGGCGCGACGGGGGATTGTAACGGCGAATATATTCGTTCTAGTCCTGCCATGCCCGTTCAGGCCAACGTCAAAGTCGATCTCGCCGGATTGCTCGCCCGCAAAGACGGCGTGGCTTTAAAGAAATACCTCGAGCCTTGGCTGCCGATGGATTTGGCTCCGTTGATCGCGGAGATGCACGTCGAGGAATTGGCGGCGTTGTTTCGGTTGAGCTCCCGGGAGCTGGCGGTGGCGACGTTTTCTTATCTGTCGATTGAGCCGCAGAAAAAATTGCTCAAAATGCTCACGCAAGAGCAGGCGGCGGCGTTGTTGAATGCGTTGCCGCCGGATGATCGCACGGCATTTTTAAACGAGCTGCCACTGGATGTGGCGATGCAGATGTTGGCCATGCTCACGCCAGACGAGCGGCAGGTGGCGCAGGCGTTACTCGCTTATCCGGAGCATAGTGTGGGGCGAATGATGACGCTCGACTACGTGGCGGTGCGGCCCGAGTGGTCCGTGCGTGAGGCGCTCGATTACATCCGCGAGCATGGTTATGATCGCGAAACTTTAAACGTGGTTTTCGCGGTCGATGCGGAAGGGCGCTTGATCGACGATATTCGGGTGCGGCGCTTTCTGCTTTCAGCGTTGGATCGGCCGGTGTCCGAGTTGCTAGATGGTAATTATGCGACACTCTCGCCCACCGATGATCGCGAGAAGGCGTTGCAGTTGTTCCAAAAGTTCGACCGCGTGGCGTTGCCGGTCACCGATGATGCGCGGAAGCTGATCGGGATCGTGACGGTGGACGACATGCTCGATGTCGCGGCGGCAGAGGCTACGGAAGATATTCAAAAACTCGGCGGCTCTGAGGCGCTCGATGAGCCTTACACGACGATCGCGCTTTCGCGCATGGTGAAAAAGCGCGCAAGCTGGCTCGTGGTGTTGTTCTTGGGCGAGATGCTTACGGCGACGGCCATGAGTTTTTTCGAAGGCGAGATCGCGAAGGCGGTGGTGTTGGCGCTGTTCGTTCCGCTGGTCATCAGCTCGGGTGGTAATGCGGGCTCGCAAGCGGCGACGCTTGTGATCCGGGCGCTGGCGCTGGGGGAATTTAAGCTGCGCGATTGGTGGCGCGTGATGCGCCGGGAATTTGCGGCCGGCACCGCGCTCGGGGTGATTTTGGGGGTGATCGGATTTTTGCGCATCGCGATTTGGTCGCAGTTTTCTGGCACTTATGGCCCGCATTGGCCTTTGGTGGCGTCGACCGTGGGATTGTCGTTGGTGGGGATTGTGCTTTGGGGATCGTTGATGGGCTCGATGTTGCCCTTGTTGCTCAAGCGGCTCGGACTCGATCCGGCGACTTCTAGTGCGCCTTTTGTGGCGACGCTCGTGGATGTGACGGGCCTCATTATCTATTTTAGCGTGGCGTATTTAATTATGCGCGGGACGTTGCTTTGAGAGCGATGAAGGCATCGAGTAAACAAAGGGTGTCACTTGACCGCGCCGGCTGCGTCTAATCTAGTTCCACACCCCTTTCATGTACGCTCCTCGCTCTCTTCGTTTCATCTGCTGGTTTTCGGCTACGCTGTTGATCGGCACCATCGCAGCGCGTGCTCAGTTGGCGGCGAATTCACCGTTTCTGCCGTCGGGCGCGGCGGCGAGTGGGTCGGCCGTGACGGAGGGCGCGCCGATCGAGTTGCGTGGCGTAATGGAAACACGCGCGGGCATGAGTTTTTGTATTTTTGACCCGGCGCGAAAAGTCAGCGCCTGGGTTAAGCTCAACGAAAAAGATCACGATTTCGTCGTAAAAACCTACGACGCGAACAACGAAACGGTAGCCGTAGATCACGGCGGTCGTGCACTCACGCTCGCGCTGCGTGCCGTCAAGGTCGCCTCCTCTGGGCAAGCTTCGGCACCTGCGCCCTTGCCGTCGCCTGGCATGCCGATGGTGCCCAACGCGATCACGCAGAGCGTGGTCGCCAATCCTTCTCCGGCCGACGAACAGCGGCGTCTCGAGGCCGTTGCCGCGGAGGTGCGGCGTCGCCGTGCGCTGCGCGAGCAAGCTTCACTTCAAGCAGCGAGCGCCCCGCCGGTCGTTGAGGCTCCGGTGGCGCAACCCGCGCAGAATCAAAACAAACGTCAGAACAACAATTCGGGCCAGACGCAGAATCGCACTCGCCAGCGGAATTAATTGTCGGGGTTGAAAATGTTTCGTGCACCCTCGCCCAGCCGAGTTAAGGTGCGGGCCAAATGTTGCCGTCCACGAATCTCTCCTCCGCCGTCGCGCCGCCCTCAAACGCGGCGTTGATCCGGCGGTTGTTCGGCCTCGCGTGGCGATATCGGGCGCACTGTTGCCAGGTTCTCGGTCTCCAATTGCTACTGCTTTTGATGGGGATCGGCGGGCTGAGTTTTACGGGCCTCGGGATCGATTATATCCGCCATAAAATGGATCACACGCCGATGGGCGCTAACGCGCTCCATGTGGCGTTGCCGATGGCTTGGGCGCCGTTGCAGGTGCTCGGGTTGCTCGCCGGCCTGATTTTGACTCTCGCGCTCGGTCGGGCTGTGCTCAACTACGTCCTCGCGCTTTCGGTCAATCGCCTGGTGCAACAGCGGTTGGTCGTCGATTTGCGGGGCGAAGTGTACGATAAATTACAGCGGCTGAGCTTTCGTTTTTTTGATGCGAACTCTACGGGTTCGATCATCACGCGCGTCACGGGTGACGTGCAATCGGTGCGGATGTTTGTCGATCAGGTGTTGATCCAGAGCGTGATCATGGCGGTGTCGCTCACCGTTTACTTGATTTACATGGCGAGCCTCAGTCCGACACTAACGTTGGCCTGTCTTGCGACCACGCCGTTGATGGTAATTATGTCGATGTGGTTTTCGCGTAAAATTCAGCCGGCGTACGCGCACAATCGCACGCTCGTCGAAACCATGGTGCAAATCCTCGCCGAGAGCTTGCAAGGCGTCGCGGTGACCAAGGGATTTGGTCGCGAAGCCGAGGCGCGGGCGAAATTTTCCAATGCGAATCTAGCCTGCTACGATCAACAGCGCGGGATTTTTTGGCGCCTGAGTTTATTCACTCCGGCGGTGGGTTTTCTCACCCGTATTAACATGATGGTGCTGCTCGGTTATGGCGGTTGGTTGGTCGCGCATGATGAGTTGCCGTTGGGCACGGGGCTAATCGTTTTCTCCGGTTTGCTCGAACAATTTTCCGGTCAGGTAAACAACGTCGCCAACATCGTAAATTCGGTGCAGCAGTCCTTGATCGGAGCGCGGCGGGTTTTTGAAATCTTGGATGCGCCGGTCGAGGTGAAAGACGCCCCGGCGGCGATTCGGCTCCCGCGTAGTGCGGGCGGGGTGTGTTTTGAAAACGTGACTTTTGCCTACGACGGTGCCGAAGCCGTGGTCCGCGACATCGACCTCGAAGTGAAGCCGGGCCAGTGCGTCGCCATTCTCGGCGCGACGGGATCGGGCAAGAGCGTATTGATGAGTCTCATCCCGCGCTTTTTCGACCCCACGGCTGGGCGGGTGTTGATTGACGGCATTGATGCGCGCCAGATTCACCTCGACGATTTACGGCGGAATATCGGACTCGTTTTTCAGGAAAGTTTTCTCTTCTCCAACACCGTCGCGGCCAACATCGCCTTCGGTCATCCCGATGCGACGCGCGAACAAATCGAGCGCGCCGCGCGCATCGCCGCCGCCCACGAATTCATCCTGCAGTTGCCGCAAGGCTACGACACCGTGCTCGGCGAGAGTGGCAACAGCCTCAGTGGCGGCCAGCGCCAACGTCTCGCCATCGCGCGGGCGGTATTGTTGGAGCCAGCGATCTTGTTGCTCGATGATCCCACGGCCGCGATCGATAGCGAAACGGAACACGAGATTTTCGACGCGCTCGATCGCGCCATCGCCGGTCGCACGACGTTCATCGTCGCGCACCGTCTCAGTACGCTGAGGCGCGCGGATTTTATCATCGTGCTGGAAAATGGGCGGATCGTCCAACGCGGCACGCATGAATCCCTGATGGCGCAGCCCGGCAATTACCGCCGTGTCGCCAGTCTGCAACTCGTCGATGGCCGCGAACTGCAGTCGCTCGACCGCAAACCGGAGGACATTGCATGAAGCCGTCTTCGCCGACTCCTTCGCCGAAACCGATGGGCCTGATCCAGCGCTTGCCCGAGGATGACGACAACCAGACCGATTCCCAACCGCTAGAATGGGGACTGATCCGGCGGTTGTTCACCTACACGGCGCCGATCAAAGGCAAAGTCACCGCGCTCGTTATTTTATCTTTTATCCGCGCGGCGCAATTACCCGCGCTCGGTTGGGTGATGGCTCTGGTGATCAACGGCCCGATTACTGCGCGCGATTTTTCCGGCATCGCTCTGGGGGTCGTGGGTTACGGGGTGCTCGCTCTGCTCACGGACGGGATGTTTCACTACCGTCAACGCTACGCGCTCGAGATCGGGGAGACGGTCGTCAGTGGATTGCGGGCGGATATTTTCGACAAGGTGCAGCGCCAGCCGATGAGTTTTTTCCATCGCATGAAAATCGGGCGCATCATCGGGCGCGTGACGAGTGACGTGGAATCGGTCCGGGTCGGGATTCAGGATGTGCTTTTCGTCACGGTGATTCAGGGCGGGACGATGGTCTTCGCTGCGGTCGTGATGGCGTGGAGCGATTGGGTGTTGTTTCTGATCGTGCTCGCGATGGCGCCGGTGATCTGGGCGATCAATCAGCATTTTCGGGTTAAGCTGAGTTACTATTCGCGTGCGGCGAGTGCGAGCTTCAGTCGGGTCACCGCGACGCTGGCGGAATCGGTGAGCGGTATTCGCGTCACGCAGGGTTTCGTGCGCCAGGAAACCAACGCCGGACTTTTCCGCAGCCTGCTCGCGGACCATTCGCGCTACAACATCGCGCTCGCTCGCACCTCGGCCATTCTTACGCCGATCTTGGAACTCAACAGCCAGTTTTTCGTCGCGACGTTACTGATGTTCGGCGGCTGGCGGGTGTTTCATGGCGAGATGAGCATCGGCGCGTTGATCACGTTTTTCTTGTTGGCGAATCAGTTTTTCGCGCCGATCGCGATCATCGGTACGCAGTACAATCAGGCGCTGGTCGCAATGGCGGGGGCGGAGCGCGTATTTCGGTTGATCGATACCGTGCCGGATTGGGTCGATGCGCCGGATGCGGTGGCGTTGCCGGATCCGCGCATGGGTCACGTCCCGGCTGCGGGCGAGGGCGGGGGCGGGGTGCGCGTCGAGTTTCGCCATCTGGGTTTCGGCTACGATCCGGCGCGGCCGGTGTTGCGCGATATCGATTTCGTCGCTGAGCCCGGCCAAACGATCGCGCTCGTCGGCCACACGGGCAGCGGCAAGAGCTCGATCATCAATCTCGTTTCGAAATTCTATCTGCCGACGAGCGGCGAGTTGCTCGTGGACGGCCGAGAAATCCGCACGCTCACGAGCACGTCGCTGCATCGGCAGATGGGCATGGTGCATCAGCAGAATTTTCTTTTCAGCGGCACCGTCCTCGAAAACATCCGGCTCGCGAAACCTGAGGCGACGGATGCCGAGGCGCGGCGGGCGGCGGAGCAACTCGATTGCTTGGATCTGCTCGAGGCTTTGCCGCAGGGATTGTTGACCGAAGTCGGGGAGCGCGGCGCGGCGCTTTCGGTGGGCCAACGCCAATTGGTGTGTTTCACGCGCGCTCTTTTGGCGGATCCGCGCTTGGTGATTCTCGACGAGGCGACGAGCTCCATAGATGCGTTGACCGAGGCGCGGTTGCAGGCGGCGTTGATCAAGCTGTTGCATGGTCGCACGAGCTTCGTGGTGGCGCATCGCTTGAGTACGATTCGCCATGCGGATCTGGTGCTTGTGCTCGATCAGGGCGCGATTATCGAGCGCGGCACGCACGCTGAGTTGCTGGCTGCGGGCGGGCGTTACGCGGCTCTTTACGAGCAATTTGTGCAGGTGGACGAGCGCGTTTGAGCGCGTTTGGCGACCTTTTTCAGAGGGGAGTCAAGGCATTCTCCCTCTAGGAATCACACGATTTTTTAAAATTTTACTCGGAAACGAGTCGTTTTCCCCTCTAGAACTCACGCGCTTTCACTCGAAAGCACATAAACCCAAATCCACTATGGCTAAAAAAGCTGCTCGTAAACCAAACGCCGCGTTCATGAAACCTGTTACGCCTGACGCCGCCCTGTCGGCTGTCGTAGGCTCGAAGCCGCTCCCCCGCACGGAGCTCAC
>CANFSZ010000035.1 GCA_947449835.1 Opitutia bacterium
ACGAAGAACGGCGATATTTTCCTCTACGGGTGCGAAGTCGGTGCCGGTATCGCCGGGCAAAACCTGCTCAACACCATGGCCGCCGCCACGGGCGCGGACATCGCCGCTTCCAGAGACAACACCGGCAACGCGGCGCATGGCGGCAACTGGGACCTCGAAATCGTCACCGGCCAGATCGACTCGTCGCTCGCCCTCAACGCGACCTCCATGGCCGGCTACGACGCCGTGCTGCACACCGCGAGCGTGAGCACCGTCGCTGAATTAAAAGCGGCAATCGCCACTGCTAGGATCGACAGCGCGGACGATACGATCACGCTGACCAGCAACATCACGTTTGGTTCATCCGGCGATGCGATCACGATCAACGTCACCGATGGGCACACCCTGAACATCGTGGGCGGCGGCTTCACGCTCAGCGGCAACAATCTCGCCCGCGTGCTCGACATCACCGCCGGCAGCGTCGCGATCAGCAATCTCACGATCAGCAACGGCTTAATATCCGGTGGTGCTAGCGGGACCAGTGGAGGAAGCGGCACGACTGGTAACGACGCCTTGGGGGCTAATATCCGAAACGCAGGATCACTGACTATAACCGGCAGCACCATTAGCGGTGGCCGGGCCGCCGGTGGTGGTGGTGGTGGTAGTGGTGGTGGTGGATATATAGGTGGCGGCGGCGGTGGTGGTGGCCCGAGTGGTTCCAGCGGATCTAATGGTTTTATGTTTGCCCGCGGCGGGCAGGGTGGTAGCACATCCGGAGGTAGTGGTGGCGGTGGCTATACTTCAGGCGGAACTGGCGGCACGGCCAATAACGGTTCTACCAGTATCGGCGGTGGCGGTGGCGGTGGTGGTAATTACCAGCCCGGCGGCCGTGGCGGCAACGCTGCGGGTGGTATCTATAATACCGGTACGCTCACTATTCTTAGTAGCTCCATTTCCAGTAACTTAGGTGCAGGTGGTGGTGGCGGCGGCGGCGGTGCCTTTGGGGGTGGTGTTGGCGGCGCCGGTGGATCAGGTATCGGCGCTCTTTGGAATGCTGGCGGCACGGTTAATTTGGACTCTGCTACGAACAGCTCGATCTCGAGCGGCAGCAATGCCGGTCAACGCGGAAATCCAGGGGACGGTACTCCCAATGGCGCTGTAGGCACCACAGCGGCGACAATCTACACCAGTAGCGGTAGCACCAATACAAACTATAACCCTACCGCCATCACCTCCGCCACCTACGACGCCAGCACCGGGGTGCTCTCGGTGACGGCCTCCGGCATGACCACGGGCGACACGATCGACTCGACTAAAATCACCCTCACCGGCCGCAATGGCGCGACTTACACTTTAACCAGTTCCAATACGACGGCGAGCAGTTCGACCGCCTTTGCGATCACGCTTAACGCCGCTGATAAGCTCGCCGTCAACGGCCTCCTCAATAACAACGGCTCCTCCTCGGCCAACGGTACCACCTATAATATCGCAGGCGCGGCTAACTGGGATTCTACCGCCGCGGCCTCGGCTGATCTCTCCGGCAACGGGATCACCGTCAGCAACGTCAGTACGCCAACCCTCACCTCGGCCACTTATAATGCCGCCACCGGTGTACTCGTTGTGACGGGCACTGGCTTCGTGAGCATCAGCGGAGCGACCAACGACATCACCGCGAACAAATTCACCCTCACCGGTGAAGGCGGAGCGACGTACACGCTTACGGATACGGCCAACGTCGAGATCACCTCTGGCACGAGCTTCACGCTCACGTTGAGCGCGACCGATAGCGCGGCCGTAAATCTCAACCTCAATAAAAACGGCACCAGCTCGACCGGCGCGACGACTTACAACCTCGCTGCCGCCGACGACTGGAACAGCGACATCACCAGCGGCAACATCCAGGATCTCACGGGCAACGGCATCACCGTGTCCAACGTGGCCACGCCGACGATCACGAGCGCCACCTACGACGCCAGCACGGGCGTGTTGGTAGTCACGGGCACGGGCTTCTTGAAAAACAGCGGGGCCACTAATGACATTGATGTCTCGAAACTGAGCATCACCGGTGACTCCACGAGCTACCCGTTGACCACGAGCAGCGTCGAAATCACGAGCGGCACGAGTTTCACGGTGACGTTGAACGCCACCGATATCAGCGCGCTCGTCTCGCGACTGAACCAAAACGGCCCCGCCTCGACCGGCTCGGTCACCTACAACTTGAGCGCGGCCGAAGACTGGGCCGCCGGCGCGGCCACCGCGGTTGTCGTGGCCGATCTCACGGGCAACGGCATCACGGTGAGCAACTACGTAGCGCCCGCACCTACCGTAACCTTTAGTACAAGCAATCTGGCAACAAATGCCCCCACGCTCACCATTTCTGGTACTGGTTTTGATCCCACTGCAGCCAATAACACGGTTATCTTAAGCAGCGGAACCGGCACAGTCACCAGCGCAACGGCCACTCAGATAATCGTAACCTTTACCACTAGTCCATCTCTGGGCAGTTTGACTGCGGTGGTAACCACCAACGGGACGAGTAGCGGCAGCGCAGTGCAGGCGGCGACGATTATTAGCGCGCCAGTAGTGACAAGCGTCAGCGTGCCCGCCACCGGCACATATACGATCGGACAAAATCTAGATTTCACCGTTAATTTTTCGGCCAATGTGAACGTAACCGGCACCCCGCGACTCGCCCTGACTATCGGCGCGTCAACGGTGTATGCCTCGTACGTTTCAGGCAGTGGCACAAGTGCGTTGGTGTTCAGAAGCACCATCTCCTTGGGTGCTGCTGATAACGATGGCATTGCTATAGGCGCAAGCATCGACCTCAACGGTGGTACGATTCGGAATGGATCGTCCACCGACGCGACGGCGACCTTGAATAGCGTGGGCTCGACCTCGTCCGTCCTCGTCGATGGCGTGCGCCCGACGGCGACCATCGTCGTCGCGGATAATTCTCTGTCCAGCGGTGAGACCAGCTTGGTCACGATCACCTTCTCCGAAGCGGTGACGGGCTTCACCAACGCCGATCTCACGATCGCCAATGGCACGTTGTCCGCGGTTAGCTCCTCTGATGGCGGCGTCACGTGGACGGCGACGTTTACCCCCACGCCGAATTTCTATGCGGCGACCAATGTGATCACCTTGGACAATACGGGCGTGACCGACGCGGCGGGTAACGCGGGCAGCGGGACCACGACGTCGAATAATTATGTGGTGACCACGGCCTCGGTAGCAGGCGCGCCGACAGCTGTGGCCGCCGTGCGCGGTCCGAGCGAAGCGGTGGTGAGTTTCACCGCGCCCGCGAGTGACGGCGGATCTGCCATTACGAGTTATACCGTGACCTCGAGTCCGGGCAGCGTGACCGCCACGGGCAGCACATCGCCCATCACGGTTACGGGTCTGACCAACGGCACGAGTTACACCTTCACCGTGACGGCGACGAACGCTGTGGGCACCGGTAGCGCCTCGAGCGCTTCGAGCGCGATCACTCCGATAGCCGCGAGTCTTGCGGGAGTGAACTTCGGCAGCACGGGCGGCACCGTCCAGTTGGTCGCTACGGCGGTGGATGCGGCGGGTAACATTTACCTCGCCGGTAGTTTATCTGGTCAAACGACTCTGGTTTTGGGCGGGGTGACACTGACCAGACTTGGCATCCAAGATGGTTGGCTAGCGAAGTTGGACGCGTCGCGCACGGTCGTGTGGGCTAAAAACATCGGTGGCAGCGGCGCCAGCGTCAGCGGTCGCGGCATCGCGGTCGACTCTGCCGGCAACGTCTACCTATCCGGATCATTCCGCGACGCGGACTTGTCGACTCCCGCGTTGACGAAAATCGGCACGCAAGACGGCTTTGCGATCAAGTACAACAGCAGCGGCGCGATTACCTGGATCCAGAGTTTTGGTGGCCTCGGATCTACAACTCTAGCTCGAGGTATCGCCGTAGACGGTACGGGCAACGTTTACCTCTCCGGAGATATAACAGGAGCCAACTTGACGACCCCGGCGGTGTCGCTCCTCGGCACTATCGATGCCTTAGCCATGAAGTTGAACAGCAGTGGCACCATCACCTGGACCAAAAACTTCGGCGGAGTCGGCGCGAGTGCCAACACTCAAGGGGTCGCGGTTGATAGTTCCGGTAATGTTTACCTGTCCGGAGATTTTATGACGGCCAACCTGACCACCCCTGCGCTTACCAAAATTGGCACGCAAGATGGGTTAGTGCTAAAACTCGACAGCAGCGGCACTACGACTTGGGCGAAGAGTTTTAGCGGTAGTGGGGCGAGTATTACCGCTCGCGGTCTCGCTCTCGACAGTTCCGGTAACACTTACTTTAGCGGCTATTTTGAATCGGGCGCTCTCACAACTCCAGCGCTGTCCCAGATCGGCACGAAAGATGCCCTCGCGATCAAACTCGACAGCAGCGGCACCACGACGTGGGCGAAGAGTTTTGGTGGCGCGGGAGCTGCGACCACGGGTCGAGGTATCGCGGTCGACTCTTCCGGCAATGTCTACTTCGGTGGATTTTTCCGAACCGCCAGCATGACCACCCCGGCGCTGGCTCTGTCCGGCACGCAAGATGCCTTTGCGCTCAAGCTCAACAGCAGCGGGGCTGCGACGTGGGCGAAGAATTTCAGTGGCAGCGGAGCCACGGCCACGGCTACCAGCATCGCGCTCGATAGTGTCGGCAATGTCTACCTCGGCGGATATTTTCAAGGGAGCAGCTTGATGGTACCGGCGCTGACACTTGGAGCCAGCACGGATGCCCTGCTCATCGTGGCTTATTTACCGGAACCCAGCGTGCCCGGAGCTCCCACGGGAGTAACCGCGACGGCCGGCAATGCGCAGGCCACGGTGAGTTTCACTGCACCTGTCCACACCGGTGGCATCGCCCACACGGGCACGGTTGCCATCACTGGCTACACCGTGACCTCAAGCCCCGCAGGCGGCACCGACAGCAACGCTGGTAGCACGGGCTTGAGCCACGTGATGACCGGCCTGACCAACGGCACGAGCTACACCTTCACGGTAACGGCGACCAACTCGATTGGCACCGGCAGCGCCTCGAGTGCTTCCTCGGCCGTGACGCCCTCGACTACTCCGACCGTCACCACGCCGACCAGCGCAAGCATCGGCACGACGAGCGCGACCCTCGGCGGCAACGTCACCTCTAACGGCGGCGCGAGCCTCACCGCTGTCGGCGTTGTCTACGCGGTCACCTCCACCAACAACAACCCCCAGCTCAGCGGCACTGGCGTGACCAACGTCACCGGGACCGCCGCGACCGGCACCTTCACGGTCAACGCCACCGGCCTCACGCCCGGCACCGCTTATAGCTACGCGGCCTACGCCACCAACAGCCAAGGCACCACCTACTCGAGCGTTGGTACGTTTACCGCGACGGCGACGCCCACCCCGACGTTGACCTTCACGACCCCGACGGCAGCCAGTGTCGTCTTTGGCGCGACGTTAACCAATGCCGCCACCTCCACTCTCTCTGGGGGCAGTTACGGCACCATCAGCTACACGAGCAGCGATGTTAACAAGGCTACAGTAAATTCCGCCGGCACGGTCACAGCTTTGGCCGCGGGCACGGCAACGATCACCGCCACTCAAGCTGCGGTGTACGGAGTTAACACTCAAGCCACTCAGACCTACACCCTGACCATCGCTAAAGCCACGCCAACGGTGACGTGGGCCACGCCTGCCGCCATCACTTACGGCACCGCGCTCTCTGCGACTCAGCTCAACGCCACCAGCAACGTCGCCGCGGGTACGTTCAGCTACAGCCCCGCCTCCGGCGCGACGCCGAGCGCCGGCACGCAGACGTTGACCGCCACCTTTACGCCGACCGACACGGCCAACTACAACACCGCGACTGGCACCGTTTCCCTCGTCGTCGGCAAAGCCACCCCGACGATCACTTGGGCGACGCCTGCCGCCATCACCTACGGCACCGCGCTCTCTGCGACTCAACTCAACGCCACCAGCAACGTCACCGCCGGCACCTTCACCTACAGTCCCGCCAGCGGCACGACGCCGAGCGCTGGCACGCAGACGTTGAGCGTCACCTTTACGCCGACCGACACGGCCAACTACAACACCGCGACTGGCACCGTTTCCCTCGTCGTCGGTAAAGCCACGCCAACGGTGACGTGGGCCACTCCCGCCGCCATCACCTACGGCACCGCGCTTTCGGCGACTCAGCTCAACGCTACCAGCAACGTCGCCGCGGGCACTTTCAGCTACAGCCCCGCCTACGGCACCACCCCGAGCGTGGGCACGCAGACGTTGACCACGACCTTCACCCCGACCAGCACGGCGAACTATAACACCGTAACCGCCAGTGTTTCGCTCAGTGTCATCGTCGCCGTTCCGGGCGCGCCCACGGCGGTTTCCGCAACCACCGCCAACGGCGAAGCCACCGTGACATTCACGGCACCGAGCAACACCGGCAGCAGTGCGATCACGGGTTACACGATCCGCGCCACGGCGACGGATGGTTCTACGGTGACCATCACGGCGAGTGGCTCACCGGCCAAAGTTTCTGGCCTCACGCCGGGTCTGTCCTACCGCTTCACCGTCATCGCCAATAACAGCGCGGGCGCCAGCGATAGCTCCACCACGAGCGACGCGCTCACGATCAGCCTCGTCAACCAGACGATTACCTTCGCTGCCCCCGCCAACCGCGCGAGTAACAGCGGCTCCTTCACCCTCACGGCCAGCGCGAGCTCGGGCTTGCCGGTGACCTTTACCGTCGTGAGCGGTCCCGCGCTGCTATCGGGCAACACGCTCGATCTCACCGGCGCCCCCGGCACGGTGAAGATCCGCGCCAGCCAAGCCGGCAACGCCACTTACGCCGCCGCGCCGGAGGTCGACGTGTCCTTCGTCGTCACGGCGGGCACCATGCAGGTGGTCTTCAGCAAGGCGGTAGCCTCAGACACCAATCTCGCCGTGGCAGACATCGCTGCGGTCTTGGCCGGGAATTCTAGGCAAGGCTCTTTGCTCATCGTGTCTGCGGGCAATCCTAGCCTCAATGGCTCCGTCGATTTCACGTTCACTCCGGGAGGTGGCTTTAGTGCAACGCTTGTCACCACCGCGAACCACCTAACCCCGCTCGACAGCGTCATCCATGCTGCACCCGTTACCCACACGATTACCGGCACGCTCCTCAACAACGTGTTCTCAGGTACGATCGCCCCCCTCGGTTTGGTCTTCCGCGCGAGCGTGATTCCGCTGGCCGGACCAAGTGCGGCGGCCGCCGGTTTTTATAAATCTACGGCCCTGCTGGAAAATCCCGGGGTCACGTATTCGGTGGTCGGCGCGAACAACGAAGTCTTGGCTCTCACGCAAAACCCGACCGTGACTACCGGCGGCTTAACTACGCTCAAATCGGACAACACGTTCGCCCTGGCCGTCACCACGACGGGCGGCGATGCGACGCTCAGCGGCACTATTAATCCCTCGACCACGGTGGCTACCGCCACGCTCACGTACTCCGGCAACTCGGCCGTAAACTTCTCCGGCCTTAGCACCACCACCACCCGCACCGATCGCCTGATCAACCTCTCCTCGCGGGCCAAAGTCGGCACCGGTGAATCCGTCCTCATCACCGGCTTCGTCATCGGCGGCTCCGAGTCGAAAAAAGTCCTCATCCGCGCCGTCGGTCCCGCGCTCAGCGCCTTCGGCCTCGCGAGCCCGTTGCCCAATCCCGCAATCACGATCTACCAAGGCTCCAACCTCATCGCCCAAAACGACGATTGGAACAAAGACGACGCGGCCGAAATCTCCCGCCTCGGCGCCTTCGCCTTCACCGCGGGCAGCAGAGACGCCGCGCTCCTCACCACGCTCAAGCCCGGCGCGTACACCGCGCAGATCGCCGACCCGAGCGGCACCGGCACCGGCGTCGCCCTCGCCGAAATCTACGACGCGAGCATCAACCCCAACGCCGATTACCAACGCCTTGTTAACATCTCCAGTCGCGGCCGGGTCACGCCCGACGACGGCGTACTCATCGGCGGCTTCGTGGTGACGGGCAATTCCCCGAAAACACTCCTCATCCGCGGCATCGGCCCCGCGCTGACCAACTTCGGTATCGCCGGCGCGTTGGCTGATCCGGCGCTCACGATTTACCAAGACAGCAAAGCCATCGCTACCAACGAAGGCTGGGCCAATAACGCCGCGATCACGACCGCCGCGATCCAAACCGGCGCGTTCACCCTCGCGAGCGGCAGCAAAGACGCCGCCGTGCTGATCACGTTGAATCCCGGCGCCTACACCGCGCAGATCAAATCGGCGAAGAACGCTTCCTCGGGCGTGGCGCTGATCGAGATCTACGAAGTGCCTTAAGCCTCCTCATCCGCTCGCCGTCTGCGCCTGCCGCCTTGGGGGCCCAGCCGCCGCCGGTGGGCTGGTACTTGATTTGCGGCGAAGGGGGTGTTGGGTTGAGCGCATGAAAACGATGTGGTGGCGTTGGCTTTTGTTGGGCATCGGGTTGGCGGTGGCCGCGCGGGCGGGGGAGTTGCAGCCGCTCGTGGATCGGGCGGTGCAGGCTACGTTGGAGCGGTTTCAGGCTCAGGGACTCAAGGCCGACCAACTCGCCGTCACGCTCGTCGATTTGAGCGCGGTGGAGCGGCCGCAGCAGGCGAGTTATCGCGGCGACGTGCCGATCTATCCGGCGAGTGTGATCAAGTTGTTCTACCTCGCGGCGGCGCATCGTTGGCTCGAGGATGGGAAGCTCGCGGACACGCCGGAGCTGCGCCGGGCGATGCGCGATATGATCGTGGATTCGTCCAACGATGCGACGCACTACGTGATCGATTTATTAACGGGGACCACGAGCGGGCCGGAGTTGCCGGAGGCGGAACTTAAAACGTGGTTCGAAAAGCGCGCGGTGGTGACGCGGTATTTTGCGGGGCTCGGTTATGTGGGGGTCAATGCGAGCAAGAAACCCTGGGGTGACGGGCCTTACGGGCGGGAGTCGCAGGCGATCCGCGCTTATGACCCGAAGCGCAACATGCTCACGACCGAGGCGACCGCGCGGTTGTGGGTCGAGATCGCGACCGGGCGCTGCGTGACGCCAACGCGGAGCGCGGAGATGCGGGCGCTCTTGGCGCGTGATCAGGCGGCAAAGACGGACGATCTCGACGATCAGGCGAAGTTCACCGGGACGGAGTTACCGGCGGGCGCGAAGTTGTGGTCGAAGGCCGGCTGGACGAGTCAGACGCGGCATGAGTCGGCGTACGTGGAACTGCCGGGCGGCCGGAAGTACGTGCTCGTGGTCTTCACGACCGATCATGCGAGTGAGCGGGCTATCCTACGTAATGTCGCGGCCGTAGTAGCCGCTGGCCTGGCGAACGTGCGGGAATAAAATTGCGCCCGAGGCCGCGGAGAGGCTTCGCTCGGAAATGCATACCGACCCCGCTGTCCCCGCGAACTCCGGCAAACGCAATACGCTCTATCTTCAAGTGCTGGCCGCGATCGTGGTCGGCGTGATCGTCGGTTACCTGTGGCCAGACTTCGGTGCGTCGCTGAAGCCGCTCGGCGATGGCTTCATCAAGTTGGTGAAGATGCTGATCGCGCCGATCATTTTTGCGACTGTGGTCGTGGGCCTCGCCGGCATGGGAGACTTGAAGAAAGTCGGCCGCGTGGGCGGGAAGGCGCTGTTGTATTTTGAAATTGTTTCCACCCTCGCGCTGATCATCGGCCTCGTGGTGGCCAACGTGTTCATGCCGGGCGCGGGCGTGCATGCGAACGCGGCTTCGCTCGATGCGAAGGCGGTGGCGAGTTACACCAAAGCGGCGCAAGGGCAGACGACGACGGAGTTTTTGCTGCACATCATTCCGAACACTTTTGTCGGGGCGTTTGCCGAAGGCGAAATTTTGCAGGTCTTGTTGCTGGCGGTGTTGTTTGGCATCGCGCTCGGGCAGATCGGCGAGCACGGACGGCCGGTGCTCAATTTGATCAACGAAGTCTCGCGCGTGATTTTCGGCATCGTGAGCATGGTGACGAAACTGGCGCCGGTG
Organism: Opitutia bacterium; assembly: GCA_947449835.1. Lineage (GTDB taxonomy): Bacteria > Verrucomicrobiota > Verrucomicrobiia > Opitutales > Opitutaceae > Tous-C4FEB. The sequence goes on from CANFSZ010000035.1 coordinate 10,002, forward strand.
GCGGCGTTTGGCGCGATGGCGTTTACCATCGGGAAATACGGCCTGCGCTCGCTGGTGTCGCTCGGGGCGCTGATGGCGTGCGTCTACCTGACGTGTGCGCTCTTTGTGTTTGTGGTGCTCGGGCTGATCGCGCGGTTTAACGGCTTCAACGTGTGGAAAATCATCAAGTACATCCGCGAAGAATTGTTGATCGTGCTGGGGACGTCGTCGTCGGAGACGGCGTTGCCGGGGTTGATGCACAAGATGGAGACGGCCGGTTGCGCGCGGCCGGTGGTCGGCATCGTCGTGCCCTCGGGCTATTCGTTTAACTTGGACGGGACCTCGATTTATTTGACGATGGCGGCGCTCTTCGTGGCGCAGGCGACAGACACACCGCTGACGTTGTGGGAGCAAGCGAAACTACTGGTCGTGCTCATGATCACTTCGAAGGGCGCGGCGGGCGTGACGGGGAGCGGCTTCATTACGCTGGCGGCGACACTGGCGGCGACGGACAAGATTCCCGTGGCGGGCATGGCGCTGATTCTCGGCGTCGACCGGTTTATGTCGGAAGCGCGTGCGATCACCAATTTCATCGGCAACGCCGTGGCGACCTTGATCGTGGCAAAATGGGACGGCTCCTTCGACGCGACGAAGGGTGGCGACGTGATGGCAGGGAAGTAGCCGACGAATTTAGTTTAACGCTCAAAGCTACTTACCTCCGGCAGGTTTTTTACCTCGCCTCCGCTACGGGCTGAAGGCTCCGTTGACGTGCGTTACCCCGCACCCCATGCCCCGTTTTTTTGAACAGCTGATTGCCTCGTGTCTACGTGCCTCGGCGTCTGCCGTTGCGACATGGGCGCTGCTGGGCCCTGCGGCGGTCGAGGCGGCCGCGGCGCCGGCGCATCTCGCGGGGGACTTGATCGGTCGCTACTGCATGGATTGTCACGATGACAGCATCACGAAGGGCGGACTCTCGCTCGAGGGGGTCGCGGCCAAAAGTCCGGCTACAAATCCCGAGCTCTGGGAAAAAATTTTGCGCAAAATCGATCACCAGCAAATGCCGCCGATTGGGGAGGAGCGTCCCTCGTCCGCCGAATACCGGCAGGTTGTGACCTTTTTGAAAGCCGAGCTTGATCGGGCGGCGACCGCGGCGCCAGATCCTGGTCGTACGGATACGTTTCGCCGGCTCAATCGTACCGAATACCAAAACGCCATCCGCGACCTGCTTGCGCTCGAGATCGATGCGACGACCCTGCTGCCGAATGACGAACCGGCGCGGGGCTTTGACAACGTGACGGTCGGCAACCTGTCGACCACGCTGCTTGATCGTTATGTGTCGGCGGCGCAAAAAATCGCGCGGCTAGCGATCGGCGCGCCACGCAAGACGCCCGGCGGCGAAACGTTTCGCGTTCCGCCGGATCTCACGCAGGAAGGTCACATCGCAGGACTTCCGCTCGGCACGCGCGGCGGGGCGTTGATTTCGTATACGTTTCCCCAAGACGGGGAGTACGAAATTCAAGTACGCCTCGCGCGCGATCGCAACGAACAGGTCGAGGGCCTCAAAGCTCCCCACGACGTCGAAGTGTTGATCGACGGTGCACGCGTGGCCCTCGCCACCGTGAAGCCGCCCGGCGCCGACAAAAATGCTGAGGGCGTCGATACGCACCTGAAGTTCCGCGTTCCCGTTAAAGCCGGTCCGCATCAAGTCGGGGTAACTTTCATTAAAAATCCCTCGCTGCTTATCGAGACCGAGCGCCAGCCCTTTGTCGCGCGGTTCAACATGCACCGCCACCCGCGCACGGCCCCGGCGCTTTATCAAACTTCGATCACCGGTCCTTTCAATGCCACCGGTCCGGGCGACACGCCCAGTCGGCGCTTGATCTTCGGTGGGATCGCGTCCGTCGCGGCACGGGCCAACGACGAAGCGCACGCGCGGGCGATTTTGGCGCCGCTGCTACGCCGCGCATACCGTCGCCCGATCAACGACGACGATCTGCGTCGTCCACTCCAGTTTTTTCGCGAAGGCAGTGCCGAAGGCGCGGGCTTCGAAGCAGGGATTGAAAGCGCGTTGGCCGCGATTCTCGTCGCACCGCAATTTTTGATCCGCGTGGAAACCGATCCCGCTGGCTTGGCGCCGGGTACGGTTTATCGCATCAGCGACCTCGAGCTCGCCTCGCGACTTTCGTTTTTCCTCTGGAGCAGTTTACCGGATGACGCGCTCCTCGAAGCGGCGGGGCGCGGTGAACTGCGCCGCCCGGCGGGGCTCGAGCATCAAGTCCGCCGCATGCTCGCCGATCCGCGCGCGCGCAATCTCGCCACCAATTTCGCCGCGCAATGGCTCCATCTGCGCGGCCTGGAATCGGTCGCGCCAGATGTGCGTCGCTTCATCGATTTTGACGACAACCTCCGTCACTCGATGCGCCGTGAGACGGAACTTTTTTTTGAAAACATCATGACTGCAGATCGTCCGGTGACGGAATTGATCTCGGCCGACTACTCGTTTCTCGATGAGCGCCTCGCGAAACACTACGGCGTGCCGCATCTCTACGGTAGTCATTTTCGCCGCGTCTCATTCGCCGGTATGGCCGAACGCCAGCGCGGTGGCCTGCTTCGCCAAGGGAGTATTCTCACGGTGACTTCCTACGCGACCCGCACCTCGCCGGTGATCCGCGGCAACTGGATCCTCGCCAATCTCGTCGGCGCGCCGGCACCGCCGCCTCCACCCAACGTGCCGGCGCTCGACGACGGTCATGTCTCCGCGGCTCTGCCCATCCGGGCTCGATTGGCTGCGCACCGCGAGAAGCCCGTTTGCGCGAGTTGCCACAACTTGATGGATCCGGTCGGTTTCTCACTTGAGAATTTCGATGCGGTCGGTCGTTGGCGCACGGCGGAGGAGCGACTTCCGGTTGATGCGACGGGCGGCTTCCCGGATGGCTCGAAGTTTGAAGGTGTCGCTGGTCTGGAGCAGGCGCTCCTCGCGCGGCCGGATTTATTCGCGGCGACGCTGACGGAAAAACTGCTGACCTTCGCCCTCGGCCGCGGCGTCGAGTTGTCCGACGCTCCCGCCGTTCGCGCGATCGTGCGTCGCGCGGAAGCGGAGAATTTTCGTTTTTCCGCTCTCATTCTTGGTCTCGTCAATAGTCCGCCATTTCAGTTGCGCCGCACCCCTAACCCATGAGCTCATTCGTCTCTAAAAAAGCCCTGCCTCGCCGTACGTTTCTTCGTGGAATGGGCGCTGCGTTGTCGCTCCCGTTGCTCGACGCGATGATTCCTGCGGCTACCGCCGCGACGAAGACGGCGGCTCTGCCGGTCCGACGTCTCGGTTATGTTTTTATGCCGATGGGCTGCGACCAGTCCCGCTGGACGCCGCGCGGCACCGATGGAAAACTCAGCGAGCTTTCGCCCATACTCGCCTCGCTCGCGCCTCACCGCGAACACGTCACGGCTTTCACCAATCTCGAACTACGCAACGCCTATCCGGGTTCGCACGCTACCTCCAACTCCTCGTTCCTGAGCGCCGCCAAAGCCAAACATACGGAAAGCTCCGACTACTATCTCGGCACCACCGCCGATCAACTCGCGGCGCGACAACTCGGTCGCGAGACTCAGCTTGCCTCCCTCGAACTCTCGATGGACATGCTTCAGACCACCGGCCAATGCGACAACGGCTACGCCTGTGTTTACCAAAACAATCTCTCCTGGTCCTCACCGACCACGCCGCTCCCGTCTGAGGCGCACCCGCGCATCGTCTTTGAGCGCTTGTTTGGCGAAGGCGGCAGCCTGATCGAGCGCCGCGCCTCGCTCCGTCAGCGCGCCAGTTTGCTCGATTGGATCACCGAGGATATTTCCAGTCTGAAACGTCAACTAGGTCCGGCTGACCGCGCCAAGATCGCCGAATATCTCGACACCGTGCGCGAAGTCGAACGGCGCATCCAAAAAGCCGAAGCCGATGTCACTCAGAGTTCGCTCCCGCCCGATCTTGAGCGCCCGCTTGGCGTCCCTGCTTCTTACACCGAGCACGCCAAACTCATGTTTGATCTGCAAGTCCTCGCCATGCAGGGCGACATCACGCGAGTCACGACCTTCCAGTTGGCCCGAGAAACGAGCAACCGTACCTACGCCGTCGAGACCGGCGTCGCCGACCCGCATCATCCGCTTTCCCACCACGGCAACGACCCCGATAAAATTGCGCGCATGGCCAAGATCAATGCGTTCCACGTCTCGCTCTTTGCTTATTTCCTAGAGCGCCTGAAGGCCACGCCCGAGGGCAACGGCACGCTTTTGGATCACTCGTTGCTGCTCTACGGTAGCGGCATTGGAAACCCCAACGTGCACGATCACACCAACCTGCCGATCCTCGTCGCCGGGGGCGCGGCAGGCGGGATGAAAGGCGATCGACACATCCGCTACGACAAGCCCGTGCCGCTCGCCAATCTGCACCTCACGCTCCTCGACAAAGTCGGCGTGAACATCGACCGCTTCGGCGACAGCTCCGGCAAGATCACTGATCTGTTTACCCCGCTCAGCGTGTGACATTGGCTCGCACCATGAAACAAAAACGTCTTCCGCGCCGCCCTTCCGGTGCACGCCTTTGGGGCGCGCGTAGCTTGCTCGCGGTGTTGGCGGGCTTCGTCTGCAGCGGAGCGTACGTGTATGGCTCGGAGGCGATGTTGAGCGCCGTGCAAGCCTCGGATCTGGCGCTCGTGCGTCGCCTGCTCGCGGCCGAACCTGCGTCCGCCCACACGCCCAATCGATACGGCGTCACCCCCCTCGCGCTCGCTTGTACCAATGGGGACGCTGCGACCGTGGACGCGCTCCTCGCCGTCGGCGCCGATGCCAACCGCGCTCTGCTTGGCGGTGAAACTCCCCTCATGACCGCCGCGCGCACGGGTCGGGTCGCGGTCGTGACTTCGCTCCTCGCGCATGGCGCCGTCGTTGATGCCAAACTCCCCGGCGGGCAAACCGCCCTGATGTGGGCCGCTGCCGAGGGACACACCGCCGTGGTCGCGGCGCTCATCGCCGCCAAGGCCGATGTGACGGCGACGGTACCCACGGGCCTCAACGCGTTGCTCTTCGCGGTTCGTGGGGGCCACATCGAGACCGTGCGGGTGTTGTTGAAAACCGGCTTGGACATCAACGCGGTTACAGCCCCGACCAAGACCGGCAACAAGCTGCCCAAACGCGGCAACAGTGCGCTCACGCTGGCCGTGGAAAATGGCCACTTTGAAGTCGCTTCCGTGCTCCTCGATCTCGGCGCCGATCCCAACGACCTGCGCTCCGGCTACGCTCCGTTGCATATCCTCGCGTGGATTCGCAAACCCGACATCGGCGAGGACGAAGGTGATCCCATCCCCGAGGACCACGGCAACGTCACGAGCGAGCAACTCATCCGCAAGCTCGTCGCTCATGGCGCCGATGTGAACCTGCGACTCACCGGCGGCCCCTCCGGCGGTGGCCGCATCAATCGCAAAGGCTGCACGCCTTTTATGTTGGCGGCGGACACGGCGGACCTTGCCTTCATGAAACTCCTCGTCGAACTCGGCGCCGATCCGAAGATCACCAATGTGGATGGTTGCACGCCGTTGATGGCGGCGGCGGGACTTGGCACGCGTTCCGCCGAAGAAGAGGCCGGCACCGATGACGAAGCGGTCGCGGCCTGCGATTATCTGCTCAGTCTCGGCGCGGACATCGATGCGGTTTCTAAAAATGGCGACACGGCGATGCACGGCGCGGGCTTCGCCAACTTCCCGAAAGTCATAAAATTTTTAGACGCGAAAGGCGCGAAGATTGAAATCTGGAATCAAAAAAACCAACGCGGCTGGACGCCGTTGCTCGTGGCGGAAGGGCATCGCTACGGAAATTTCAAACCCTCGTTTGAGACGATCGCGGCCTTTCACGAAGTGATGCGCGCTCATGGATTGACGCCGCCCGAGCCGACGCCGCCGGTCGCAGAAATCGGCTATAAGCAGCTCTGAAAAACTCAGCCGCGGCGGCTCGACCTCGAGCGACCCGGGCCGCGCGCCTTAATTAAGGAAGATCGCCTCGTTGGTCTGGAAGAGGGCGTGGGCGAGTTTGGTCCAGGCGTCGAGCGGGGCGCGGTTTTCGTTGAGCGCGAAGCCGCCGGGCGGGCGGTTATCCATGCCGCCTTTTTTCATACTGGCCATCTGGGCGGCGCGTTGGGCTTGGCGTTGTTGTTTGCGGGACTCTTCGGTGCGGGCGGAGACGGGCGCGGGCGGGAGATCGAGGGCGAGGCCGGCGGGATTGGCTTTCACGTAGCGGACGCCAAGGGCGATTTCTTGCTCGCTGGGCGGACGTTGGTAGATGGCGAGGTACAGGGATGTGACGCGCTCTTGGTCGCTTTTCAGGTCGGCAAATTCGGGTCGGTGCGTGAGGCGGCGCGCGGTCTCGACGACGAGCGGGCTGTTCATGAGAAACAAGGCTTGGGCGGGGACGATCGTCTCGTAGCGGCGACCGCTGGGGAGGTCGGGGTTGGGGAAGTCGAACTGCGTGAGGAGTTCGGGTGGGTTGCGCCGGTCAATGTAGGTGTAGACCGCGCGGCGGGTGGCGAATTCCTCGGTGCCCATCGGGATCGACCGGCCGCCGAGTTTGGGCTCGAGGGTGCCGGCGATGGCGAGGAGTGAATCGTGGAGTTGCTCGAAATCGAGGCGGCGGACGGGGGCGCGCCAAAGGTAGCGATTGTTGGGATCTTGCTCGGCGTACTTGGGGTTGTTGGCGGAGCTTTGTTGGTAGGTGGCGCTGAGGACGATGAGGCGGTGGAGTTTTTTAATGGACCAACCGTCTTCGACGAAGCGGCTCGAGAGGTAGTCGAGGAGTTCGGGGTGGCTGGGTGGGGCGGACATGTTGCCGAGGTCGTCGGGGGTGGGGACGAAGCCGGTGCCGAAGTGTTGTTGCCAGACGCGGTTGACGAGGACGCGCGCGGTCATGGGGTTTTTGGGATCGGCGATGGCGAGGGCGAGCGGGAGGCGGCCGCTGCCCTCGTGCCATTCGGGGCGCTTCTTGGGATCGGTGGACAGAATTTCGAGGAAACGGCGGGGGACGACGGGGCCTTTGTTTTGAGCTTCGCCGCGGATGAGTACGGCGTAATCGCGGGAGCGGGGGACATCGGTCACGACGGCGGCGCGGGCGGGAGAGCCGGGGTGGTTGGAGTCGAGGTCGCCGATCTCGCGCTGGATGCGGGTTTCTTCGCGTACGAGTTCTTTGCGTTTCTCGGCGTCTTTTTCGCGAGATTTTCGGAAAGCGGCGTAGCGGGTTTCGAGGTCGTCGGCTTGGAGTTTAAGCGCGTCGGATTTCGCGAGGTAATCTAGGAGCTCGGGCGTCTTGGGTATTTTGGCGAAGAGCGTGGGTTGGTCGCGGGCGTACTTGGGCTCGTTGAGATTGGCGAAGACGCCGTAGAGCGAGTAGTAATCTTTGGTGGGGATGGGGTCGAATTTGTGGTCGTGGCAACGCGCGCAGGAGACGGTGAGGCCGAGGAAGGCTTTGCTGGTGACGTCGATGCGGTCGTTGATGATGTCGTGGGCGACGCCGTTGAATTTGTTGCCGAGCGAAAGGAACCCGAGGGCGGCTAGGGAACGTTGGTCGAGCGGGGGCTCGGCGTCGGGGTTTTTGGTTTTGGATTTTTGGATAGCCGCGGCGAGGAGGCGATCGGCGGCGAGTTGTTCGACGATGAATTGGTTGTAAGGAAGGTCCCGGTTGAATGCATCGATCACGTAGTCGCGGTAAGTCCAGGCGTTGGGGTAGCGGAGGTCTTCGCGGCCCTTGGCGTCGCCCTTGGTGTCGGAGTAGCGGGCGACATCGAGCCAGTAGCGACCCCAACGTTCGCCGTAGGAGGGGGAGGCGAGGAGGCGATCGACGAGTTGGGCGTAAGCGTCGGGTGCGGGGTCAGCGACGAAGGCGGCAATCTCCGCGGCGGTGGGCGGGAGGCCGGTGAGATCGAAGCAGAGGCGGCGGATGAGGGCGCGTCGATCGGCGGTGGGGTTGGGGGTGAGGCCGTGGTCTTGGAGGCTAGCGAGGATGAAGTTGTCGACCGGAGTTTGAATCCAAGCGGAATCAGCGGGACTGGCCGTCGCGGGAATCGCGGATTTCTTGACAGGTTGAAAGGCCCAATGGTTTTTGCCGACGCCGCCATAAGTCGTCAGGGCGCCCGGTTTGGTGGGCGCAGGGACGCGGGGATCGGGGGCGCCGCGGCGGACCCATTCGGTGAGGTCGGAGATTTGGGCTTCGGTGAGTTTTTTGCCTTTGGGGGGCATCTGGAGTTCCTCGTCTTTGTAGCTGATGGCGGTGATGAGGAGACTCTCGTTGGGCTGGCCGGGGATGAGGGCGGGGCCAGTGTCGCCGCCTATGAGGAGCGCGGCGGAAGAATCGAGGAGGAGTCCGCCTTTGACGCGGTCGGCGTCGTGGCTGTGGCATTTGTAACAATGATCAACAAGGACGGGGCGGATCTTGTTTTCGAAGAAAGCGAGGTCGGCAGGGGAGAGGGCGGCGGCGGGCGCAGGATTGGGCGTGGCGGCGCGGGTGAGCGCCGCGAACAGGAAAATTAACAGCAGCGAGTACGGGTGCATGACGGGCGGGGCGCTCAGGCGAGGACGGGTTTGACGACTTCGCCGGCGACGTCGGTGAGGCGAAAATCGCGGCCGTTGAAGCGGTAGGTGAGCTTCGTGTGGTCGAGGCCGAGGCAGTGGAGCATCGTCGCGTGGAGATCGTGGACGTGAACTTTATCGGTGACGGCGGCGGCGCCGAATTCGTCGGTCGCACCGTGGACGGTGCCGCCTTTGATGCCGCCGCCGGCCATGACGACGGAGAAGGCTTTGGCGTTGTGATCGCGGCCGGGGTTTTCGTAGCCGTTGCGGTCTTTGGTGGGTTTGCGGCCGAACTCGCCGCCCCAGACGACGAGCGTGCTATCGAGGAGGCCGCGTTGTTTGAGGTCGGCGAAGAGAGCGGCGAGGGGTCCGTCGATTTCGCCGGCTTTGGCGGAGAGTTTTTCGCGGAGGTCTTGGTGGTGGTCCCAGCCGTCGTGCCAGACTTGGACGACGCGGACGCCGCGCTCGACGAGGCGGCGGGCGATGAGGAGTTGTTTGCCTTGCTGGGTGTTGCCGTAGGTGGCGCGAGTGGCTTCGTTTTCTTTGCTGAGATCGAAGGCATCGGTGGCCTCGGCCTGCATGCGGAAGGCGATTTCGTAGGATTCGAGGCGGGTCTCGAGGGCGGCTTCGCGTTGGAGATTTTGGGCGTGGACCTCGTTAAGTTGGTGGACGAAGTCGAGTTGGCGGCGTTGCTCTTTGGGGGCAACGTAGCTGTTGCGGATGTTTTGGATCATCTGCTGCACGGTGGCGGCCGTGGTGTTGATGGAGGCGCCTTGGAACGTGCCCGGCAGGAAAGCTGAACCGTAATTGCCGGCGCCGCCGGTGGGGAGTTTGCCGCTGCGCAGGGCGATGAAACCGGGGAGATTTTGGTTTTCGGTGCCGAGGCCGTAGACGAGCCAAGAGCCGAGGCTGGGCTTGGTGAGGCGCAGTGAACCAGTGTTCATGAACACCGTGGCGACGTCGTGGGCGGGGATGTCGGTCCACATCGAGCGGATGACGGCGAGGTCGTCGGCGTGGGCCGCGGTCTTGGCGAAGACTTCGCTGATCTCGAGGCCGGAAGCGCCGTAGGGTTTAAACTGAAACGGTGAACCCATCGCGATGCCGCCGTCGGCGAGGGTTTTGTTATTGAGACGCGTGAGGGCCGGCTTGGGGTCCCAGGTGTCGACGTGGGACGGGGCGCCTTGGGCAAAGATGTGGATGATGGCTTTGGCCTTGCTGGGGAAATGCGGGGGCTTGGGGAGCAACGGGCTCGGGCCGATTTTCAAATCAGCTGTGGCCGAGGTCGCGCCGATGAGTTGGCCGGGTACGAGCGAAGCGAGGCCGAGGGCGCCGACGCCCATGCCGACGCGGGAAAGTAATTGGCGGCGAGTTAGAAAGTAGTCGGCGAGGTCCGTCGAGATGCCATGGCACGCGCGGCCGGGGTTCTGGGGAAATTCGTGAGGCATGGTGGGTAAGACGCCGACGCGGTGCGGCGGTTGCGCCTGGGTAACGCTGGGAACCTCTTGTTACGACGGCGCGCGGGGTTAGGGAAGCAGGAATTTTAACGGCCTCCCCTAAATTGGCGTCGCGCCGCGCGGAACAGGGATGGGCGCCGTCGCGGTCTCCACGCTTTTTTAACGTGGGAGCGGTGGGAGCGGCACGTCGAGCGTGGCGGCGATGGCGCGGAGCAACTCGTATTCCTCGACGTTGACTTGGCCATCGGCGAGGACGACGTGCGCGGCGGCCTCGAGCAGACGTTGCTTGATCGGCCCGCTCGCCGTGGCGAGTTTATCGAGTGCAGTGTCGAGGGAGACTAGATCGGTCACGGGCTCCAGCGGCCCGAGGCGGCCGGCGAGGAGCGGCAGTTGCGCGGCGCCCGCAGCGAACGCGGCGCCGGTGTCGCCGGAGCTGGCGTGCGCGAGAACGGAGAGGACCGTGGCAATCTCGGGCGCGACGGCTTGGAAGGAGTGAATCTGATCGATTGAGGGAGCAGTGGAGGCGCGGCTGAGGGCGATGTTGCGCAGGAGGAGTTTTTGCAGGGCAAACTCGAACGGAGAAACGCGTCCATCGGCGTGGACGAGCGCGTCGAGAGTTTCAAAAAATAGCGCGAGCGCAGAAGGACGGAGCGATTTTAGCGCGGGCAGGGCGAGTTGGACGAGTGGGAGTTTGTGTTCGGGACTCAGATCGCGGAGCGAGGAGTCGAGCGATTCGAACACTTGCAGCGCTTCGCTGCCGGCGCGGCGGGCGATGAGGGCGAGTTGGCGGCGCTGGACGCTGTCGTCGTCGTTATCGATCAGCAGGCCGTAAAGTAAGATTGGCGCTTCGGTGGGCGCGCGGGCGGCGGCGAGGAGGCGAGGCGGGAGCGCGGCGTGCAGCTCCTGTGCCTCCGCAAGCAGCGCAGGGGTGAGAGTGCCGATGGAAGCGAGGACGTCGTTGGGTTGAAAAGCCGGGCGGGTGTGCGCGGGGGCGAGGCGGGCGGACACAAACGATTCGCGCCCGACGTCGACGATTTGCGGCGGCTCGATGAAGGTGCCGTCGAAGGTGGGCTCTATGGCGCGGATGCGTTCATCTAGCGGCGGGTGCGTGGCCCAGAGGCCGCCGAAGTTAGAGCGGAAACTTTGCGCGAAAAAGAAGTGGCCGATCGCCGCACTTTTGGAGGTTTGCAGGGAGGAGCCAAGGGCGAGCCCGCCGATTTTTTTGAGGGCGCCGCCGAGGCCGGTGGGATTCCGCGTGAATTGGACGGCGGAGGCGTCGGCGAGAAATTCGCGTTGGCGAGAGACGGCAGCTTGGATGAGACGGCCGAAAAAATAGCCGACGTAGCCGATAATTAAGAGCCCGAGGCCGACGGCACCGATGGCGACTAAGATGCCGCCGGAGTTTTTGTCGTCGCGGGAGGAGTTCACTCGAGCACCGCGTAATGACCAGAGGATGCCACGCCCGGCGAGGCCGATGACGAGGATGCCGAAGATGAGCGACGTCAGGCGCAGGTTGAGGCGCATGTCGCCGTTGAGGATGTGGCTGAATTCGTGGCCGATCACACCTTGGAGTTCGTCGCGCGTGAGTTTTTCGAGGGTGCCGCGCGTGACGGCGACTACGGCATCGGCGGTGGTGAGGCCGGCGGCGAAGGCGTTGATGGCTGGCTCGTCGTCGAGCACGAAGACCGTCGGCATGGGCACGCCCGAGGCGAGAGCCATTTCTTCAACGACATTGAGCAGGCGGCGCTCGGCGAGATCGGTGGTGTGCGGGTCGACGCGGCGTCCGCCCACGCTCTCGGCGACCGCGGAGCCGCCGGCGGAAAATTCACTCCATTTATAAAGTGAGGCGAGGCCGATGACGGCGAGGGTGCCGAGGGAAACGACGGCGAGGAGCTGCGGTTGCCAGAGGGCGGGTGCGCGTGCGGGTTGAACGTAGCCGTAGCGGTCGCGGGTGCGGGCGGATTTTTGGGTAAGTTGCCCGCTGAGAAAAATCGCGCCAAAGTAGCCCGCTGCGATCGTGCCGAGGACGGCGAGAGAGAAGAGCACGACGAGCCGTGACGTGCGCTTTTTGGCGCGGGCTTGGGCCTCGAAGAAGTCCATCGCGACTTAGTTTTTAGGGACGGGCAGCGGGTCGAGCAGCACGATCAGTAAGGTTGCGATGGGGCCGAGAAATAGACTGATAAAAAACCAAACGAGCGCGCTGCGTTTTTTTGACTGGGCGAGGCCGGAGTTGATCAAAGCGAGGGTTCCCCAACCGACAAAAAATTCAGCGGATGAATCAGGCGCTGGCGTCATGCGTGCGCTAAGGTCGGGCGTTGATCAGAACTCCACCTTCGGCGCGCTGCGCTCGGTGGGATCTTCGATCTTAAACAGCTCGGCCGGGAGGAAACCAAACATGCCGGCGAAAACTACATTCGGGAAAATCTCGCGGGCGGTGTTATAGGCCATGACCGCGTCGTTGTAGGCTTGGCGGGCGAAGCTCACTTTGTTCTCGGTCGAGGTGAGTTCCTCGGTGAGCTGCATCATGTTTTGGTTGGCTTTGAGATCGGGGTATTGTTCGGAGACGACCATAAGACGGGAGAGCGCGCCGCCCAGGCCGGCTTCGGCGGATAGGAGGCCTTTTATGGCGTTGGCGTCGGCGGGATTCGCGGCGGCGGCGGACGCGGCGGCGGCGGCGATGTTGCGCGCTTTGATCACGGCCTCGAGTGTACCGCTCTCGTGCTTCATGTAGCCCTTGGCGGTTTCCACGAGATTGGGGATGAGATCGTAGCGGCGTTTTAATTGGACGTCGATTTGGGCGAAGGCGTTTTTGAAGCGGTTGCGGAGGCCGACGAGTGCGTTATAAATACTGGCAATCCAGAGGGCGGCGATGACGAAGGCGGCGGCGATGACGCCGAGGACGATGAGGAGGGTCATGGAGGGGTGAAGTTAAATGGGACGCGCCAGATATATGCAGTCGCGCCCCGCGGTGCGAGGCGGAATGCGTTACAACGCGGTTGATTGTTTCCATTAGGAGAAGCAAGTTGACGTGGTAACTCATGCGTCTTCGTCGAACCTCGATTTATTTTTCAATGTGTTTGGTGGCCGCAGCGGCGGTACTCGGGGAGTCGGCGCGAGCCCAAGGGCTTGAGGCTTTGAACCGGCCGGTGCCGCTGGCGGCGGCGAGTGCGGCGACGGCGGTGTCACCGGGGGCGGCGGCGCTCACGCTCGCCGCGGCGCAGCGCGCGCAGGAACTCGGATTTCCGGCGACGGCGGTTGAACTTTATCGCACAGCCCTAGCGGCACCGAGTGCGGATCGGGCCACGCTCACGCTTGGATTAGTGACGGCGTTGCTCGACGACGGACGCGTCGCCGAGGCCGAGAGTGCGTTAAACGGCTGGATCGGCTTGCGTGGCAGCGCGTGGCAGTTGCGGGCGGGACTCGCGGCGGCGACGGCTCGCAAAATCGATGCGGCCAAGGCGGCGCTCGCCGCCGTGAAAGAAACGGAATTGGCGCCCAGCGACCGCGCGTGGTGGTTTTATTTGCAAGGCTTGCTCGCGGGCGAATCGGGTGACGTGAAGGCGACGAATAAATTTTTTGAGCAAGCGCAGGCCGCGGCGGTGACGGAGTTGGCGCGGACGCGGTTTCGCCTCGACGCGGAGCGGATTTTACTCCGGCGCAGCGGCACCGGCAACGAGGCCGATCTGGCCGGGCAACGCCAAGCGATGACGCGCTTCGCGGGGCAAGCGACCGGCTATGGCGCGGCTCGGACTTATGCGGCAAATTTAAACGCGCTCGGGCGCAAGTCGGAGGCGGTGGCGGTGATCCAGCAGCAGTTGCTCGGGCTGCCGCGGGATGAGCGTCAATTCGCGGATGATTTTAGACTGTGGCTCGGGTTGATCGCGGGCGCGACCGACGGAGTGGGGCGCACGGCGTTGTTCGAACTCGTAGCGCGCGGACGCGATGGGGTGCGGCAACGCTTGGGGTTGCGCTTGCTCGCGCAGGCCTCTGAGAAAAATCCGGGGCGCGGCCAATTGCGCGCGGACCTCGGGCGCTGGATCGCGGAGACGCCAGCGCACGCGTTGCAGGAAGAATTTTATTTGTATCGGGCGAACCTGTTGCTGGGCGATAAAAGCTACGCGGCCGCGGAGGACGATGCGCGGGCGCTGTTGGAAAAATTCCCCGGTTCGCCTCTGCGCGCTGAGGCGTGGGAAGTGCTCACGGGCGCAGCGTGGGAACAGCGGCGTTATCGCTTGGCGGCGGACAGCGCGAAGAAAGCGGCGGCGGCGTTGCCGGCGGGGGCGCGGCGGGCGGAGTTGGGCGTGTTGGTGGCGGAGGCGTGGTTTCGCGCGCAGGATTTCCGGACGGCGGCGGATGCGTATACGGCGGTGTTGCGAGATCCGCCAGCAGGCCTGAAGCCAGAGATATTGAGCGCGCTGCGTTTTCAACGCGTGCAAGCGGAGATCGAGGCCGGCACGCCGGAGGCCGCGCAGACCGTGCTCGACGCGCTCGCGGCGGATCCGGGGTTTGCCGTCGAAGATCGTTGGCAGGCGGAGTGGAATTTGGCGCGAGCGTTGCAGGCGCGCGGGGCGAGTGGCGTGGCCGCGGCTTTTGCGCGCGTGGAGCGGTTGCTCGGGGGGGCGGTGGAGGCCTGGTTACCCGCGAAGTTGCGGGCGCGGCTGGAGTGGCTGCGGGCGCGATTGGCGCTCGACGTGGAGCCGGCCCAGCCGGCTAAGGCGTTGGAATATCTGCGGGCGTTGGCGCCGGAGGCTTTGGCGAAGTCGTTAGCGAGTGAATCGGTGGCGCTGCGCACGGAGTTGGCGAGTGCGGCGGCGTTGTTGCAGGCTCAGGCGCTGTTTAAGCAAGGCAAGGAAGAGGACGGCGTGGCGCAGTTGAAAAAATTGCGCGAGGATTTCAAGGACTCGGATGCGGCGGTGGCTTCGTATCTGGAAGAGGCGGATCACTACGCGAAGCAGTTCAACGCGGTGCAGGCGCAGCAGCTGTATACGGATTTAGCGGATAAATTTCCGGGTAACATCAATGCGCCCTACGCGCTGTATTTTGCGGCGTTGCAGGCGGAGGCGCGGGGCGATGGTGACGCGACCTTAAAAGAGGCGCAAAATTTGGTGGATAAACTCGTGCAGAAATATCCGCAGAGCGAACTGGTGTTTGCGGCGCGTCTTAAACAAGGGCATCTGCTGCGCAAGCTCAGTCAATTTCCGCAGGCCCAACAAACCTATGAGTCGCTGGTGAACGCGTTTGCGACGAGTCCGGATGTGGTGTTGGCGCAGCTGGCGTTGGCGGAGTGTCACAACGCGCAGGCGGCGAGTGATGCGTCGCACTTGGAGAGCGCTTTGGTGTTGCTCGAGCATGTGCGCGATCGCGTGGATGCGCCCTTGGATGTGCGAATCGAGGCGGGCTTTAATCTAGGTGTCGTGTTGCGGCAGCGCGGCGAGTTGGAGAAAGCAGCCTTGGGTTGGTGGCGCGATGTGGTGTCGCCGTTTTTACTGGATGCGAAAATGGTCGCGCAGCTGAGCGAGCGGGCGAAGGGACGTTACTGGATGGCGCGGACGTTGATTGAATTTGGCGGCTTGCGCGAGCAGCAAGGCAAACTCGAGGAGGCGAAGGAGGCTTGGCTGCTTTTACTTAAGGCGGGATTGCCGGGTGAGGCGCAGGCGAAGACGCGTCTCGCGAAATATGGAGTTGCGGTGCCGCCGTGATGCTCGCTTTGGCCGGCCTACGGTTTCGCGTTTGCGGAGTCGGGGCGTTGCTGTGTAACACTCTTTTTTAATACGATGTCTGTTTTAAATTTTACGATTTTCGCCAAGGGCGGCCCGATGATGTGGGTGCTGTTGGCGCTGGGTTTATTGACGGTGTTGCTCGCGTTGGAGCGGGTGTTGTTTTTGCACCGTGGGCAGATCCGGGCGACGACGTTTCTCGAGGGGATAAAAAATATTTTGGCCAAACGGCGCTTGGTGGAAGCGTTGACGGTTTGCGAGGAGACGCCGGGGCCGGTCGCTGCGGTGGTGAAGGCGGCGTTGCTGCACGCGGAGGCGGACGTCGCGACGATGCGTTTTCATGTGCAGGAGGCGGCGATCGTGGAGTTGCCGGCGCTGGAGCGTCGGCTCGGGAGCATCGCAACGATCGCGCAAGTCGCGCCGATGGTCGGGTTGCTCGGGACCGTGCTCGGGATGGCGACGACGTTCTTGGCGTTTGAGAAAGATTACATGAGTGCGAGTGCCTTGGCCACGGGCATGTGGCAGGCGTTGTTGTGCACGGCGGGTGGGTTGATGTTGGCGCTGCCGGCGCATGTGGCGCATCATTTCCTGAGCGGGAGAGTGCGCTCGATAGTGCGCGATGTGGAATGGGCGGGCAACGAGATCATGCGTTACCTGCAAAACGATTATCGTGGACGAAAGCCCGGCGGTTCGGAGGTCGTGGAAACATGATCACGCGACCGCTCGATCTCGCGGCGCATTTGCGCGTGCCGCCGCGGTGTTTTGATTTTTTATTCTACGTGAACGCGGGTTTACTCGTGTTGTTTTTCTCGTTGTTTGGCTCGCGTTTTGTATTGGCGCCGGGGCTCGGGGTGGATTTTCAGGTGCCGGAAATGGCGGGTGCGACCGCGGGCGCGCAGCCGACGACGCACCGCATCACCGTGCGACGCTCGGGGCAGATTTTTGCGGATGATGGCTTGGTGTCGTTGAAGCAACTTGGGTTGTGGCTGGAGCGGCAGAAGGCGACGACGCCGAAACCGTCGTTGTTGATTTTAGCCAGCTCGGGCGTGCGCAATGACGAGTTGGCGGAAATCGTCACGGTCGCGCGGCGCGCGGGTTTTGCGGTGGTCTGGGGTGCTTTGGAGCCGACGGATGAAGGCGAGGGGAGTCGCAAGTGAGGACGCCTGCGCAGAGTGATCGACGCCGTTGGATTTGGGCGGCTTTGGGGGCGATCGCTGTGGTTCTCGTTTTTATGATGTTGTTTCGCGCGCCGGTGGAACCGGCCGTGGAGCGCGGGTCGGCCGTAGTCAAGGGACGCGCGCCGGTCGCGGCGGTGCCGCAGGTAGGATTTAGGCGGGTCGCGCCGGAGGAGGCGGCGTTGGTGGATCCGACGCCGTTGTTTTTGCCGACGGCGTGGAACACCGCGCAAAAAGAGGTCGCGTTGCCGAAGGTGGGCGGTGCTTTTGCGGATTATCCGGCTCGCTTCACGTATGATGAGATGGAATTTCGTTCGCTCGCCCCGAAGAAAGACTCCGCGGTGGATGTTTCGGGCGCGCTGGCGCTGAACTCGCCGGGAGTGGCGTTGCTCGGGATCGGTCGTAGCCTCGTCGACTTGCCGGCGCTATCGCGGCGGAGTGCGTTTTACGAAGTCGCGCCGGCGGCGGGAGGTCGTGTGGTATTGGCTGAAGCGCTTGCTGAGGCCAAGCCCCCGGGCGCGGGTGCTTGGGAGCCGATTGAATTTCTCGCCGTGGTGAACGCCGCGGGTCTGAGTGCCCCACTGGTCCCGACGGTCCGCTCTAAATTGGAAGAGGTGGATGCATATTTCGCGAGTTATTTGACGCAACACGTGCGAATCGGCGCAAAATTGGCGCCTGGCGTGTATCGAATTTGGGTCGGACCGTAGTTTTTTATAGAAAAGGTCAAGTTTGCTGTTGACGGCCCAAAACGTGGGAAGCACTTTCAACCCTCATTTTCGTTTTTTGGCACGGTCTCTTTGTCTGCCCAGATAGCTCAGTTGGTAGAGCACGTTCTTGGTAAGGACGAGGTCGCCGGTTCGACTCCGGTTCTGGGCTCCATGC
>CANFSZ010000036.1 GCA_947449835.1 Opitutia bacterium
ATGATCGACGACGAACTCCACGAGAAGGTCGACTGCGCGAAAGCGAAACAGTTGAGCGACCAGATCAAAGCCGAAGCCAAGAAACGCTGACCCCTTTCCGTCCATGCCCGCTCCCGAACAACGCCGCATCATCTTCAAGCACATTGACGAACCCGGCTACACGAACGACATCGGCTGTTACCTGCGTAACGGCGGTTACGAAGTCCTAAAAAAAGCCGTCGCCCGCAAGCCCGAGGAGCTCATCGACGAAGTTAAAAAATCCGGCCTGCGCGGTCGTGGCGGCGCGGGTTTCCCCTGCGGCGTGAAGTGGGGCCTCGTGGACCGCAAGAGCGGCAAACCTATTTATCTCATCGTCAACGCTGACGAATCCGAGCCCGGCACGTTCAAGGATCGCTACATCATGCACCAGGATCCGCATCAGTTGATCGAGGGCACGATGATCTCGTGCTTCGCGAACAACGTGAAGCAGGCCTACATTTATATCCGTGGCGAAATGCCGCATGGAGCCCGCATTCTGGAAAAAGCCATCGCCGAAGCGCGCGCGGCCAACTTCGTCGGTCCGAACATCCTTGGCACCGGCTATTCCTGTGAAATTTTCGTCCACCGCGGCGCTGGCGCCTACATCTGCGGCGAAGAGACCGGTCTAATCGAATCGCTCGAAGGCAAGCGCGCCAACCCACGCATCAAGCCCCCGTATTTCCCCGCCGTCCTCGGCCTCTACCAGTGCCCGACGATCGTGAACAACGTCGAGACGCTCTGCCACGTGAAGTACATCGCCGAACACGGCGGCGCCGAATACGCCAAGATCGGCACGCCCGGCAACACCGGCACGCGCATCTTTTGCGTCTCCGGCCACGTGCAACGCCCCGGCTACTACGAGTTCCCCGCCGGCACGATTACGATGGGCCAACTGCTCAACGATGTCTGCGGCGGCCCGCTGCCCGGTCGTAAATTCAAAGCCGTAATCCCCGGTGGTTCCTCCGCCAAAATCCTCCGTTTCGGCGAACGCTTTAAAGGCAAACGCAAGGTCGGCACCGAGCTGGTCGACTACGATTGGGGTGTCGAAGACGTGCCCATGGATTTCGATTCTCTCGGCATGATCGGCACGATGGGCGGATCCGGCGGCGTCATCGTCATGGACGACACCGTCAACATGGTCGAAGCCCTCGCCAACATTAACGCCTTCTACTCTCACGAAAGCTGCGGCCAATGCACGCCCTGCCGCGAAGGCTCGCTCTGGATGAAGAAAATCACCTCGCGCATGGTCCACGGCCAGGCGCGCAACGAAGACGCCGCGCTCCTCAAGAGCGTCGCCGACCAGATTCCCGGCCGCACCATCTGCGCCTTCGGCGAAGCCTGCTCGTGGCCGACCCAGAGCTTCATCGCCAAATTTGGCGATGAATTTAAACAGTATCCCGAGACCAAAAAGACCGCGAAACCCGCCGACGCGGTCGCGCTCGTTTAACCCTCTCCCGTCCCGATGATCGCTCCCGCCCAACCCGACCTCGTCACCGTCAACATCGACGGCCAGGAGATCGCCGTGCCGAAAGGCACCAACGTTATCGAGGCCGCCCGCATGGTGAACGTCGACGTGCCGCATTATTGCTACCACCCGAAACTCTCGGTCGTGGGCAACTGCCGCATGTGCCTCATCGAAATGGGCATGCCCGCCGTCGATCCCGCCACCAAGGCGCCGATCATGGACCCAGCCACCGGCAAGCAGAAGATCAACTGGATCCCGCGCCCCCAGATCGGCTGCGGCACCAACGTCTCACCCGGCCTCCACGTCAAGACGACCTCCCCTATGGTCAAAGACGCCCGCGAAGGCGTCATGGAATTCCTGCTCATCAATCACCCGCTCGATTGCCCCATCTGCGATCAAGCCGGCGAATGTAAACTCCAAGAACAAGCTACCGGTTACGGCCGCGGCTACTCCCGCTTCGTCGAACAGAAAAACGTCAAACCCAAGCGCACCCAACTCGGGCCCCGTGTCACCCTCGACGACGAGCGCTGCATCCTCTGCTCCCGCTGCATCCGTTTCTCCAAGGAAATCGCCAAAGACGACGTCCTCGGCTTCGTCGATCGCGGCAGCTACTCGACGCTCACCTGCTATCCGGGTAAAAAACTCGAGAATAATTACTCACTCAACACCGTCGACATCTGCCCCGTCGGCGCGCTCACCAGCACCGATTTCCGCTTCAAGATGCGCGTCTGGTTTCTCAAGCAGACCAACGCCATCGACACCGAATCCTCCGTCGGCGCCAACACCGTCGTCTGGTCCCGCGAAGGCACGATCTACCGCATAACCCCGCGCCGCAACGACGAGGTGAACGACACTTGGCTCGCCGACAGTGCCCGCGTCCTTTACAAATCCGTCAAAGCCGCCGATCGCCTCGCCGCCACCGAGACCGTTGAAGCCCTCGTGGCTCGTGCGGCCGCGCTCTTCAAGTCCGCCCCCGGCGCCATCGCCGTCGTCGGCTCCGGTCGCAGCACGGTCGAAGAACAATTCCTCACCCGCCACCTCGCCACCGCGCTGAAAGCTTCCGCGCAACTCGTCAGCCGAGTAGGGCAGGGCGACAAGCTCCTCGTCTCCGCCGACCGCAACCCCAACGTCCGTGGTGCGCTCGTCACTGGCCTGATCAAGACGTTGCCCGCGCCGCAACTCACCGACCTCGCCGCGCAGATCGACGCCGGCAAAATCAAAGTCGTCGTAGCCATCAACGAAGACCTCACCGCTGCCGGCCTCACCGCCGCGCAGCTCGCGAACGTTTCCATCGTTTACCTCGGCGCGCACGCCAATGCCACCAGCGCCGCCGCGAAAGTCGTGTTCTCGACGCTCACCGTGTTCGAAAAGAGCGGCACGTTTGTGAACCAACAGTTCCGCATCCAGAAAACCCTCAAAGCTGTTCCCGCCGCCGCCGGTGCGACCGACGATCTCGTCGTCCTCGCCCAGTTGGTCGCCGCCGCCGGTGGAGCCACGCTTCCCGCTGACCTCGCCCTGCTCTGGAAAGTCATAGCCGCCGAAGTCCCCGCGCTCGCGACGATGACCTTCGCCAATCTCCCCGAGACTGGCTTGGTGCTCGATGCGACGCCGTTTGCCGCGTTGCCTTTCGTCGAAGGCGAGACGCTCCACTATAAACCCGCGCAACCCGCCGTTGCCGCTGCGACCGCCTGAACCGAAGCGCCGCCATGTTCGACTTCTACTTCGAAATCCCGCTCGTCATCCGCCTGATTTTGCAAGGCCTCGCCGTGATCATGGTGATCTTCCCGATCGCTGGCGCGTGTTCGATGGCCGAGCGCAAGATCGCCGCTTGGATTCAAGATCGCCCCGGCCCCAATCGCGCCGTCGTGCCGTGGGTCGCGTGGATACCGTTCTTCGGTAAATTCCTACAACGGCTCGGTGTGTTTCACGTCATGGCCGACGGCGGCAAGATGTTGTTTAAGGAAGATTCACTGCCCGGGCATGTGAACAAATTCTACTTCGTGCTCGCGCCGATCGTCGCGATGATTCCCGCGCTCACGACCGTCGTCGCGGTGCCATTCGGCGCTTATTTCGACGCGGCGGGCAAACTGATCCCGCTCGGGCTGGCGCCGTTTGATATCGGCATGTTGGCCGTGTTCGCGGTGTCGTCGCTCGGGGTTTACTCCGCGATTCTCGCGGGTTGGGCCTCCAATTCCAAATACCCGTTTCTCGGCAGCGTGCGCGCCTCGGCGCAGCTCATCTCGTACGAACTTTCGATGACGCTCGCCGTGCTCCCGGTGTTTCTTTGGGTCAACGCGCCCGGCACCGAAGGCACGATGGGCTTCGCCCGCGTCGTCGAGTTTCAAAGCCAATCCGGTTTTCTCGGCGGCATGTGGTTTGGTTTTCTGATGCCGATTTCGGCTTTTATTTTTCTCGTCGCGCTCTTTGCGGAAACGAATCGCCAACCGTTCGACACCGTCGAATCCGAGTCCGATCTCGTCGGCAGTTTTCATACGGAATACGGCGCGTTTAAATGGGGTCTTTTCTTCGTCGCGGAGTATTCACACATGATCGTGGGCTCGGGCGTGTTCATGCTGCTCTTCGGCGGTGGTTGGAATCCGCTCCCCTGGGTCTCGCTCGCGACGGCCGTGGATTTCCTCGGCACGTTCCTGCCGTTCGCGCACGCGCCGCTGTTTGTCGGGATTTTGTCCATCGCCATCTTCATGGGCAAGGTGCTCGCGATGATCTTTTTCTTCATGTGGGTGCGCTGGACGCTCCCGCGTTTCCGCTACGACCAGGTCATGAAGATCGGCTGGCAGAAATTGCTGCCCCTCTCCATCGCCAACCTCCTCTTCTACGCGATCGCAATCGCGTTGATCCAAAAGTAATTTTCAACCGAACCGCGCCATGGCCGTCATCACCGTCGAACGCAAGCCGCTCACTTTTCTCGAGCGCACCTATCTCCCGCAGATCGCCGGCGGGTTGAAGACGACTTTCAAGCACCTCATCGCGCCGAAGAAAACGCTCGAGTATCCTGAGCAACGTCCGGCGATCCCCGTCGGTTACCGCGGCGTCCCGACGCTTGTGAAGGACCCCAACGGCCGCGAGAAATGCGTTTCCTGCCAACTCTGCGAATTCGTCTGCCCGCCGAAAGCCATCCGCATCACCCCGGGTGAAATTCCCGCCGACCAAGCGGAACGCGCGCACGTCGAGAAAGGCCCACAAGCGTTCGACATCGACATGTTGCGCTGCATTTACTGCGGCCTGTGTCAGGAAGTTTGCCCCGAGGAAGCGATCTTCCTGCAGAACCAATTTTCGATGTCCGGCTACACCCGCGCCGAGATGGTGAACCATAAAGATCGCCTCTACGAACTCGGCGGCACGTTGCCCGACGCCCACCATAAATGGGATAAGAAAAAAGCCGCCGAAGAACACGGCAACGCCCACTAATCCACCATTGCCCGCCCTCCGCTCCGCCTTCATCACGAAACTTTTTTAAGCCCGACCCGACCGACATGGCCCAATTCCTCTTCCTGCTTTTCGCGATCTTCACGGTGCTCTGCGCCGTGGGCGTCGTCGTGAACAAGAACGCCGTCAACGCGTCCATCTGTCTCATCCTTTGCCTCGTCGGCGTCGCCGGACTCTTCGTCCAGCTGGACGCTTACCTGTTGGCCTTCGTGCTGCTGCTGGTGTATGCGGGCGCGGTCGCCGCGTTGTTTTTGTTTATCGTCATGTTGCTCGACGTGCAGGGTAAAGAAACCTTCGGCCTTCGCGGCATTCGCACAATCGCGGGCTTTGTCGCCTTCGCGCTCTTGCTCGCCGGTATCGGCAGCGTCGCCTTGAAAGGCCAGATCGTCAGTTCGCCACCAGTCACTGTCGCCGCCGGCGCGCAACTGAAGCTCTACGCTTACCAATTGTTCACGACCTACTTGTTGCCCGTGCAGATCATCGGTTTCCTCCTCCTGATCTCGATGCTCGGTGTGATCGTGCTGAGTAAAAAACACGAAATCACGGAGGACGCCCCATGATGACCGCCAGTCTCAACGCCTATGTGATCGTCAGCGCCGTGCTCTTCGCCATCGGCTTCTTCGGCGTGCTCATCCGACGCAACACCCTGATCGTCTTCATGAGCCTCGAGCTCATGCTCATCGCTTCGACGCTCGCGCTCGTCGCCTTCTCGCGCGTCAACGGCACGATGGATGGCAACGTCTTTGTCTTCTTCATCCTCACCGTCGCGGCCGCTGAGGTCGCCGTCGGTCTCGCCATCATCGTCGCGCTCTTCCGCCGCCGTCACACGGCGCAGATTGACCAGCTCGACACCCTGAAGAACTGACGCCGATGACCATGTTCCAGCACGCTCTCCTTGTTCTGCTGCTTCCGCTCACTTCGGCGGCGGTGATTGCGCTTTTCCTGCGCCGCTCCGGTGGCATTGCCTCGATTTTATCGACGGTTACCGCGGCCGCGATCGCAGGCTTCGCTCTTCTCCTCGCGCTTAATAATTCGCGCTTCAGCGAATCCTTCGAGTGGCTCCGCTTAGGCAACTTCGCCCTCTCGATCGGCTTCAAGTTCGATGACCTCGCTGCGCTGATGTTGGTGATCGTCGGTATTGTCGGCCTCTGTGTCCACGTCTTCTCGCTCGGCTACATGCACGAAGACACGGCCAAAGCCCGCTACTTCGGCGGCCTCTCGATCTTCATGTTTTCGATGCTCGGCATCGTGTTCGCCGACAATCTTTTCATGATGTTCATTTTCTGGGAGCTCGTCGGTTTTAGCTCCTACCTGCTCATCAATCACTGGCACGAAAACGCCGCGCCCGCCGCCGCGTCCAAGAAAGCCTTCATCGCTAACCGCGTCGGCGACTTTGGTTTCCTCCTCGGCATCGTGATGTGCTACTGGGCCAACGGCACCGTTAACTTCACCGAGCTCGCCACCAAGGCCGATACGCACGCTCTCGTCATCAGCACCGCGATTCCGTTGCTCCTGTTCTGCGGCGCGGTCGGCAAGTCCGCCCAGCTTCCCCTCCAAGTCTGGCTCCCCGACGCCATGGAGGGCCCGACGCCCGTCTCCGCGCTCATCCACGCCGCCACGATGGTCGCCGCCGGTATTTACATGCTGTGCCGCATCAACGTCCTCATGGTGCCCGATGCGCTCACCGTCATCATGTGGACCGGCACCGCGACAGCGCTTTACGCCGCCCTCTGCGCCATCGTCCAGAGCGACATCAAAAAAGTGTTGGCGTATTCTACGCTCTCTCAACTCGGCTATATGGTCGCGGCGTTCGGCCTCGGCTCGTTGACCGTTGCGCACGCTCACGGCGCGGATACGCACACGGTCGTCCTCGCCGCTGGCGTCGGTGCTGCGATGTTCCACCTCACCACGCACGCTTTCTTCAAGGCCCTGATGTTCCTCGGTTCTGGCTCCGTTATCCACGGCTGTCATCACGAACAAAACATATTCCGCATGGGCGGCCTCGCGAAGAAAATGCCGTTCACCTTCGTCACCTTCACGCTGGGCGTGGCGGCGATCATCGGTTTCCCGTTCCTCGCCGGTTTCTTCTCTAAAGACGCGATTCTCTACCTCGCCTTCGCCAACAACAAAGCCGTCTTCGCGGTCCTCGCCCTCACAGCGGTCCTCACGTCACTTTACATGGTGCGGCTCTGGAAAATCACTTTCCTCGGCGCTCCGCGCTCCGATGCCGCGTCGCACGCGCATGAAGGCGGACTCACGCTCACGGCCCCGCTCCTCGTGCTCGCGATCCTCACGGTGATTGGTGGCTATACGGGGATATATCCCGATGTGTTTTCCGGCGTGTTCGATCTCATCCCTGAGGCGCACGGTTCCGATCACACCGTGATCCTCCTTACGAGTCTTGCGGTCATGGTGCTTGGCGCGGGCGCCTCGCTCGCGCTTTACGGCTCCACGGCGACGGATTCGCTTCAGCAAAAATCTCCCGGCCTCTTTGGTGCGCTCACGAGTCTGCAGCTTTCCTTCGACCGCGGTTACGAGTACTACGTCGCGAAAGTCCAGCAACGCTTCGCCCTCTTCCTTAATTTCCTCGAGCAAATCTTCCTCGCCGGCCTCATCGTTCGTGGCTTGGCTGGCATCGTCGGATTGGTCGGCCTCGGGGCCCGAGCGCTCCATGTCGGTCGTCTCAACGTTTACGTTTACTGGTTCCTGCTCGGCATCGTGATCCTCTGGATCTACGCGACCTTCAATTTCTGATCCTGCGATGAGCACCCTGCCTTTCGATCCTCTCCTCGCCGCCATCTTCGCGCCGCTCGCCGTCGCGTTGGCCATCGCGTGCGGTCTGCCCAAGCGCTTCTCCGTGAAGCTCGCCTACGTCGGCTTCGGCTTGCCGCTGCTGCTCGCGCTGCACGTCTGGTTTTACTACGGCACTGCTGCGCAGACGCACGGCTACGCGTTCCTCACGTCGTATTCCACGGGCTTGGACGGCCTCGGCATTGGCCTGAAGCTCGGTCTCAACGGCATTTCGCTCCCGCTCTTCGTGCTCGCCGGCATCGTCGGTTTCGCCGCCGGCCTTTACGCCATCCAGTCGGGCGCCGAACGTCTGAAAATCTACCTCATGCTCTTGCTCGTGATGCAAGGCGGCCTGATGGGCGTATTCGCGAGCGTGGATATCTTCTTTTTCTATTTCTTCCACGAACTCGCTCTCATCCCAACGTTTATCATGGTCGGCATCTGGGGTGGCCGCGACCGCAACTACGCGGCCATGAAGCTCACGATCTACCTCACCCTCGGCGCGATGCTTTCGCTCATCGGCCTGATCGCGCTTTATGTTAAAAGCGGCGCCCACAGCTTTGACCTGATCGAACTCCGCCGCGTGATCGCCGCTCAACCTCTCGAGGTCACGGTGCAACACAACATCTTCGGGCTGCTCGCGCTCGGCTTTGGCATTCTCGTTTCCCTCTGGCCGCTCCACACCTGGGCTCCGCTCGGATATGGCGCCGCGCCGAGTTCGGCCGCGATGCTTCACGCTGGTGTGCTCAAAAAATTCGGTCTCTACGGTCTGATCCAAATCGCACTCCCGCTCTTGCCCGCTGGTCTGATCCAGTGGTCGCACCCGCTCGCTTGGCTCGCCGTCGTCGGCAACGTCCTCGTGATCGGTTTCGTTACGATTGCTCAACGCGACCTCAAGCAGATGGTCGGTTACAGCTCCGTGATGCACATGGGCTATGCGTTCCTCGGCATCGCCGCGGGCTCGACCCTCGGGGTCGGTGGCGTCGTGTTGCTCATGGTCGCGCACGGGCTTTCGGTCGCGTTGATGTTCTTGCTCACCACGAGCGTTTATCACCGCACCCACACCTTCGCTCTCGATGAGATGGGCGGACTCGCGCAAAAGGCCCCGGTCTTGTCCGCGCTCTTCGTCGCTGCGACGTTCGCCGGCATCGGCCTGCCCGGCTTCGCGAACTTCTGGGGCGAACTCACCATCTTCGTCGCGCTTTGGAAATTTTCTCCGCTCATCACCATCCTCGCCGTCGCCGGCGTCGTGATCTCCGCGGTGTACGGCCTGCGCGCTGCGGCCCGCGTCTTCTTTGGTCCCGCTACGCCGGAGTTCGCCAAGATCGCCGCCGAGCATCCGGTCTCCGACCTCCGCTGGAGCGAACGTCTCCCGGCCCTGATCCTTCTCGCTGCTCTCATGTTCATCGGCTTCTGGCCGAAGTCCCTCTCCACCGCCCTCGACGCTACGCTCACGCCCGCGCCCGCCGCGCAGGTTGGCGCCGTCAAGTAACGCCTCACCGCAATGGATATTTCGGTCCTTCAAACCCTCGCCAGCCGCAACCTCTGGGGCGCCATCACCCCCGAGATCCTCCTCGGCGGCCTCGCTCTTGTGCTGCTCGTCATCGAGCTCCTGTTCCCCAAGGAACACGGCCGCATCGTGCCGGTAGCCGCCCTCTTCGGCCTCGTGACTATTCTCGGCGGGGTGCTGCTCAACGCTCCGTCTGCTTATCTCAATCAAGAGACTTTCAACGGCCTGCTCGTCCACACGCACGGTGGCCAGGTCATGCGCGTGTTCTTTTTGCTCGCCGCGATTATGGTGTGCGTAATCGCGCGGGTGAGCCTCGCGAAACAGACGCTCCCGCGCGTCGAGTTTTACCACATCGTGCTCGTAGTCACCGCCGCGATGATGCTCCTCGCGCAGTCCAATCACCTCGTGTTGTTCTTCGTCGCGCTCGAGACGGTCACCATCGGCCTCTACATTTTGGTCAGTTACTACCGCACCTCGCTCACGCTCGAAGCCGGCCTCAAGTACCTCGTCATGGGCGCGCTCAGCTCGTCCCTCATGCTGTTCGGCATCGTGCTTCTTTATGGAGTCGCCGGCAACCCTGCGCTCCCCGCGCACACCGCGCAGAGCATGCACTACGGCCAACTCGCCGCGTTCCTCGCCGCCAATCCGCACAACTTTCTCGCCAGCATCGGCATCGTCCTCGTGCTCGCCGGAGTCGCGTTTAAAATCGGCGCGTTCCCCTTCCAGATTTGGGTGCCCGATGTTTATCAAGGCGCGCCCACGCCCGTGACCGCGTTCCTCGCCGTGTCGTCCAAAGCTGTTGGTTTCACCGCGCTGCTCGCGCTCGCGGGCACGGTCTTCGCCAGCTACGCTTGGCTGGTCGCACCGGTGCTCACGTTCTTCGCCGCGACCACGCTCTTGTTCGGCAACTTCGCCGCGCTCACGCAGCACAACGTCAAACGTCTCATCGGCCTCTCCGGTGTTTCCCACGCCGGCTTCCTGTTGCTCGGCGTCGCCGCCGTGAGTCGCGCCCCGATGGCAGTCGGTGCGATTTATTTTTACCTCTTCGCCTACTTGCTCGCCTCGTTCGCCGTGTTTGGCGTGATGGCTCACGTCGCTGGCGCCAACGACGCCGATCAAGAACTCGATCACTACGCCGGCCTGGCCAAGGACCGCCCGTTCCTCGCGCTCGTGCTCGCCCTCGGCCTCGGCTCGCTCGCGGGTATTCCGCCACTCGTCGGCTTCATGGGCAAACTCTTCATCTTCATCGCGGCCTTCCAAGCCGGCCTCTACGGCCTGCTCGCCATCGCGGTCATCGGTGTCGTCGTTTCCATCTACTACTATTTCGGTTGGATCAAAGCCGCCTTCTTCGAGACGTGGAGCAAGTCCGCCGAAGCACCTGCGCAGCCTGCGCGCACGCCGGTTGATTTCGTCACGGGCTTCGCTCTTAGTGCGCTCGCGCTCGCCGTCGTCGTCCTCGGTTTTTACCAAGGCCCGCTGGGCGCTTGGCTCTCGGCCCGCTGAGTCACGTTTGTCGCCGCCATGCTCTTGATCGGTCTCGATCTGGCGTGGGGCGAAAAAAATTCCGACGGCGTCTGCCTCATCCGCTACACCCGCCGTCGCGCCCGCCTCATCGGCTACGCTTACCCGCACGGCGACGCCGCTCTGATCGCCGCGATAGCGCCCCACCTGCAACCCGACGAACCGGCCTTCGCCGCCATCGACGCGCCTATCGTGTGCCCGAACCCCACGGGCGCCCGCCCGGTGGATCGGCTTACTCACACGCTCTTTCACCGTGAGCACGCCGCCTGCCACCCCGCCAACCTCACGCAATGCCCGCGTCCGCCGCGCGTCCTGGCGCGCCTCGCGACCGACTTGGGCTTTGTCGCCGGCTGGCATGGCTCCGCGCCTCGTCTCGCCGCGGAGGTTTACCCGCACCCTGCGATGGTCCGACTTTTTCGGCTCCCGCGCATCATCAAATATAAAAAAGGCCCGGTCGCCGATCGCCGCCGTGAATTTCGCCGGCTGCAACGTCTCCTCCGCGCCTTACTCGCCGCCGAGTTTCCCTTTCTGGCCCTCGACGCCGACACGCCCGCCCTCCTCGCCGCCCCGTGGAGCAAACCCGTTGAAGACCGCACCGATGCGCTCTTCTGCGCGCTGATTGTCCTTTGGCACGTGCACCACCACGGCGCCCGCAGCGAAATCCTCGGTGACCTCGCCACGGGCTTTATTTTGCTCCCTTCCAGCTCCAGCGCGACTAACGCCTAGAAACTGATTCCAGCTGATTTCTGCGGCTTGCTCTTTTCACCCCGCTTTGCGGCTATGGGCTCGCGCATGAAAGTCACCGGCCTCGCCCTCGTCCCACCTCCGACCGCTGCCGATCTTCCCAAGGTCACGCCCGAGTTGCTCGCCTCCGTCCTCGCGCGCTACTCGCGCAGCAACGAGGGCCTCGATGCCATCATGGCCAAGGTTGACCTCGCCAACCCCGAGGCCTCCATCGACCGCATCCTCAAATTCGTCGATTACGGCCACGCGTCCATCGGCGGCCTTACCGGCGGTCTCGCCATCGCCCTCGACGGCGTCTCGATGTGGCTCGCCTATAAAATTTTCGAAATCGCGCAAATGGCTGACGGCCAGGAATCCTCCACGCGCTACATCACGATGGATGCCGCCAACGTTCCCACTGCGGAAGAGCTCGGCATCCCCGCCGATCTCGCACCGCGTTGGCGCGATATCGTCGCGCGTTCCTTCGCCGCCTATCACGCCGAATACGCCCGTCTCGACGCGCTCGCCGTCGCCCAACCCGATCTCGTGCGCCTCCCGCCCGACGCCAAACCCGCCGTCGTCACGCGCCTGCGCAAAAATTACGCTCTCGATCGCGCCCGTTATTTTATCCCGCTCGCCACGCGCACCAACCTCGGCCTCGTCCAGACTTCGCGCATGTGGGCCGTCACGGTGAAACACCTCGACTCGCTTCCGCATCCCGAAGCCCGCGCTGCCGCCGCGCTCATCCGCGCCGAACTCGTCAAACAATCCCCGCGCCTCACGCGTCACAGCTTCGCCGAGAAATCCTACGAGGAACAATCCCGCCAAGACCTCGCCGCGTCGCTCTCGCTCGGCCTTGTCCGCCTCTCGGCCGCTCCGCTCGCCGACGAAGTTTGGGTACACGTCGATCGCGCCACCGCGCCGTTTCTCGTCGAGACGCAATGCGTCGCCGAAGCCCTCAATCATCGCGGCAACCGCTACGCCCAACAAGGTACTGCCACCCGCCGCATGCGTGTGAGTTTCGCCTGGAACAACATGGCCATTGCCGAGCTCCGCGATCTCAATCGCCACCGCACCGGCCACCGCTACACGCCGATGATCCAGGCCGGTTTTTATCTCCCGGCGGAGATCACGCACGCTGCCCACGCCACGCTCCTCACCGATCAACTCGCGCTCACCCGCGAGCTCATGCAACGCGGTTCGGCGACTTACGTTTACTCGCTGCTGCTCGGCGCCCAGACGCCTTTCGAACACAGCACCCACGGCGACAAATTCATTTACGAAGCCGAACTGCGCACCGGCATGGGCGCGCACTTCCGCTACGCCGATCATCTATCTGCCGCCCTCCGCGCGTTCTTCGCGCAAGTCCCCGAAGCCCGATCTTGGGTAGTCGAAGGCACCGCCGAACCCGAATAGCCCGCGCGTTCGCCACGCTCTTGTTCGATGAAAACTAGCCACGCATCTTGTTTCGTGTTAGCGGTGGCCTGTCTTTCATCTGCGCACGCGGCCGACGCCGCCAAAGTCGAATACGCCGAGCGCAACACCCCCTTCGCGCCCGCTGCGACCGTCACGCCGTCCAAAAAAACGCCCGAGACCAACGCCACGCTGCAAGAGCGCCGCGTCACGCCCAACGTCGCGCCTCAATCCAGCACCCCGGCGGCTGAGCGGCGCGCTCCGACTGATATCACCGAGACGCGCGAAAAAAATCTTCTCACGCCCGAATCGCGCCGCCCCGAGTTTAAGACGCCCGAGCGCAACGCCTACGATCACCGAACTTCCAAATATCAGCCCGACACAGAGCACGAAAATCCCAAGCTCGTGGAGCGCTACCGCACCAACGTCTCTGCCGATACGTTGACACATCAAGGCCGCTTCACCGCCGCTGATCCCGCAACCAACGCCCGCATCAACCGTTTTATTTTCCGCCGCAACGTCGCCACCCCGACCGGAGCTCCCTCCGTCACGCCGGCCGGATCTGCTCCTGTGTCCACGCCAAAATAGATCGCGGCAATCCCGATGAGCCGTTTTCGCGTCCTCCAATTTAACATGCAGTTCGGCAAGCTTTGGGACGCCGGCGATGCCGATCGCATGATAATCGATCTCGCGGCCACGTTGGCCGAAATCCGCCGCCACGATGCCGATGTGATTTTGCTCCTAGAAGTCGAACACGCCCAACCCGGCGGCCTTCAGCTTTAACCTTCGCCCAATTTCACCTGGCTCCGCGCCGAACTCCCCGAGTATCAAAGCTATTTCGCCTATCCGAAAGCAGATCCACGCGTGAGTTACCTTTTGGATTGGGTCTCGCGACATTTTCCCGCGGCCCGATTCGCGATGTAATTCAACTCGATCTGCCCTCGACGCCGATCGAGTTCGATTTTTACGGCAACAAAACGAATCCCACGGATCGTCTCTTGATCGGAGCCAAAGTCATGTTGCACGGCCGCGAGATTCAATACTTCAATACGCACCTGCTGGCTTTGTTTATGTTGGGCGAAGGCAAAACCGACAGCCCTTGGCAGCGCAATCTCGCCGCCGACCAGATTTCCGGAGCGACTACCCGGCGCTCCTCGCCGGTGATTTTAACGAGCAACGCAGCGAAATTCTCATCGATCTTTTCGGCCTCTACGGTTTCAAGACGGCACAAACCGCTGAACCTACCTGGCGCCGTCGCGAGCAGGTGTTCGATCATATTTTTTACAACACCGCGCTCCGGCTTATCCGGTGCCAAGTCCTCCTGTCACCGGCGAGCGACCATCATGCGCTCGTTGCAGACTTCGAGTTTATCGACTGAAGCCGCGGCGCGGCACCTCCGCTTTATTTCGCGCGACGCACGCGTTCTTTTTCCGCCTCACGTTCCTCTTCTAGCCGCGCGCGTTCGCTGACGATTTGTTTTTGGATTTTATCTACGTCCTCGGCATTTTGCGCAGCGTACGCCTGATTCAATTGCTGCTTCAGGAAGATTTCACGCTCGGCGAGTTTGCCCTTAAACAGAGTGTCTATCTCCGCGAGCCGGGCCTTTTTTTCGGGCGTGAGCGGTTTCTCCGCGGGCGAAGATTTATCGAGACGTTCCATGGCGAGTTCGTAGGCGCTTTTCATGGATTTAAACATGACGGAGCGAACGGCTCGAAGACACGGAAAAATTTATCGGCGTTTTAACTAAAATTTATTCCAAAAATCAAAACCCCCGCCACGAGCGCAAACGGCGCCCCCAAAACATTTTTCGCCGCCAACCAGCGCATAACCCGCGAGCAAGATAACTCCCAGCGCGGTCAACGTCGCCGGCCCGATCCATGCCGCGGAAAACTTCGCCGACATAAATGACCCCAGCACTCGCACGCTCACCGCCACCACGTGCTTGAAACCGAGAAACACCAATGCCGCCGCGTGATTACAGATCACCGCGCCCCACGACCAACCTGCCAGCCCGCTCACCAGCGACGCAAATCCGCCCAACGTCACAATCATCGCCGCCGGAATCAGCGCTAGATTGGTGACCAACGCACCCGGCGTCAGCAGCCCGAAGTAATGCACGTCGCGCAACAACCCCACGAGCGTCGTCGCCAACTCCACCGCGAGTGCCGCCGCCAACCAACGCCACATCGCGTTTGCCGCATGGTGGCACCAACGCCACGCCGCTTTCGGCAAATCCGCCGCGGGCGTCCACGCTTCCATCCACGCCTCACCCAAGGGCAGCCCAAGCAACAACAACGCTGCGACGATGCCGTAACTCATCACGAAGCTCACCCCGAAAACCTGCAATGGAGCCACCACGAGCACCGCCAGCGCCGATGCCACCAACACCGCCCTCACACTTGCCGGTTTCAACAGGAGCAGGGCCGCCTGCAAAAACACCGCCATCACAAAAGCCCGCACCGCTGACGGCGCTCCGCCCGTAATATCCACAAACAACCACAGCAACCCCGCGCCCACCGCTAGCCGTACGACCGGCCATCGCGGCAACGGGAGCAATTACATATACAACGCCCACGCGATCACAGCGATGTTCAACACGTTGATCGCAAACAAATGCATGCTGCCGCTATGCCGAAAAAGTTCCTGCTGCTTCTCACTCAATTCATACGTCTCACCGAGCATCATCGCTCGCAATAACCCCGCCAGGTCTGGCCGTTTTTTCGCGATTCCGAGTCCCAGATTTTTTTAAATTGCTGCGCCGCCCGCGCGTAAAACTGCGCGTAGCCGGTCGCGACTTTTTCCTACGCGACGATACGCGCGCGCTTCAGCCGGAAATTCATGCCGGCCCCTGCGAGATAACCGTTAAACGTGTCCCCCGGAGGATTTCGCGCCAAGGTCGTTAAGGCGCCGACGACTTCCACCACCGCCGTGCGCAACGGAGCCATTTCGCCTTTTTTCAAAAAGGCCGAAAAAATAAATCCGTTGGCCCTCGAGTTCGCGCACATGTCCTTCGCTGCGCACCACCGTCGCAAGCCCGGTGACTTTGCTCGGATCGGCCGACACAAATACGCGATCAATTTTCAGTCCGAGCCACGCCTCCCGCTGGGGCAGCGTGTCCCATTCCGGCAAGCGCCCGCGCTGGAGCGCATAACTCGCGGCGCCCACAAGGATCATCGCCGCCACCATCGCGCCGGACCACACGCGCGGCCGCTACGTTTGCCATAACGCCACGCTCCCCGCGGCGATCGCTCCGACCAACAACCATTCCGCGCGCAAAACTTCGCCGGCCTGACCCGCCGCGAGTCCAACCAACATCGGCAGGACGAGCCACAGTAGCGGCGCGCGGTGTCCGAGGCTTCGACGGGTCATGCTTCTTGGTTAAGCGCAATCCGCCGCCGTTCCACGCCAAACTGAAATACCTTTTCATCCGTCCGGTTTCGCGGAGATTAACGGCACGCCATGGCCGCCGCTGACCAACCTGATTTTTTCGCCGAAGAGGCCGCGCCCGCTGCGCCCGCTCAGGCCGAAAAACGCGCCGGCGCACACCAACCGCTCGCCGCGCGCATGCGGCCGCGCCGTCTCGCCGAAGTCGTCGGGCAGGAACACATCCTCAAGCCCGACAGCTTGCTCCCGCGGCTCGTCGCGCAAAATCGCTTCGGCTCGCTCCTGTTTTACGGCCCGCCCGGTTGCGGCAAGACCAGCATCGCCGAGGCCATCGCGCACGAGACGGGCAGCCGCTTCGTGCGCATCAACGCCGTCATGTCCAACGTCGCCGAGTTGCGCGAAATCCTCGCCGCCGCGCGTCGTCGCCCCGAGGCCGCCACGATTCTGTTCATCGACGAACTCCATCGGTTCAACAAGTCGCAACAAGACCTGCTCTTGCCCGACGTTGAGGAAGGCTCCGTACGTCTCATCGGTGCGACGACGCATAATCCCGGATTTTACGTCAACCCGCCGCTCCTTTCGCGCAGCCACCTGTTTCGCCTCGAGCCGCTCGCGCCGGCCGCCATCGCGGGCGTGCTCGCCGCCGCGCTCGCGGATGTCGATCGCGGTCTGGGCGCACGCGGCGTCACCGCCGAGGCGAAGTTCCTCGCCGATCTCGCGGTGCTTTGCGACGGCGACCTACGCCGCGCGCTCAACGCCCTTGAGGTGCTCGTGCTCGGTTTGCCCGAGCGCGCGCCGCTCACCGCCGCCGATCTTGAAGTTTTTGCCCGCGAGCGCCGCATTCGGTATGACGCCGACGAAGACGAACACTACGACACGATTTCCGCGTACATCAAAAGTTGCCGCGGCAGCGATCCCGATGCTGCGATGTATTGGTTGGCCAAGATGCTCGCGGGCGGCGAAGACCCGCGCTTCATCGCGCGTCGCCTCGTGATTCTCGCAAGCGAAGATGTGGGTCTCGCTGATCCACAGGCGCTCCCGCTCACCGTCGCGGCGCATCATGCGTGCGATTTCATTGGCCTGCCCGAAGCTGAACTCACTCTCGCGCACGCCACGCTCTACATCGCCACCGCGCCGAAAAGTAATTCCGCGACGCTCGCGCTGGCCGCGGCGCACGCGGCGTTGAAAACCGCGCCCGTGCAACCCGTCCCGCTGCCGCTCCGCGACAAGAGCGGCGCCGCCAGCAAGCAAAACGCCCACGGCAAAGGCTACCTTTATTCCCACGATTTTCCGGAAAACATTTCCGGTCAAAATTACCTCGAAAAACCGCTCGCGCTCTACACGCCTAAATCCGCCGGCTGGGAAGCGAAAATCGCCGAACGCCTCGCGCGGTGGCAGGCGTTAAAAATCCAGCGCGCGCCCTGATGATCCGTGTGTTATTTATTTTTTTAGGCTTCGGCGTGATGGGCGCACTCAGTGGTTGCGGCCCGACGCAACCCGAGACCAAACCCGTGAAGCGAGACGACGCCACGATCATGCGCGAATGGCTTTACGGCCCGCGTGCCACCGCGCCGGGTGTCGCGTGGCAACCGAGTGGCTTAGGGATTCGTTTCCTCGCGGCCGGCACGGGCGTGGCGCCGACGCGAGCGGATCGTGTGCGTGTTAATTACGTTTGTATGCTGAAGGACGGAAATGTGATCGACGATTCGCGCACGCGCGGCGCGCCGGTGGATTTGGTGATGAAGACGCTCATCGCCGGCTGGGCTGAGGGGATGGAATCGCTAAAGCCGGGCGGGAAAGCGGAATTTTTTATCCCGCCTTCTATTGGCTATGGCACGATGGGCGGCGGCGGGGTACCGGCGGGCGCGGGCCTCATTTTTGAAGTCGAGTTGATCGCGGTGAATCCCATGGTCGGCAAATAATTTTATCCCATGAATCCTGAAATCTCGAAGCGGACGGATTGGAAATTGGACCCGGTGTTGATGATGTTCGTCGCGCTGGCGATCGCCGTCGTGATGACGTGGGTGGTGCCGTCGGGTAAATTTTCCCGTGAACCCAGTGGTTTGGTGAAGCCGGGCACTTACGCCACTGTAACCAAAGAAATTTCGCCGGCGGCGCTGCTGCCGCGCTCTGCGGAAGGGGCGAAACTGCAGCCGGCGAGTCCAGTTTCGATTGTGACCGCGATTCCGGCGGGCATGGTCAAGGCTGCGAGCCTCATCTTCATGATTACGGCGCTCGGTGGCATGTTTGGCGTGCTGCGCGCGACGGGCACGCTCGAGGTCGCCATTGATCGACTCCTGTTTTTTACGGGCGGAAAAACGACGCTGCTGACGACGGTGCTGATGATCGCAATATCCGCCGGGAGCACATTTCTGGGACTGATTTCAGAATACTTACTCATCATTCCACTTTTTTTGGCGCTCTCAAAACGGCTCGGGTTGCAGCCGATGTTTGGCTTCGCGCTGGTCACGGTGTCGGCCAAAATTGGTTACATCGCCTCGGTGGCCAATCCGGTGATTCTCATGGTGGCTCAGCCGATCGCGGGTTTGCCGATTTTTAGCGGTTTCATGTTTCGGCTGGTGCTCTGGGTGGTGTTTATGGCGGTCGGTATTTTTTACGTCATGAGGCTTGCGCGAGAACCGGCGGTGATGATGGCGCCGATTCAAGCGACGTCGTTATCCAGGCGGCACACGGCGATCATCGCCATTCTCGGTTTAGCGGTGTGTACGCTGGTTTACTGCGCGGCGGAGCGTGATTGGCGCGACCCGGAGTTTGCGGCGTTTTATCTTTTTATGGCGTTGTTGATCGCTGCGGTGGGTGGTCTCGCGCCTCGTCGGGCCGTCCATTACTTGGTTGATGGTATGCGCTCGATGGTACTCGCGGGGTTTCTCGTGGGTATGGCGAAAGGAGTCGAAGTCATCCTGCAAAACGGGCTGATTCTCGATACAATCGTCAACCTGCTCGCGAGTTGGGCGGCGCATCTGCCGCGGGCGATGATCGCTATGTCGCTCGTTTTCATCGAAATGATTTTGGGCCTACTCATTCCTTCAGGTTCCGCCAAGGCGGCGATCAGTATGCCGATCTTAGTGCCGGTGGCGCACGTCGCCGGCATCTCGGGACAGACGACGGTGTTGGCCTATTTGATGGGTAACGGCCTGATTAACATGTTCGCGCCCACCTCGGGAATGTTGCTGGCGTATTTGGCGACGGCGGACATCCCGTACGGCAAGTGGCTCCGCTATTCGTTGCCGTTGTTCCTCGGGCTGACGGCACTCGCGTTGCTGGCGGTTTATATCGCGGTGGCGATCAGCTACTGAGCCGCGATTAGTTTATGGTGTGATCGTGAGGTCGCCGATGTCGGTTTGAGGCAGGGCAGCGCGGAGGCGCGTGAGGCCGGCGGTGGTAGCTTTGCTGGCGAAGAGATAGAGTTGGCGAAGTGCGGGCGCGCCGGTGAGCGCGGTGAGCGCGTCGTCGGTGACGGCGGTCGAACAGAGGTTGAGGTAGCTAAGTTTTTTCAGGGTGCGCAGTTCGCCGAGGGTGGCGCCGGTGAGGGCGCTGCGTTCGAGGTTGAGGTGCTCTAGGGCGACGAAGGTTTTCAACGTGGCGAGGCTGGCGTCGGTCAGTCGCGTGCCGCCAAGTTCGGCTTCGACGATGAACGCGGCTAGGGGCGCGAGGGCGGCGAGTTCGGCATCGCCGAAGGTTTTTTCGGCGCCGCGAGTCTGGAGCGCGAGCCCGTCACCGGCGCGGGCGGAGACGGGCGTGATTTTAACGCGGAGTTTTTTCTCCAGCGCGACGATCTGACTGCGGAGTGCGCTGTAATCACCGACGCGGGGTTGATCGGCGGGCGCAGTGGGCGCTGCGACGTTTAAGCTGGAGCCGGCGAGGAGCGCGGTGATTTCAAGCGGGGCTTGTGTGGCGGAGGCGATGAGCGTGTCGCGTGATGCGCCTTGCTTGATCCACCAGCGAATGAGGGCGATCTCGGCCGCAGTGGGGCGGGCTTTTTTCTTCGGCGGCATGACTTTCTCGTCGGTGGGATCGAGGAGCATGCGTTGGAGGAGTTCGCTGTTGGCGGGGTCGCCCGGCGTGACGGCGAGCTTGCCGGATTTCCCGCCGGCAAGGAGCGCGGCAAAAGTGTCCATGCGGTAATCGCCTTTTTCTTTATCCGCGGCGTGGCAGGAGAAGCAGTGTTTCTCGAGGATGGGGCGCACGGCGCCGCCGAAGACGGTGTCGGTGGCGTAGGTTTCGGGCGCGGGTTTTTCGCGGATGTGCAGGATTTTTTTAACCGCCGGCGGGAGGGGCTCGGTGAGATAATCTTCACCGTGGGTGAGCGAGCCGCCTTGGTGGGCAGCCCAAGCTAGCGCACTGAGACTCGCGGCGAGCGAGAGAACGTAGAGGGCGCGCGAGCGACCGCGCGAGAGCCAAGCCAGCGCGGTGGCGACGGCGACCGCGACGCCGCCCCAGAGATGATTCTCCAACGTGGCGCCTTCGTGGCCATCGGCGCGCACGAGCGCGAGGCCGGCGAAGACGGAAAGCACGGCGCCAAATAAACTGAGCGTGAGAACCGAGCCGGCGGTTTCGCGGAGCGCGGCGCGGCTGCGGCCGAGAATTTCTAAAAGCGGAACGAGCAGCAGGAGCGCGATGGGAAAATGAACGAGTAGCGGATGCAGCCTTCCGAGTAAGCGCAGACCGCCACCGTGGGCGATGCCGTCGGGCGTAAACGCGAAGGCGGCGGCTACCGTGGCGGCGCTGAGCGCGGCGGCGACGGTGAGGCGGGGCAGGAGCTTGGGCTTGTTGGGGTGAGCGGACATTGAGCGGGAGCGGAAAAAAGGGCAGGTCTGAAACCTGCCCTACGGGCGGAGCGGGGTGGAGGCACCCCGCCTGCAGGTGGATGCTCAGGCGAGTTTGCGCAGGAGTGTGAGGCGACCGATGGGGAGCCACTCGGCGACGAGGATGTCACCGTTGTTAAGGAAGATCGCGCCGTGCGGCGTGATGAATTCGCCGGGAGTAAACTCGGCGCGTGATTGCGAGCGGCGGGAGCCGGTCTTGCCGTTGTGCGCGATGCCGTCGCCGAGTTGGGCGATGACGTTGTATTCCTTGTCGAGGAGGCAGACTTGGCTGTCGAGGTCGGGGCAGAGCATGAGGTCGCCGCGCACGTCGAAATGGCAGGGCTGGCGCAGCTTGGTGTCGTCCTTGATCGTGCGGAGGTGTTTGCCGTCGAGCGTGTAGGTCTGGATGCGGCGGTTGCCGCGGTCGGCGATGACGAGGACGGGGTCCTTGCCGCGGGTGTCGACGTATTGGCCGTGGGGATTGCTGATTTCGTTGTCGCCTTTGCCCGGCGAGGAAATCTCACCGAGGAATTTACCGTCGATGGAGTAGCGTAGCATGCGGTAGGAGCCGTAGCCGTCGCCGATGTAGAAATCGCCGTTGGGTGCGAAGGCGATGTTGGTCGGGATGAATTTGATGGGCGCGGCGCCGTAGGCAGCGTCTTCGCGGGGGTAGCCTTTGGACCAGACGACTTCGCCTGTGAGGGTGGTCTTGATGACTTTGGAGCGCGTGGTGTCGCAGTGGTAGAGAAACTCGCGGTTGCCCTCCTTGCGGACGCCGAGGCCGTGGGCGCCGCCGCGCATGTCCTCGCCGAAGGCGCGGAGGAATTTACCCTTGGCGTCGTAAACGACTATGGCCTCGGGGCGCATCGATGTGCTGTTGACGGTGTGGGCGACGTAGATGAGGCCTTGGCTGTCTTGGGCGAGGCCTTGGGTGTCGCCCCAGACGAGGCCTTCGGGGGCGGTGAGCCAATCGTGGATCATCTCGTAGCGGTGGGCGCCGGTACCCGTGATGAGTTGGCCGGAGCCGGCTTTGTCTGCGGCGCGTATGAACGGCGCGGAGAAAGCGCTGACAGCCGCGGTGGCGGCGACTTGAGTGAGGAAGGAACGACGAGTTTGCATAGGGGATGAGGGGTTGGGAGTTGTGATTTAGGGGAAGAAAAAGGGTTTAGGCGAGCAGGCCGCGGAGCACTTCGCCGTGAACATCGGTTAGGCGGAATTGGCGGCCTTGGTAGCGGTAGGTGAGGCGTTGGTGGTCGATGCCGAGGAGATGGAGAATCGTCGCTTGCCAGTCGTGGACGTGAACGGGGTCTTTGACGACGTTGTAACTGAAGTCGTCGGTCTCACCGTAGGCGATGCCGGTTTTCACGCCGGCGCCTACCATCCACGTGCTGTATGCGGAGCCGAGGTGGTCGCGGCCGTGGCCGTCGCGTTTGGAGACGTCGCCTTGCACGAAAACGGTGCGGCCGAATTCACCCGCGAAAATCACCAGCGTGTCTTCGAGCAGGCCGCGTTGTTTGAGGTCGTGGATGAGAGCTGCGGTGGGCTGATCGGTGTCGCGGCACTGGATCTCGAGTTGCGTGGAGAGATTGCGGTGTTGGTCCCAGCCGCCGTGCATGAGCTGGATGAAACGTACTCCGCGTTCGGCGAGGCGACGGGCGAGCAGACAATTGCGCGCGTAGCTGCCGGGGCGGTTCACGTCGGGGCCGTAGCTGGCGAGGGTCGCGGGAGATTCTTTGTCGAGTTCGAGCAGACCGGGGACGCTGGCCTGCATCTTAAACGCCATCTCGTATTGGGCGATGCGGGTGTCGGTCTCGGGGTCGCCGTGGAGATCGAGTTGGTGGTGATTTAGGCTGGCGATGTCGTCGAGTAGCGCGCGTTTCTGGGCGCGGTCGAGGCCGGGGGCGTCGTTGAGGTAGAGGACGGGTTCGCCCTCGCTGCGGAGGCGGACGCCTTGGAATTTGGAGGGGATGAAGCCGCTGCCCCAGTAGTGTTCGTAGAAAAGTTGGCCGCAGGTTTTTTCGCGGTCAGAGGAAGTCATGACGACGAACGACGGCAAATCGGCCGCTAGCGAACCGAGGCCGTAGGTGAGCCACGAGCCCATGCTCGGGCGGCCGGGAATCTGGGAGCCGGTGAGGCAAAACGTGACGCCGGGCGAGTGGTTGACGGCCTCGGTGCGCATCGAGCGGATGAGACACATCTCGTCGGACAATCCGCCGATGTGCGGGAGTAACTCGCTCAGCCAACGACCGGAGCGGCCGTACTGTTTGAACGGTTTTAGCGCGGGCAGAATGGGAAATTTTTTCTGCGAGGCCGTCATCGTCGAGAGACGATTGCCGCTGCGGACGGAATCGGGGAGTTCTTGGAGGCGGAGTTTTTCGAGGCCCGGTTTGTAGTCGAAGAGATCGACTTGGGACGGGCCGCCGCCCTGCCAGAGTAGAATCACGCGTTTGGCCTTGGGCGCAAAATGCGGTAGGCCGTTGCCGGAGGCGGTGAGCGCGGCGAGGGCGTCGGGGTTGAGTAACGATGTAAGCGCGGCGGCGCCGATGCCGGTGGCGCTGCGGCCAAAAAATTGGCGGCGGGTGAGTTGGAGGTGCGCTTCGCTGAGAGGGTTCATGATTTGGTCAGCGTTTCGTCGAGGTTGAGGAGCGCGAGGCAGACGGCGGTGTAAGCGGCGTGTTCGGCGGTGGAGAACGCCGGATCGCGCGGGATGGCGCCGACGGTGAGAAACGCTTCGGCGGCGGCGGGATCGGTGGTGAAGCGGGCGAGTTGTTTTTCGAGGCTGGTGCGGAGCAGTTTTTTCTCCGCGGCATCGGGTTCGCGCGCGAGGACGAGGCGGAAGGCGTGCGCGAGGCGCGTCTCGCGGAAGGACGCGGCGCGGAGCGTGCGGGCGGCGAGGGCGCGGGCGGCCTCGATGAAGGTCGGGTCGTTGAGCGTGGTGAGCGCGTGCAGCGGCGTGCTGGTGATCGCGGTGCGGACCTTGCAGGTGTTGCGCGCGGAGGCGTCGAACATGTTGGAAGGCGCCACGGTGCGGCGCCAAAACGTGTAGAGGCTGCGGCGGTAAAGGTCTTCGCCGGTGGACTGCGGGTAGGTGAAGTCGCGCTCTTTGGTGATCGCGAGCGAGTCCCAGATGTCGGCGGGTTGGTAAGGATAAACGGGTTTGCCGCCGAGGCGATCGACGAGGAGGCCGGAGACGGCGAGGGCTTGGTCGCGGATTACCATCGCTGGCAGACGAATCCGGGCGCCTCGCGCGTAGAGGCGATTTTCCGGGTCGCGTTCAAGCAGTGCGGGTGTGACGCGGGAAGATTGGCGATAGGTGGCGCTGGTGACGATGAGGCGATTGAGCGCTTTGGTGTTCCAGCCGCCGTCGCGATATTCTACGGCGAGCCAATCGAGCAAGGCTTGGTGAACGGGTGGGTCGCTTTGCACTCCGAAGTCTTCACTAGTTTTGACGAGGCCGAGGCCGAAGAATGTCTGCCAATGGCGGTTAACGATGACGCGGGCGGTGAGGGGTTGCGCGGGACTCATGAGCCAGCGAGCGAGGCCCAAACGGTTGCGCGGCGCATCGTCGGGCAGCGGCGGGAGAAACTCGGGCGTCGCGAAGGAAACTTGATCGAGGCGCGTCTCGTAGTTGCCGCGGTCGAGGATGAACGTGTCGCGGGGTTTGCTGTCTTCCATGACCATGACGCGCGGGTAATCGTCGACTTTGAGGCGGGCGAGATCGGCGAGAAGTTGGGCGAGCTCGGGATGGACCTTGGCGAGGCCGTGTTTGAAAAAGTAGCGGCGGAGGTCGCCGTTCTCGAGCTCGGGGCGCTCTTTGGCGGGGCGCGCGGCGGTGGCGCGGAGGGCGGGAATGGGAAAGGTTTCGTCGGTGGCGATCTGAGCTTCCCAATCACCACGGAGTTTGATGAGGAGTTCGTCGGATTTGAGGGCGGCGAGGCGGGCTTCGACGGCGGCGAGTTGGGCTTTGTGTTCGGGCGTGGCGAGGTCGAGCACCGGCGCGGCGGTGCGAACTTTGTAAGAGGAACCGCCGACGAGGCCGGTCTCGGGGACGTTATTAAACGCCGCTAGCAATGAGTAATAATCGCGCTGGGTGATGGGGTCGAATTTGTGGTCGTGGCATTGGGCGCAGGCGACGGTGAGCCCGAGCCAGTTGGTGGCGGTGGTGTCGACGCGGTCGAAGAGGGTGACGTGGCGCTGTTCTTCGGGGATGGCGCCGCCCTCACCGTTGAGGAGGTGGTTGCGGTTGAACGCGGTCGCGATGCGTTGGTCGATGGTGGGATTGGGCAGAAGGTCGCCAGCGAGTTGCTCGATGGTAAATTGGTCGAAGGGTTGGTTGGCGTTGAGGGCGCGGACGACCCAGTCGCGCCATATCCATTGGAAGGTGTCGCCGTCTTGCTGGAAGCCGTTGGAATCGGCGTAGCGCGCGGCATCGAGCCAAGGCAGCGCCATGCGTTCGCCGTAGTGCGGGGATGCGAGGAGGCGATCCACGAGACGTTCGTAGGCGCCGGGTTTTTTATCGGCGAGGAAGGCGGCGAGTTCGGCGGGCGTGGGCGGTAGGCCGGTGAGATCCAAGCTGACGCGGCGGATCAACGTCGCCCGCGGGGCCTCGGGCGACGGGGCCAATTTTTCGGTTTCGAGGCGGGCGAGGACGAAGCGGTCGATGGGATTTTGAATCCAGTTTTCGCCGCGGACGGCGGGCGGTGTCGGGCGCGTCGGGGCGGAGAACGTCCAATGCGGCGTGAACGGCGCGCCTTCGGCGACCCAGCGGCGTAGGGTGTCTTTTTGCGCGGGGCTGAGGACGCGGTGGGAATCGGCGGGGGGCATCTGCTCGTCTTCTTCGGTCGAGAGGATGCGGGCGATGAGTTCGCTTTCGGTGGGTTGGCCGGGGACGACGACGTCGTTGGCGAGTTGGCCTTCGCGGGTGTCGAGGCGGAGCTTGGCTTTGCGTTTGGTGGCGTCTTGGCCGTGGCAGTAAAAACAATTTTCCGCTAGGATCGGGCGGATGTCGTGGGTGTAATCGATCGGCGCCGGTGCCGGCGCGGCGGGCGCGGGTGCGGGCGCGAGGCCGACGACGAGAAATAGCGAAAAAAATTTTAACATGCGCGGGGCGACGCGGGGCGATCAGGCGAGCAAATCGGTGATGACCTTGGCGGGGAGGACGCCGGTGAGTTTCTGGTCGAGGCCTTGGAACTTGAAGGTGAGGCGTTCGTGATCGAGGCCGAATTGGTGGAGGATCGTCGCGTGGAGGTCGCGAATGTGGACCGGGTCTTTGACGATGTTGTAGGAGAAATCGTCGGTCTGGCCGTAGCTGAGGCCGGGTTTCATGCCGGCACCGGCCATCCACATGCTGAAGCAGCGCGGGTGATGGTCGCGGCCGTAATCGTTGGGCTTGAGCGTGCCTTGGGAATAGACGGTGCGGCCGAATTCGCCGCCCCAGATGACGAGCGTGTCGTCGAGGAGACCGCGGCGTTTGAGGTCGGTGATGAGGCCGTAGGTTGGGCGGTCGGAATCTTCGCAGAGGGTTTTGATGTTCTCGGGAAGCAGGTTGTGGTTGTCCCAGCTGCGGAGGAAAACTTGAGTGAA
The DNA here is from genome assembly GCA_947449835.1 of Opitutia bacterium. Taxonomy (GTDB): domain Bacteria; phylum Verrucomicrobiota; class Verrucomicrobiia; order Opitutales; family Opitutaceae; genus Tous-C4FEB. The sequence goes on from CANFSZ010000036.1 coordinate 26,681, forward strand.
ACGCACGCCGCGTTCGGCGAGGCGGCGGGCCATGAGGCAGTTGTAGGCGAAGGTGCCGGGCTCTTTGGCCTTGGGGCCGTAAAGGTCCCACGTGGAAGCGGGCTCGTTGGAGAAATCCGTGAGCTCGGGCACGGAGGTCTGCATGCGGAAGGCGAGTTCGTATTGAGCGATGCGGGCGTTGGTCTCGGGGTCGCCCACGGTTTCGTAGAGCTGGCGATTCACGTCGTTTACGCCGTCGATCATGGCGCGGCGGAGGTCGCTGTTAACGCCGGGCGGGTTGCTCAAGTGCAGGACCGGATCGCCGCCGGAGCGGAGGGCGACGGCGGCGTATTCGGGCGAGAGAAAACCCGAGGCCCAGAGGCGGTTGGATAGCGCCTGGACGTTGCGCGTGACGGGCATCTTCGAGGTGAGCACGACGAAGGTCGGGAGCTCGTCGTTGACGGCGCCGAGGCCGTAGGAGAGCCACGAGCCGAGCGAAGGTTTCCCGGGAAACATGTTGCCGGTGGTGAGCTGGAGAATCGCTGGCTCGTGGTTAATCGCCTCGGTGTGGAGGGATTTGATGACCGTGAGGTGGTCGGCGATTTTTGCGGTCCAAGGATAGAGCTCAGAGACCCAGTGGCCGGCGCGACCGTGTTGGGCGAATTTGTAAAAACTCGGGGCCACGGGCAGTCGCGCTTGGCTGGCGGTCATGCCGGTAAGAACTTGGCCGCCGCGGACGGATTCAGGAAGGTCGGTGTTGAAGAGAGATTGTAGGCCGGGCTTGTAATCCCAGGTCTCGAGCTGCGATGGCGCGCCGGCCATGAAGAGATAAATGGCGCGCTTGGCTTTGGGCGCGAAGTGCGGGAGTTGCGCGGCGAGCGCGGCGCCGTCGGCGGGATGACTCGCGGCGCGAGCGGATGAAGCACCGCGGCCTAAAATGCTCGCGAGACCGGCCCAAGCGAGGGCTTTGCCGGAGCGGCCGAGAAAGTGGCGGCGCGTCTCGAGGCGCAGCCATTCGTCCTTGAGCGATTGAGGCACGGGGAGGTGCCAGATC
>CANFSZ010000037.1 GCA_947449835.1 Opitutia bacterium
CAACCGCGCGCACCAGAGTCGATTCGTGTCGATGATGATGTCTTGAGTGTGATCCTTGTAATACAGCTCAAACAACCCGCGGAGCATGCGCGCCCGCTGTTTCTCGTCGATGAAATCGGACATTTCGTTACCCTGCCCCATTGTATTGTGCAGCGCCGAGAACAACGAACCAACCGGACTCGTCATCGCCGCATGGATACGAGGATTTTGGCGCAGAATAGCGGCGAGCAACGTAGAGCCACTGCGAGGTAGCCCGGATATAAAATGGTAGCGAATAAAGAAAAGGTCTAGTCGTGGCGGCGTTGGATAAAGCGAGAATTTTAGGATATGATGTTAAGTCATAAAACATGAAGTCAAAGGTGGTATTTACTTAATGCAGGCGATTTAAATGGGTAACCCACGCCCTGCATCAAACCTGTGGAGTCTACTTAGTTTTAGTTTTTTCCTTTTAGCTAAAACTACGCATGTAGAATGAGTGTCTGGATGCGTTAAAAATGAGGTAAAACACGTTTCACGTCACGTGAGACGTGTTGAAAACGACGTGAGACGCCTTTCACGTTACGTGAGACGCGTCTTAAATGACGTGAGACGCGTTTGAAACGACGTGAGATACGTTTCACATTACGTGAGACACCTTTCACGTTACGTGAGACACCTTTCACGTTACGTGAGACGCCTTTCACGTTACGTGAGACGCGTCTTAAACGACGTGAGACACGTTTTACATGACGTGAAACGCGTCTCACGTTAGGTTGAACAGGTTGTAACCAAGGTGAGTCGAGGTTTTATAAACCTCGTTTACGTCTAAATTGGGGTTTTTAGCGATGATTTCACTACAAAAGACCCGAAAACATGAGTTTTACCCTCCAAAAACCACTTTAGGTGCGTTTTTCATCGTTTCTGGCGAAACGATTGCTTTATCACTTGCATTTTATCTACATTAGATCAGGTTACACGTCGTTAGATCTCTGCCTCAAGGTGGTTTGCACGAGAACCATCGCTTGTGGCTGAGGGCACATTTTTAACCTCAAGCTCACTTCAAAAGATGGCTCGTAAAAAACGCTCTTCGTCGATGCTCACTAAAGCGGAAAACCGCGCGATTGGTCTGGAGGAAATTGATCCCCCGTTGAATTTCGGCCCGAACAACAACCTCGCCACGCTCAAAACGAGCATTTCTAAAACCAAAAAGCTTTTGGAAAGCTACAACATGAAGCTGAGCGAACTCGATGTCGTCCAAAACGACCTCGCCGACTCCGAAGCCGAGTTGCGGAACTTGTGTTCGACCCTGCTCTCCGCCGCCGGCGCGCTCTACGGCAAAGATAGCAACGAATACGAGCTCGCCGGCGGCACCCGCACCTCCGAGCGCAAGTCCAGCGCCCGCAAGCCCAAGCCCGCCCCCTCGGTTTAAAGCCGCCGCGCCTCCGCTCCGCCCCGCGAAACCAAGCGAAAACCTAGTCGGCTGAGATTTCCGCGGGTCGCCCTCAAGGTGCGCTTCACGACCGGTCGGTGCGCGCGCTGGCCTCGTCGATCCAAACGCCTGACCACCCGCTGGGAAACCCTGCGGCAGGCGCGGCTACAAGGTTGCCCCCTGTCGCCGCGCGCGTTGCACTCTCCGGCGTGATCCTCGCCGCCAAACTCTCTGCGCTCGCCGACGATTTTACGCCCATCGACGACCTCCAGGAGCGTCTCACCCTCCTCGTCGATCGCGCCCGGCTCGCCCCGCCCCTGCCCGCCGCCGCCCGCACCGAGGCGCACCGCGTGCTCGGTTGCATCTCCGCCGTCTGGCTCACCGCCGAGCTCCGGCCCGATGGTTCACTCGCTTTCCACGCCGATGCCGACTCGCCCCTCGTGCGCGGTCTCGTCGTCGGCCTCGCCGATTTTTTCAGCGGCGCGACGCCCGCCGAGATTGCCGCGAGCGACGCCGACCCGCTCGCCACCCTCGAGCTCCTCGCCAACCTCTCCCCCACGCGTCGCAACGGTCTCACCGCCGTCCGCCAACGCATCCGCACCCTCGCGCAGTCGCACCTCGCCTGAGCGCCGCGCCGCCGCCGCTTCGTCATGACCTACTGCGACGCGCACAACCACCTCGCCGCCCCCGCGCTCGCCCCGCACGTCTCGGCGATTCTCCCCGCGCTCACTGCCGCCGGCGTCACCCACTGTGTCGTCAACGGCACCGAGGAGGCCGACTGGCCCACGGTCGCCGCGCTCGCCGCGAGCGTCCCAGCGCACCACCCGGCGCTCCACCTCACGCCCAGCTACGGCTTGCATCCTTGGGACACGGGCAACCGTTCCCCCGCGTGGCTCGAAACGCTGCGCCATTATCTCGTCGCCGATCCCCGCGCAGCGGTCGGCGAGATCGGGCTCGACCGCTGGATGCTCGACCGCGCCCGGCCCGATGATCCGCGCCTCGCCGGCCTGCGCCGCGCGCCGCTGGACGAGCAACGCGACCTTTTCCAAACGCAGCTCGCGCTCGCCGTCGCGCTCGACCGACCCGCCACGATTCACTGCATCGACGCCTTCGGCCTGTTGCTTGAGACGTTGCAAGCCGGCCCGCTCCCGCCGCGTGGTTTTCTCCTGCACGCCTACAGCGGCTCGGTCGAACTCGTCGCGCCCTTCGCCGCACTCGGCGCGTATTTCTCGTTCAACGGCGCGTACCTCGCCCCGCGCCACGCCCGCCTGCGCGCGTTGTATCAGACGATCCCGCTCGAGCGCCTGCTGATTGAAACCGATGCGCCCGCGATGTTGGCTCCAGCTGCGCACGCGCCCTTTGCGCTCGCCGCCGCGCCCGCGTTGAACCACCCCGCTAATCTCGCCGCGACCTACGCGGCCCTCGCGACGCTCTGCGAGGTCCCGCTGGCAACCCTCACCGCCCAAGTCGCCGCCAACTACCGCCGCCTCTTCCTCGGCGCTTGAGCGCGGAGCGTTTGCTCAAACCTGCGCGCTTTCAGCGGCGAGTTCGCGGACCATTTCCTGCGCGGCGACGAGGCCAAAGGCGCCCGTCACCCACACCGCCGTGCCAAAGCCTGTCGCGCAGTCCAACTTCAAGTTGGTCCCCGGTTCGACTTCGGCGCGGCACGTGCCATCGGCCCACGGAAACACCGGTTTCTCCTCGGTCCACACGCAACGCACGCCGTAGAGATTCCCTTTGCCGCCGGCGAAACCGTAATCGCGCCGCAGCTTCTTGCGCACCTGGCGCAGCAGCTCGTCGCAGCCCGATTGCCCGAGATCGCCCGCGCGCAATTGCGTCGCATCGCGCCGCCCGCCTGCGCCACCGACGGTCACGCATTTGAGGCGTCGCTGCACGGCTGCCGCGATGATGAGCGCCTTGTGCGACATGAGATCCACCGCATCCACGACGCCGTCACATTTCCCGGCGAGCAAACGCTCCGCCGAGGCCGGCGTGAAAAATTCCGCCACGGTCGTGACGCGACACGCGGGGTTGATCAACCGCACGCGCTCAGCGAGCACGTCGATTTTAGGCCGGCCGATCTGGCCATCGAGCGCGGGCAACTGGCGGTTCACATTGGTCACGCACACATCGTCGAGATCGATCAACGTGATCGCACCCACGCCGCTGCGCGCGAGGCCCTCGACCGTCCACGAGCCCACGCCGCCGACGCCGATCACGGCGACGTGCGCCGCGCGTAATTTATCCAGCGCCGCCGTGCCGAGCAACCGACCGACACCGCCAAAACGTTCCGCGTAATCGTCGTGCATGAGCGCGCAATCCAACTCCGGCACTCGCGCTCAGGGCCGGCCCGCGCCGGCGCTCGCGCCCTTGGCTTCTTCCTGCCGACGGATCAACTGCGTGCGCAAAAACGTATCGGGCGGAGCCGCCCGCCACGCTGTCACCCAGATCGCGGCGAGCATTTCGCCGCCGGTGAGTAAGCGCGCTTTGATGAAATCGCGGCCTTCGGCGCTCGGCGTCACGCCGGGTTTCACGCGAAATTTGTCGGCCTGGTCCATCGCGTAGAGCGGCTCGACGCGTTGTTGCGAGGCGATGAGATAATCCATCACCGCGACGAACAACGGCTCGCGTCCATCCGCGCGGGGCGCGAGGGCGATGGGTTGCGCGGGTTTCACTTGGGAGGAGATTTCGTCGAGCTTGATGCCGGCCTTGGCGATGAAGCCACCGTCGATCCAGCTATGGATGCCACTCGCGGTGGCGTAGCCTTTGGGGTTGGGACCGACCCAGCCGTTGTGATGCACGGTCGTGTGCAAAGGCTGCGCGCAGTCGCCGACGTAGTGGCCCATGACGCCCATGGTGTAGATGGCGTTGGCCTTGGCGTTGGCGATTTCCTCGGGCGTGCCGAGCTCTTCGAAAACTTTCAGATAAGCAAACGCCGAGCGCAGCCGCGCGAAATGCTCCGCGATCATCCACGGCGCGAAGCCGGGCCACTCGCGCGTGTGATCGGCGTTTTTGGCCGGATCGATCTTGGGCAATTTATCCGCGTGTGCCGCGCGGGCAGCGGCGAATTGCACGATGAAATCGTAGCGAAACGAGGAGACCTTGGCTGGATCGATACCGACCTCGGAGAGTTGTTCGAGGTCGCAGAAATGATCGGTCCAGCTGCCGCCGGATTGTTTCATGATGAGGTCGGGCACGTTGCGCCAACGGTCGCCTTCGCCGGAGAGAAACAACACGCGCTCGATGTTGGCGGGCTCGCGGACGAAGGCCGGGAACTCAGCCGGCAAGGCCTGCAACGCGAGCTGGTTGACCATGCGGTGACCGTTGTAATCCCAAGCCGCGAGCGGCGCGGCGGCGGCAAGAACGACGAAGAAGACGGCGAAGTGACGGGAGTTCATGGAGGAGTAATGAGCGCGATGAGAGAGCGTGAGATTTGAGTTTAACGAGAGGAATCGTTCGCGCCGCTACGCAGACTTTGCAACTGCGACGCGTAGGTGCCCAGACCGTTGGCGATGGCCTCGGCGAGTTGCTGGCGGTAGGTGGCGTTGGCGATGCGGCGGGCCTCGGTGGTGTTGGAAAGGAAGCCGCCTTCGATCAGCACGGCGGGACAAGAAACGAGCCGAAGCACGGCGAGCCGGTCGTGTTTGAAACCGCGGTCATCGAGCTTCAAGTCGCGCAGCAGGCGCCGCTGGATCGAGTACGCGAGGAGACTGTTCCAGACATCGTTGCCGTTGCCGGGATTGAGCACCTCGTCGTCGAGGCGACGCAGCGCGCGCGTGACGGGCGGCTGGTGTTGCGGCGTGAAGCGATAGACCTCGGCCCCGCTGACTTTCTCCACCTGCTCGGCGACGGAGTTGAAGTGGATGCTCACAAACACATCGGCGTCGACCTCGTCGGCGATCTGGGCGCGGCGTTGCAAGTCGTCCTGTTTGCCCGGTTTCAACTGCCGGTCGTCGGTGCGCGTGAGCACGACCTTCCAGCCGCGGGCTTCGAGGATTTTTTTCAAGCGCAACGACGTATCGAGCGTGAAGGTTTTCTCAAAGAGACCGAGCGCGCCATTGACCTTGCCGGTGTCGGGCCCGCCGTGGCCGGGATCGATCACGATGGTTTTCGGGGCGGGCTTGGGGACGCCGAGCAAGGCGGGACGCACGAGCGGCACGAGGCAGCGCTCGAGGTCGATCTTGCTCACGTATAAATTTCCGCTGCGCGATATCGGCGCCTGCCCGAGGAAAATGCGTTGGCCGTTGAGGCCGGCTTCGAGCCGGTCGGAGGCCAGTTCTAGACGCGTGTCTTTATCGGTGAGCACCGCCTCGCGCGAGGAAAGCGTCCAACCTACTTTGAGCCCGAGGCGTTTGGCCGCGATGCCGATCTCGACCCAATCAGCCGCACCGAAGCGCGTGGAGCGCGGGACTTGGGCAGAACTGAAGGTCTCGGTTTTAGGCTTCGCCGCTGAAGGCGCGGCTGGAGCCGGGGACGGACCGTTCGGGCGAGTCGGAGGTAAACGCGGGACGTTTTCCTGCGCCGCGACGCCGGAAACGAGCAACCCGATCATCAAGCCACCCAGCGCGGCCCATCGCACCCGCGGGGTGTTCATACGAAAAACCTCAGGCTCACGCCGTGGGTTTGTCATCCTCGTCGTCGTCGCCCGACAAATCGGGACCATCATCAACGGCGGGCGAGCTGCCTTGCGATTGGAACTTCGGCTTGCGCTTATTGGGCGCGAGCGGCGTGAGCATCACGTGAATGTTGCGACCGATGAGCTTGGGCTCGGCGTCGGGATTACCCATGCCAACCAACTCGCCGACCGCCCGCGTCATGACGGCGAAACCGAGATCAGTGTGCGCCATTTCGCGACCGCGGAACTTGAGGCGGAGTTTTACCTTGTTGCCGTGACCGAGAAATTCTTCGGCGTGGCGGACCTTGGTAAAGAAATCGCCGTCGGCAATACGCGCGCTAAATTCGATTTCCTTGATCTTGCTCGCCGTGGATTTCACGTGAGAGGTCTTCTTCTGTTCCTCGTACACGTACTTGCCGAAATCCATGATACGGCAGACCGGCGGCGTGGCGTTGGGCGCGACTTCGACGAGGTCGAGGCCGACTTCCAAAGCCAAGGAAATGGCCTTGGTGGTTTCGAGAATACCGAGCTGTTTGCCTTCGGGCGAAATGCAGCGCACGGAGGGCACCTTGATCCGATGATTGCGGCGGATGGCCGCGAAAGGGTCGACGTTGCGACGCTGATAAGAACCGGAGCGATTGCCGCCACCGCCGGCGGAAGGGAACGAAGTAGCCATCAATTAGGTTTGGTCAAAAGAGTGAGGTCACACCATGTGTCGCCGCTCGGCCCTCGCGGGGCAACACCAATTTGGCCGAGTTCGCCGCGGCGAGCTTCATACGCTAAAGCTCTCGCCGCAGGAGCAACTGGCCTTGGCGTTGGGGTTGGAGAACTTGAACCCCCCGGCGACCATCGCGCCCGAATAGTCTAAATGCGTGCCTTTAAGATAGAGCGCCGTCTTCGGATCGACGACGACCTGCGTGTTGGCCGTGCGCACGAGGATATCACCGCGCTTCGGCGCCGGCACGAACTTCATCTTGTAACTGAGCCCGTTGCAGCCGCCGCCAGTAATCGCGATGCGCAAAAACTCGCCCTGCGCCTCACGCGCGATCAAGGCCGCGACCTTGCCGCCGGCCGCGGGCGTGAGTTGCACGAGGTTCTCGTTGCCCGCGCGCACGCCCTCAGGCAACGGTTCAGACGGAGAAATCTCGGGAGCGGGCGATGACATTCGACTCCGACTATCGCGGCCTGCGCGCGTTTATCAAGCGCCGCGCCACCATCACCGCATTAGCAAAACTCGTCGCGCTGGCCACGCCCTGACCGGCAATACCAAACGCCGTGCCGTGGTCCGGACTCGTCCGCACGTGCGGCAGCCCGAGTGTGACGTTCACCGCTGCGTCAAAATCAATCACCTTCAACGGCGCGAGCCCTTGGTCGTGATAGAGCGCCACCACCACGTCGAACTCACCGCGCAAAGCCCGCGCGAACAACGTGTCGCCCGGTTGGCACACACTCAGCCCCGGAAACTCCGCGCGCATCTGCGTGAGCGCGGGGTTGATAAAATCGCGTTCCTCTTCGCCGAGTAGCCCGCCCTCGCCCGCGTGCGGATTCAGCCCGCACACGCCGATGCGCGGCGCCGCGATACCTTCGGCGCGCGCGAGCGCATCCGCCGCGGCCACGGTGCGATGGAGCAACTGCGGCCCGAGGAGTTGCGGTACTTCGCACAACGGCACGTGCCACGTCGTCAACACCACGCGCAAGCGCCCGCCGCAAAACGCCATCACCGGTTCACCGCCCCATTGGGACGCAAAAAATTCCGTCTGCCCCGGCCACGTGTAACCCACGCGCGCCAGCGCAGCTTTGCTCACCGGGCCAGTCACGACGCCGCAAAATTCACCCGCCGCGCAACCATCCGCCGCGCGTTGCATCGCCGCCCACGCCACGAGCGCGCCATCGGCCGTCGGTTGGCCCGGCGTCGCCCCAAAATCTTCCAAGCCCACAGCGATCTTCGTCGCCGTCGTCTTGAGGGACGCCAGCCAACGCGCTGGCCCGATCACGGCGACAGCTGCGGCTTCCGCAGGATGCGCGGCGAGCCACGCCGCCACGATCTCAGGGCCGACGCCCGCGGGATCGCCGCACGTGAAAGCGAGTTTCGCTGCGCTCATTCCGTCGCCTCATCAGCTGACGCGCGACGCGCACGCGCGAAACTGCGTTTACCGCCGCTGAAAAACTCGAGGAATTTCCGCGCCACCGCGCTCGGATAATTTCCGCCCGCGAGCAACGCCACCGCCACTTCACGGATGTTGCCTGGCGTGAAATACACGTCGTGAAACGCGGCTTTTAATTGCGCTATGGCCGCGCGCTCGACGCCGCGCCGCTTCAGACCGACGACGTTGAAACCGATGACTTCGTCGCGCTCCGCCACCATCGTAAAATGGGGCACATCGCGCGTGACCGAGGCGTTGCCCGCGACCATCACGCCTTCGCCGATCCGACAAAATTGATGCAGTCCCGCGCCGCCGCCGACAAAGGTGTTGGCCCCGATCTCGACGTGGCCGGCAAGCATGGCGTTGTTGGCCAGCACGACGTGATCGGCGACCACGCAATCGTGCGCGACGTGGGCGTTGGCCATCAGAAAACAGCCAGCCCCCACGGTCGTCGCCTGCCCCGCATGGATGGAGCGGTTAATCGTGACGTGTTCGCGGATGACCGTACCTGCGCCGATGCGCACGCCGGTCGCCAGCGCCCGGTCGAATTTCAAATATTGCGGATCGCCGCCGATGACCGCGAACGGATGCACGACGACGCGATCGCCCAACACGCAATGGCGCGTGATCACGGCGTAGGCCATGATCTCGCAATCCGCGCCGAGTTGGGCGCCGGGTTCGATGAGGGCCGTGGGATGAATGTTGCTGCTCATTTGATCAAGTCGGCGCGGATTTTACGGCTCACCGGCTCGCGGCCTACGGGCAGATCGAGCTGCGAGTCTTTGAGGAGATCGTAGTTTTTCAAAATGCGCATGACCTGCAAGGTGTCGCTCTTGCTGTAGTTTTGGTTGCTTTCGATTTTGTCGATCAGGTCGGTGAGCATCGCGCGAAACGAGATAATAGCATCGACCCCGCGCTCCTTGAGCAAGGCTACGCTCTGCGAACGAAACGGTTCCGCCGTCGGCAACGCGGGCAACACCAGAATCTTCGTCACCACGGCGGCGTGCTCACCGTCGGGCGCATCGGGCTCGAAAAACCGCGGGACTTGCTTGAGTACGTTTTCTTCGAGAAACCCAAAAATCTCCGGCGAACCCCGTAGAATCGCCGGCGTAAAGACGTTCGTGTGCCACGGTTTCACGGACACCACGGCGCGCTGGATGAAGGGCAGCTCGTTCGCGAAGAGGAAAAAATCGGGCGCCCGACTGCCGCGCACCCAGGCCGGATTCGACACCAATAAATCGATCTCTTCTTCCCCGGTTTTCTTGCGCGCGGTCACGGAATATTTTCGCGCTTGGCGCACGAAAAATCCGTTCTGTTCAAAATACTCGCGGACGATGCCTTCGTCGATGGCCGACATAGCAACAGCCTAGCGCACGCCGCCTAAGAAACACACGGAGATTTTTTGGGCGTCCACGATCCAGGTCCGACGACTCCCGCTCACGCTCAAACCGCGCCCACCGCGGCGAAACTCGCATCAGCCAACGCCGGATCAATCCCACCCTGCGTCGCCGCTGCGCCCAAAGCCTTCAAGACCACGAAGCGCAACCCGCCGGCGCGGACTTTTTTATCCCGCGCCATCGCAGCCCGTAATTCGCCTAGCGCCAACGGTGCGCGCAAGCGCGTCGGCAACCCATGCGCCGCCACCACGGCATCCACGCGGGCGACTTCGACCGCGCCGATCGCGCCGAGTTTTTCCGACAACCGCGCCGCCGCACACAAGCCGATCGCCACCGCTTCGCCGTGCAAGTACGCGCCGTAGCCCGTCACCTGCTCGATCGCGTGGCCAAATGTGTGGCCGAGATTCAACAACGCCCGACCGCCTTCTTGGGCGAGTTCGCGTTCGTCGGCCTCGACGATCGCCGCCTTCAATTCACAGCATCGCCGCACGACCGCGGCCAACTCGGGCGAGTTTACCGTCAACGGCGCCCGCTCAAGCTGCGCCAGCAACCCCGCATCGCCGAGCAAACCGTACTTGATGACTTCCGCCATGCCCGCGGCAAATTCCCGCGGCGGCAACGTGGCCAGCAGACCGGTCGCCACGAATACGCCGCGCGGTTGGTGAAACGCGCCGACGAGATTTTTTCCCGCGGTCAAATTGATACCCGTTTTTCCGCCGACGGAACTATCAACCATCGCGAGCAACGTCGTCGGCATCTGCACAAAATCAATCCCGCGCAAATACGCCGCCGCCGCGAAACCAGCGAGATCGCCGATCACCCCGCCACCAACGACAAAAAGCACGCTCGTGCGGTCCAGGCGCTGCGCCGCCAGAAAATCCAACACGCGCCCGAGTTCCGCCAACGACTTCGTCGCTTCGCCCGGCGCGAGCGCCAGCACCGGCGTTGCACCGAACATCGCAGCCAGCGCCGCCGCTTGCCGCGTCGCCACCGTTTGATCGGTCACGATGGCGACCTTGCGCCCGGCAGCCGTGAATTCTGCCAGCTTGGCGCGCACCTCCGCGCCCAAGTCCGACCCAAACCAGATCGGATAACTCCGCTCGCCCAGATTAACGATAAGTCGTTCAGCCATTCTGTTCGCGTTAATGCCCTCGCCGTCGAACAGGTCAAATATCCATTCTCGCATCAGCTCGGCGACTGTGCCCCTTTTTTCTGTCACGGGGCGCATCCGCTCCGGGCTGGTCCTGTAATTCACCTCCTGCTTTTTCATGACATTTCGTAAAACGCTTTTTTGGCTCCACTTGCTCGCCGGTCTCATCGCGGGCCTGTCGATCAGCATCATGTGCTTCACCGGCACCGCGCTCGCCTTTGAAAAAGAACTCGTCGCCTTCGCCGAGCGCGACGCCCGCCGCACCGCGCCGCCTGTCGCTGAAACCCCGCGCCTGAGTCTCGCTGAGCTCCAAGCGCGCGTGAGCACCGCCCATCCGAACGCTAAACTTTCCGGCCTCGCGCTCGAAAACCACCCGCTCGCCGCGGTCGCGTTCACCGCCGGCCGCAACGAGACGTTTTACGCCCATCCTTTCACCGGTGAAATCCGCCAAGTCGCCGCCACGCGCACGCGTGATTTCCTGCAGCTCATGGAAGACTGGCACCGCCAACTCGCCCTCGGCGGACCCAACCGCCCAATCGGTAAAGCGATCAACGGCGCGGGCAACCTCGCTTTCTTTTTCCTCGCCGTGTCCGGCCTCTATTTGTGGTGGCCGCGCAAATGGCGCACCAAGGGCCTAAAGCGCTCGCTCTGGTTCGTCCCCGCCGCCAACGCCAAAGCGCGCGACTGGAATTGGCACAACGTCATCGGCCTCTGGTCGGCTCCGGTCTTGATCGTGCTCACGCTCACCGCGCTACCGATTTCCTATCGTTGGGCCGGCAATTTGATTTTCACGCTCACCGGCACGCCACCCCCGCCGCCCACGTCCGCGCCGGTCGAGTCGACCGCGCCCAACGCTTCGCTCCCGCCCCACGCCGCCCAGGCCCAAACTTTACCCGCCGAAATCTTAATCGCCCGCGCGCAAAAAGAACGGCCTACGTGGACGTCCCTCACGTACCGCGGGGCCAACCCCGCTGCGGCGCCCACGTCGGCCACCGTCGCCCTGCGGACCGCCGATGCGTGGCCGCGCACGGCGTTGACGACGTTAACGCTCGATCCGTTCACGGGCGAAATCCTCAAAACCAACGGCTACGCCAACCTCAACGCCGCCCAACGCGTCCGCTCGTGGACGCGCTTTCTCCACACCGGCGAAGCGCTCGGCGCGCTCGGTCAGTTCGTCGCCGCCCTCGCCTCGCTCGGCGGTTGCGTGCTCGTTTACACGGGCTTTGCCCTCGCCTGGCACCGTTGGCGGCGCTGGCGCAATCCGCCGCCGATCAGCGTATCCTGATTTTTACCTGCCTGCTTCAGCGAGCGAGGCGACCGACCTTCAGACTGTCCGCGCACCCTAACCGCAACGCCCTCGCGCGCGCCTCGTCTTGCGCGCGAACCCCCATTTTCACCATGTCACTTACCCTGCGTTTATTTTTCACGCTAACGTTGCTCGCGCTCACTCACGCCGCCGCCGAGTCCACGCCACCCGTGCTTCGCTCGGACTGGATCGACCCCGACACCGGCCATCGCGTCATCCGCCTCTCGCCCGACACCGGCGGCTCCAGTCTCTATTTCCACCAAAACGGCTACACGCCCGAGGGCGATAAACTTGTCCTCAACACCCCCAAAGGCATCGCCACCGTGGATCTTTCCACCCTCGGCGTCTCACCGCCCAAAGTTGAAATCATCGCCGCCGATGCTCGCGTCATCGCCACCGCGTGGCGCACGCGCGAAGCCTATGTGCGGCGCGGCGACGCGATTATCGCCATCCACCTCGACACGAAAACGGTCCGCGAAGTCACGCAACTCCCCGCGCCGGCCCGCGTCCGCAGCGGCCAGTACGCGATCAACTGCGACGAAACGCTCCTCGTCGGCATCGCGCCCGATCCCGACGGCCAGACGATCCCGCGCACGCCTCCCACGGGCGGCAGCGGCGGCACGCTCGAAGCCCAATGGTCCGCCGGTACGCCGAAAATGATCTACACCGTCGACCTCAAGACCGGCGCATTCCGCGTCATCCACCGCGAAAACGACTGGACGAATCACCTCCAATGTTCGCCCACCGATCCGCTCCAAATTCTTTTCTGCCACGAAGGCCCGTGGCACTTTAACGACCGCACGTGGACGATCCGCGCCGACGGTTCCTCGCCCGCCCGCCTTCTGCACGAGCGCACGATGAGCATGGAGATCGAAGGCCACGAATTTTTCAGCCCCGACGGCAAACAAGTCTGGTACGATTTACAGACGCCGCGCAGCACCGTTTTCTGGCTCGCGGGCGTCGATCTCACAACCGGCCACCGCACGTGGTACCATCTGCCGCGCCAAGAATGGTCCGTCCACTACAACGTCTCCCGCGACGGCAAACTGTTCGCCGGCGACGGCGGCGGTCCCGGCAGCGTCGCCACGCGCACCGGCGACGGCGAATTACTCAACCCGCCCGGCAACGGCCAATGGATTTATCTCTTCCGTCCCGCAATGGTGCGTGGCAGCTCGTTCCGCGACAAAAAAGACCTCATCGACATCGGCACGTTTAAAACCGAGCGCCTCGTCAACCTGGCCCGTCACAACTACAGCAAAGACACCGGCGTCGAGCCGAACCTCACGTTCACGCCCGACGGCCGATGGATTATTTTCAGCGGCAATTTCGACACCAATCCTGGCCGAGGCAAAAAAGCCCAGACGCACACCTACGCCGTCGAGATCGCACCAGCGACGGCCGACCACCGCTGAGGCCTTGCTTTAGAGCGAATATAAAAACTCCAGCAAGCACCGCGATCCGCTCGTCCCTTTCTTGCCAAAAACATCCCACGGGGCACCGTGTTCGCATGCTCCTCCCCAAGCACACCCTTCGCTCCGCGTGTCTCTGCGCCGCGTTTTTGTTAACCGGGTTCAGCTCGCGCGCCGCCCAGAATACTTCGAATTCTATTCCCGCTTCGGCCGCGCCTCTCCTCGACAAATCCGGCAACCCCGCCGGTACGCGCACTCTCGCCATCGGCGACGCCGCCCCAAATTTCGCTCTCCCCGGCATCGACGGCCGCACGTACAAACTCTCTGACTTCGCCGGACCCGATGTGCTCATGGTCCTCTTCACCTCGAATCACTGCCCCACGTCCCACGGCATCGAAAAACGTCTCCAAAAACTTCGCGACGAACTCCGCGGCCGCAGCTTCGGTCTCGTCGCCATCAATCCCAACCACCCCGACGGCCTAAGCCTAGACGAACTCGGCTACGGCGAATACAACGACTCGTTCGCCGACATGAAGCCCTACGCCGCCAGCCTCGGCTGGGATTTCCCGTACCTCTACGACGGCGACCAACAGCTCATCGCCCGCGCCTACGGTTGTCTCGCAACACCTCACGTCTTCATCTTCGATAAAGCCCGCCGCCTGCGCTACGCAGGACGCTTCGATGATTCGCGTTTCCCGCAGGAAGAAACCGTCAAATCGCCCGATGCCCGCAACGCGATCTTAGCCCTCCTCGACGGCAAACCCGTCCCCGTCGAGCTTACCAAACCGCACGGCTGCTCCACCAAATGGCGTGAGAAAAAAGCCGCCCACGTCGTCCGCGAAACCAGTTGGACCCAAATCCCCGTCACGCTCGAGCGCATCGATGCCGCTGGCGTCGCCGCCCTACGCGCCAACCCCACACCCAAGGTCCGTCTCGTCAACGTCTGGGCCACGTGGTGCGCCCCGTGCGTCGAAGAATTTTCCTCACTCGTCGCGCTCTCACGCCAATTCGACATGCGCGACTTCGAGCTCATCACCATCTCTCTCGACGCGCTTAAAGACGAAGCGAAAGCCCAAGCCTTCCTGCAAAAACAGGGTGCCGGTCTCACCAAAAACGTCCAAGCCTCCGTGAAAAAAGAGGGCCGCACCACCAACCACTACCTCTTCACCGGCGCCAATCAGGACTCCCTAGTCGCCGCGCTTGATCCCGACTGGCCCGGCCCGCTGCCGCACACGGTGCTCATCGCGCCCAACGGCAAAATCCTCTGGCGCCACAACGGCGTTATCGACCACGCCACCGCCCGCGCCGCGATCGTCGCTGCGCTCACGCCCTATTACGCGCCCACCCCGCCTCCGGCCAAACCCGCCAATTCCGCCGCCAAGAAATAAATTTCGGCCCCATTTTCTCGCCCTTGCCTGCGTCCCCTTTTTGGGCGCAGGCTTTTTTTATGCCTAACCTCGTTCGCCCCTTCGTTGGTTTCCTCGCCCTCATGTCCATCGTCCAAGCCCAGCCCGCTACCGCCACCAATCCGCTCCTGAGCTTGAGCCCGCTGCCGCTGGCTTATCCGCAGTTCGACAAAATCAAAGACGAGCACTACGCGCCCGCTTACGAACGCGGCATGACCGAGAACCTCGCCGAGGTGGCCGCCATCGCCACTAACGCCGTGCCCGCTACGTTCGACAACACCATCGTCGCCCTTGAGCGCTCCGGCCAACTCCTCGGCCGCGTCTCCCGGATTTTTTCCAACATCAACGGCTGCAACACCAACCCCGCCCTACAAGCCGTCGAAAAAACCTTCGCCCCAAAACTCGCCGCGCACCGCGACGCCATTCTACTCAACGCCGCGCTCTTCGCCCGCGTGCGCTCGCTGCATGAAGCCCGGACGGGCCTGAGCCTCGATCCTGAATCCGCCCGCCTTCTCGACGAAACTTACAAATCCTTCGTCCGCGCCGGCGCCCGTCTTTCCGAAGCGGACAAAACCAAACTCAAAGCCCTCAACGCCGAGATCGCCTCCGCAGAGACCGCGTTTTCCCAAAACGTCCTGAAGGAGCGCACTGCCTCCGCCGTTTATTTCAATGACCGCGCCGCGCTCGCCGGTCTTTCGGAAGCCGAAATCACCGCCGCCGCCGAGCTAGCCAAATCCTCCAGCCACGCGGGCCAATTCGCCCTCGCCCTCGTCAACACCAGCGGCCAACCCGCGCTCACGTCTCTCACCGATCGCGCCAGCCGCGAGCTCGTCTTGCGCGCCTCCCTCGCCCGCGGCAGTCGCGGCGGCGAATTCGATAATCGCGCCAACGTCGCCACCCTCGCCCGACTCCGCGCCGAGCGCGCCGCCCTCCTCGGCTACGCCACGCACGCCGACTACGTCCTCGAAGATCAGACCGCCAAAAACGTCGCCGCCGCCAAAGCCCTCCTCGCCCAACTCGCCCCGCCCGCCGTGGCCAACGCGCGCAAGGAAGCCGCGGACATTCAGCAGATCATTGACGCCGAATTCGTCGGCAAACCGGGCCGCTTCACCGCCGCCGCCAGCGACTGGGATCTTTACTCGGAAAAAGTCCGCACCGCCCGCTACGCCTTCGACGAGGCGCAAGTGAAACCTTACTTCGAGCTCAACCACGTGCTCGTCGACGGCGCATTTTTCGCCGCCACGAAACTCTTCGGTATCACCTTCAAGGAGCGCACCGATCTGCCCGTTTACCGCCCCGAGGTCCGCGTGTTTGAAGTCTTCAACGCCAACGGCGCCACGCTCGCGCTCTTCATTTTCGACGCCTACGCGCGGCCCTCCAAAAACGGTGGCGCCTGGATGAACGAATACGAATCGCAAGCCACGCTCATCGGCACCAAGCCCGTCGTCGGCAACCACCTCAACATTCCCCAACCGCCCGCCGGCGAGCCCACGCTCCTCACCTTTGACGAAGTCACGACGCTCTTCCATGAATTCGGGCACGCCCTTCACGGCATGTTCTCCGACGTGAAATACCCGCGCTTCAGCGGCACCAGCGTCCCGAGCGACTTCGTTGAATTTCCCTCGCAAGTGAACGAGATGTGGGCGGTCTGGCCCGAAATTCTTAAAAACTACGCCAAGCACTACAAAACTGGCGAGCCGCTGCCCGCCGCCTTGCTCGCCAAGGTTCTCGATGCCCGCAAATTCAACCAAGGCTACGTCACCACCGAATACCTCGCCGCCGCGCTCCTCGATCTGACGTGGCACGGCCTGAAGCCCGCGGAAGTTCCCGCCGCCGATGGCGTGCTAGCCTTCGAAGCCGCTGCATTGAAAAAGGTCGGTCTCGATTTCGCGCCCGTGCCACCGCGCTACCGGTCGACGTATTTCTCCCACGTGTTTTCCGGCGGTTACTCCGCCGGTTACTATTCCTACATCTGGTCCGAAGTGCTCGACGCAACCACGGTCGAATGGTTCAAACAAAACGGCGGCCTCACTCGCGCCAACGGCGACCGCTTCCGCGCCAAACTTCTCGCGCGCGGCGGCACCGCCGATGCTCTGGGTCTCTTCCGTGATTTCACCGGCGGCGAGGCCGACATCAAGCCACTCCTTGTGCGGCGCGGCCTGGACGCGCCCTCAACCTCCGCCGTCCCTATGGCCAATCCGCTACTCACTCCGAGCCCGTTGCCCTTCAATTACCCCCCGTTTAATCTCATCAAAAACGAGCACTACCTGCCCGCCTATGAAGCCGGCATGACCGAGAACCTCGCCGAGATTGCCGCCATCGCGCAAAACCCCGCGCCGGCCACGTTCGACAACACCATCGTCGCTCTCGAACGCTCCGGCCGTTTGCTCGCCCGCGTCGCCACCGTCTTCGGCGGACTCTCCGGCGCCAACACCAACCCCGAAATGCAAAAAATCCAGCGCACGATGTCTCCGCGTCTCGCCGCACACAGCGACGCGATTCGCCTCAACGCCGCGCTTTTTGCCCGCATCGCAAGCCTCTACGCCGCCCGCGCCTCCCTCGCGCTCGACCCCGAATCCGACCGCCTCCTGTGGCGCACGTATCAAGACTTCGTTCGCGCCGGCGCCAAACTCGGCGAGGCCGACAAAGCTAAACTCCGCGCGCTCAACTCCGAGCTCGCCACGCTCCAAACGACGTTCACCCAAAACGTGCTAAAAGAACGCGACGCGTCCGGCGTGCTCTTCGATACTCGCGCCGAACTCGATGGCTTGAGTGACACCGCGATCGCCACGGCTGCCGCCGCCGCGAAAACCGCCGGCCACGACGGCAAGTTCCTCATCGCCCTCGTCAACACCAGCGGCCAACCCCCGCTCACCGATCTCAAAAATCACGCCGCTCGCGCTCAACTCATGGCAGCCTCCCTCGCCCGCGGCAGCCGCGGGGGCGACTACGACAACCGTGCCGTCGTATCCGCCATCGCCAAGAAACGCGCCACCCGCGCCGCCCTCCTCGGCTACGCGCACCACGCCGCTTACCAGCTCGAAGAACAAACCGTCGGCAGCGTCGAGGTTTTAAATAAACTCCTCGCCCAACTCGCCCCGCCCGCCGTCGCCAACGCCCGCAAAGAAGCCGCCGACATGCAGGCGATCGTCGACGCGGAAAAAGGCGGCTTCACCCTCGGCGCCGCCGATTGGGACGTTTACACCGAGAAAGTCCGCGCTGCCCGCTACGCCTTCGACGAATCCCAGCTGCGCCCTTACTACGAACTCAACCGTGTTTTGATCGACGGCGTGTTCTTCGCCGCCACCAAACTCTACGGCATCACGTTCAAAGAACGCCTCGATCTGCCCGTCTACGAACCCACCGTGCGCACGTTTGACGTGTTCAACGCCGACGGCTCCGCCCTCGCGATTTTCTTTTTCGATCCCTACGCCCGCTCCAACAAAAACGGCGGCGCCTGGGCCAACTCCTACTCGTCGCAAAGCCACCTGCTCGGCACGCGCACGGTCATCGGCAACCACCTCAACATTCCTCAGCCACCCGCAGGCCAGCCCACGCTGCTCACGCACGACGAGGTGCGCACCGCCTTCCACGAATTCGGCCACGCCCTCCACGGTATGTTCTCCAACGTGAAATACCCGCGCTTCAGCGGCACGTCCGTCCCGCGCGACTTCGTGGAATTCCCCTCGCAGGTGAACGAGATGTGGGCCAGCTGGCCGGAGATTCTCCAAAATTACGCGAAGCATTATCAGACAGGCGCGCCGCTCCCGGCCGAACTGCTCGCGAAGGTCCAAGCCGCCGCGAAATTCAACCAAGGTTTCAAGACCACCGAATACCTCGCCGCCACGCTCCTCGATCAAGCTTGGCATCAAGTCAGCGACGCCGAAATCCCCGAGGCTGAAGGCGTTCTCGCCTTCGAAGCCGCGGCGTTAAAAAAATACGGCGTCGATTTCGCCGCCGTCCCGCCACGCTACCGCTCGACGTATTTTTCACACACGTTCTCCGGCGGCTACTCCGCCGGTTATTATTCTTACATCTGGTCTGAAGTGCTCGACGCCGACACCGTCGACTGGATCAAAAAAAACGGTGGCCTCCAACGCGCCAACGGCGACCGTTTCCGCGCCAAACTTCTCTCGCGCGGCGGCACGGCTGATGCGCTAGGTCTCTTCCGCGATTTCACCGGCGGCGAGCCCGACATCAAACCGCTCCTCGTCCGCCGCGGTCTCGAGACGCCCGCGCAGAAATAAATTCTGCCGCCAGCTTGAGCGCGGGCGGCCCCAAATATCGGCAGCCCGCTTAAGCTCGCGGTTGCGTGCCGTGTCCGGCCGCGAGATGCGCGACTGAGATCCGGCCACCTTCGAGCGTGAACCCGCCGTCGAAGGGATTCGTCGCCATGAACAGCGGCGTATCCAGATCGGCAAATTCAAACCCACCAAGCCCGGCGGCGAAACACGCCGAGACGCTCATCGCCAAAATACTTTCGACGTTGCCGCCGATCATCAGGCCAAGTCCCGCCGCGCGCGCCACCTGCGCCAGTTCGAGCGCGGCGAGGATGCCGGATTTCATCAATTTGATATTCACGACGTGCGCCGCACCCGCCGCCGCGAGCGCTCGCGCATCATCTGCCGTGCACGCACTTTCGTCGGCCGCAACTTTCCAACCCGATTCCTTGATCAACGCCGCCGCGCCCGTGAGGTCGTCTTTTGCGAGCCATTGTTCCAGCAACGCCGGGCTGATGCCCGCCGCTTTCAAACCGCGCACCAACTCGCTCGCAGCCACGCGACTCAGGCCGGCGTTGCCATCGAGAATCAACGGCGCATCCGGCGCCGCCGCTTGAATCGCCGCTACGCGCGCGAGATCACCGGCCGGTCCGCCCACGCCTCCGACTTTGACTTTAATCAGGCGGATGCCGCGCGCGCGGATGGCCCGCGCTGCGTCCGCCGCTTCCGCGACGGTGCCCGTGGTCACGGTCATATCCGTCTCAAGCGTGGTGCTCGCGCCGCCGAAAAATTTCCACATCGTCTGGCCACGCTGCCGCGTCCACGCATCCAGCAACGCCATCTCTAGCGCGCACTGCGCCGAGCCACAGCTCGCCCCGCCACGCGTAAAAAATTCCGCCGCGAGCGCGCGCCAGTCGTTCCCCTCGCGTCCGGGTAACCACGCGCGCGCGCCGTTGAGCGCGGCGAGCGCCATGGCCTGCGTCTCGCCGTTGTAGGGCGGCAGCGGCGCCGCTTCACCATAGCCGCGAGTGCCGTCGGCGAGCTCAATGGTAACGAGCACGTTGTTGGCCATCGCCTGCGCGCCGCCAGAAATACCAAACGGCACATGCAACGGGATATCGAGGGGCGCCACGGTGCACGCACGGATCAAAGTCGGTGAAATCATGAAAGCGAAGAGCCTAGCGAACCTGCCGGTAATGCAAGAGTGCGCGCGGCGCCACCCCGTGCACGGCTTTGAATGCCCGCGAAAAATGATACGGGTCGTCGAAGCCCACGCGTTGCGCGACTTCTTTCACGAGTCCGCCATTTTCTAGGAGAAACTCAGCCGCAATCGTCATTTTTCGCCGCAAGAGATATTGGTACGGGCTCGTGCCTTGATAGCGCCGGAACCAGCGGCACACGCTCGAAGCCTCGACGGCGGCCGCGCGCGCGATTTCCTCCAGCGTGCCCAAGCGCTCCGCCTGCGCATCGATCAAGGCCTTGCAGCGCAAAAAGGCCTCACGCGCCGGCTCAAGCGTCGGCGTAGCCTGAGTAGTCGTTGCTTCGATTTTCAACAGCAGCAATTCGCCGAGCGCCGCACAGATTGCCGCCGTGAGCGCGCCCGTGCGTTGCCCTTCGCGCACGAGTTCCTCCAACACGCTCGTCACTTCCGCTGGAACCGCCAACACGCGCACGGCCCCTGGCCGCACGCCACAGCGCTGTAACCGACCCACGACGCCGCGGCCACTTATCGACACAAAATATTTCACCATCGGATCCCGCGCGTCCGCCCGCAGCGCGCAGTGCGTGTTGGGACCGTAAGCGAACACCGTCCCCGGCCCGAGCGGATGTTCCTTGCCATCGAGCGTAACCCAGCCGCGGCCAGAAACGACAAACTCCAGCCCGTGAAAGGGAAAATATCGGCGCGCGAGCGCGTAATCCGGATTACACTGTTCGCGCCCGCCCATCACCAAGACCAGCGCCTGCGTGCGCGACGGCGCCAAGTTGAGAAAAAAATAGCGCGCCCGCGTAACCTGTTTCGAGAGCAGCGCCGTGGCTTCTTGAGGGCCGATATTATCCATGTCGTTGCGGCATCTATCCATTTTCTTAATGCAAGATCGAGTGCATTCTCGGACTCGAGTATCGCCGATTTTCTCTAGCCAACCTTCCCCACTGATTTTTATGGCCAAAATGAAAACCATCCTCCTCGTCGCCAACGGCGACCTCCGCCAGTCCGCCAACGAAGTCTGCTGGCCCGCCCAACACGCGATGGAGCAGGCGCTCACCGCCGCCGTGGCTCGGCTCGGTTACAAACTCGTCCGTGCCCACGCCTACAAGCCCGGGCAGAAACACGGTTTCATCAGTTCGCAGAAAGAGGGCATGGCGGTCTTCGCCGCGATCGATCCGCACACACCGCTCATCGTCGCCGAAGCCGTGTGGCAATATTCCCATCACCTCCTGCCCGGGCTCATCTCTCACCGAGCGCCGATTCTGACCGTCGCCAATTGGTCGGGCACGTGGCCTGGCCTCGTCGGCATGCTGAATCTCAACGGCTCCCTCACGAAGGCTGGCGTTCGTTACTCGACCCTCTGGAGCGAAGCGTTCACCGACACGTATTTTCTGAACGGTCTGAAATCATGGCTCACCACCGGTCAGGCCCGCCACCGCACCAACCACGTCAAACCTCTCGCCCGCGCCGCAGTCCCGGCGAAAGCCCGGGCCGTCGCGCAGAAAATCGCCGCCGATCTAAGTCAGCGTAAATCCATCATGGGCGTCTTCGACGAAGGCTGCATGGGCATGTACAACGCCATCATCCCCGACGAGCTGCTCTTTCCGACGGGCGTTTATAAGGAGCGTCTTTCCCAATCCGCTCTTTACTACAGCGCCACTCAAGTCAGCGACGCCGAGGCGCGCGCGGTCTTCGAATGGCTCGTCAAAAAGGGCATGAAGTTCCACTTCGGCACCGCCGAAAATACCGAACTCACGCGCGAACAGGTGTTGTGGCAGTGCAAAACCTACGTCGCCGCCCTCCGCCTCGCCGATGAATTTGGCTGCGAGTCCATCGGCATCCAATATCAACAAGGCCTCAAAGACCTCCTGCCCGCGAGCGATCTCGTCGAGGGCCTGCTCAACAACAGCGATCGCCCGCCGGTGAAAAACGCCGCCGGAAAAATCATTCGCGCTGGCCAGCCGCTCACGCACTTCAACGAAGTCGACGAATGCGCCGGGCTCGACGGACTTTTTACGCAACGCGTCCACACCGCCCTCCGCCAGCCCGTCGAAAACACGCTGCACGATCTGCGATGGGGCGCATACGATGCGAGCGGCACGACCGACGCTTACGTCTGGGTGTTTCTCATTTCCGGCAGCGCCCCGCCCGCGCATCACATCGGCGGCTACGCCGGCACCGATTCGCTACGCCAGCCTCCGATGTATTTTCGCCTCGGCGGCGGCACGGTGCGCGGCATCGCTAAGCCCGGCGAGATTGTCTGGAGCCGCATCTTCGTCGAAGCCGGTAAACTTAAAATGGATCTCGGCCGCGCTCAGGTCATCACGTTACCCGCCGCCGAGACCGCGCGGCGCTGGAAGGAAACGACCGAGCAATGGCCCATCATGCACGCCGTCACCTACGGCGTCTCGCGCGATCAAATGATGGCACGCCACAAGGCCAACCACATCCAAGTCGCCTACGCCCACAGCGCCAAGGCCGCCGATCTCGCCCTCTACGCCAAAGCGGCCCTCGCCGCCGAGCTCGGTCTCGTCGTCAACCTCTGCGGCACCAAGGCCAACGGCCAACCGTTTTAATTCCGCGTCGATAGCAGTGGTGCCCGTCACCCGCGATGCGGCGACGGTTTAGCTTGGAATCACGCGCCTCCGTGCGCGACGCTACGTCATGCCCCACTACGCCCGCCGTGCGTTGCTCACGTTGTTCGCTTGGCCGCTGGCCGTTTTTGCCGCGGCGCCCACGCGACTTCCGCGCGAAAATCTCCTGATACGCCACGACGCCACGGGCGCCGTTGTCGCCGTAAAGACCGTGGCCGAATGGGCGGATCGTCGCGCCGAGATCGTGCGCGGCATGGAAACGGTCATGGGGGCATTTCCCGGGGCCGCGTCAGCTAAGCGCGTCGCCCTCGAGGTGCGCCTCGAGGGCGAAACCGATCACGACACGTACGTCATCCGTCGCATCACCTACCAAGCCGAACCCGGCAGCCGCGTGCCGGCGTTGCTCTGCATTCCCAAAGCTGCGCTCACCGCGCCCGCCGGCAGCGTGCCCGCGGTGCTGTGTCTGCATCCGACAGACAACACGGTCGGCCCTGGCGTCACCATTGGCCTCGGCCCGCTCCCGCATCGCGCCTACGCGAGCGAGCTCGCCGCGCGCGGCTACGTGACGATTGCGCCCGCTTATCCGCACCTCGCGGGCTACGCGCCCGACATCAAGGGCCTCGGCTACGCGAGCGGCACGATGAAGGCCATCTGGGACAACACGCGCGCGCTCGATGTCCTGGAAACGTTACCCTTCGTGCGGCGCGGCCACTACGGCGCCATCGGCCACTCGCTCGGCGGCCACAACGCGCTTTATACCGCCGTCTTCGAGCCGCGCCTCGCCGCCATCGTGTCGAGTTGTGGCTTCGATTCGTACCTCGATTACTACGGCGGCAAACCGGCGGTTTGGAGCGAGGGCAAAGGTTGGTGCCAGGAGCGCTACATGTTGGGCTTGCTCGCGTACGCCGGCCGCCTCGCGGACATCCCGTTTGATTTCCACGAAATCCTCGGCGCACTCGCCCCGCGCCCGGTCTTCATCAACGCGCCCTTGCGCGATTCAAATTTTTCTTGGGCTTCTGTGGACCGTGTCGTCGCGAGCGCACGCGCAGCTTACGCGCTGCATGGCGCGGCCGCTGGCCTGCGCGTCGAGCACCCTGACAGCTCCCACGATTTCCCCGACGCCCAACGCGAGACCGCTTATCGTCTCTTCGACACGGTGCTGCGCTAAAAATCGCCGGCTAAATCAGCCAAATAAAAAACCGAGGAAAAATCCTCGGTTTAACGGGCGGGGTTTCGGCTTAGGGCGAAACCCGAGACTCAGACTGGAAAGTGGTACCGCTACGGAGAATCGAACTCCGATTAACGAGATGAAAACCCGTTGTACTAACCGTTATACGATAGCGGCAAAATTGTGATGGGAGACGATTGGAACCAACATTCACGCCTGATCAAGAAAAATATTTCTGAGATAATCAAGCCCGCGTTTGAACCGCAAACGACGCGCACTCTCCCCACCTCGAGCCGCGCCGCTTTTCCGACAGCCTCGAAACCGCTCGAACTTAAGTTTAATTCATCGTTTTACGACTCACCTCGGAGACCTCGAATGCGCCGCCAGATGAAATCGGAGCGGATCAAACAGGCGTGAAGCCCATCCCGTCACGCAAGTCCGGTCGCCTAAGACCCTCTTCCCAGCATCAACCTCGCTGCTTTATTTCCGCGCCTTCGCGGCTTGCGTAATCAACTTTAGAAGCGGCTGGGCCGTGTGTAGCGCTTTTTCCAACACCGCCTGCTCCGACATTTTGGTTTTCGCCGCGATCACCCGCACGCGCTTCTGGTCGGATTTTAGCAGCGTAATTTTTTTACTGAGAACGTTTTTCGACGGCATCACTCCGAGAAATCGCAGATAGTTATTCTACTCAATAAAAATAAAAGAACGTCATAATTTTGGTATTAATTTTCCAGCTATACGTCATATCCCCGCCTCAGCTCCTTGCCTTATTTTTTGATGTAACATATTCTACATAAAGAAATTTCATTTATGCCATCCAAACCTATTCCCGTACGCATCTCCGACTCTTTGTTAAAGGAAATCAAAGCGACCGCGGCGGCGTTGGAAATGACCGATCAGGATACGATGCGATTCTGCATGCGGCTCGGTCTTAAAATCCTCGAGCTTTCCGAATTCGATGCCGTGACCCCTGTCGCAGAGAAGGCGATAAAAGACCGCGAGGTATCGGCAAAAGAATTAGTCGAACACGTAGAAAAAAGACCCCGGTCGACTTGAGTGCTTAAGCGCTTCAATCAGCTCACTGGATCTTCACCCCACTCCGCTTTGCTGATTCCGAAAACCAAAAAACCGAGGAAATTAATCCTCGGTTTTCGGAACGCCGCTCACAGCTTAAAAAAGAGCGGCAAGCGACAGTTGAGTAATAATAACGGTATACGCGATTAGCGGCTATCGCCATCGTGATCCACATCGCCCGCTGGTGCTGCTGGAGCCGCAGCAGGAGCGGCAGAAGCAGCTTTAGCGGCTTGTTTAGCGGCGATTTGCGCAGCTAGTTTCTCTTGATAAATGGAGGCGGCATCGCTGCCAGAAGAAGAACCGTAGCTGCTGATAGAGGCGGACATTTTATTTTGGCTTGAAGGAACTTTCAGGAGCTATTGGCGGTTAATACCGTCATGATATCTCTTGTTATTTAACTAACGGTAATTTCGAAAATTACTTAAGACATAGTTCTAGGCTGAGACACGATGGTTTGCAAGATAGCTTACCGGGAAATGGAGGCTTCATCATGCCGCCATCATTTAAGCCGATAAAAATGGCGAAAGAGAGAGTATGAGACAAGAGCTAGCGCCGGCTTCGCTGATTCCGAAAAATAAAAAACCGAGGACGTTAAATCCTCGGTTTTCGGTACGTCGCTCACAGCTCAAAAAAGAGCCGAGGGCGATGGCTGAGATTAACTTCGCCTTATGTTGGTTCTTTCGAAAATAAGATCAAATAAGCACGCAAAAAATAAACGATCTAAGCTACGCTTAAATCGTGATCTATTGGCGGATTATTTTGTGGCAACGGTTCAGCTGCAGAGTGTCCGCTCGAATCGAAGCACATGCGAAATTCATGATTTTCGACGAGCCGAAAGACGTTGGGACAAATTACAATAAGACGACTGAAATCCTCGAAAGCGGAAATTTCTTTCATGTGTAAATGGTGGATATTTTAGAGCTGCTAGTGTGGACTAATTTAAAGGTCTTATGTGACAAAAACGAGGCGCGGAGATTACGATTTGGGAAAATTGAGAAGGGTTAAAAATGGGGCTTAAAACAATTTGGGACCCATTTTGATCAGCATCGTCCATTTTACTTATGTCTACCAAAGTTTAGCAGCGTTCGTGCCATAACTAACCGCTCAAAAACAGGAAATACCCTTCCACTCTAGTGGCTTAATAATTTCACCAAGATGCAGCGTTGGACCAACTAGGTGGCTGCCTTTGGCGCTAGGATTACTAAGCACAAGACGATGGAAGATGAAGCCAAGAAAGAATTCCTCGAAGGCGTCGTCGGCAGAATCAACGCAACCTCACTTGGCAAAAATCGTTACGAATGTACCGTTCATTTTCGGCTACCTTACGTTGAAGATCGACTCGTAAAAGCCACCGGAATTGGTGCAAAGAAAACGAGCAGATTTACCGTAGAAGACGGCAGGGACAGCGCCACCGTTCCGCTGGTATTTACGCCTGTGAAACGGCGGCGGCGCAAGCAGAGCTAGCTTAGCTGAATCAGTTACGGGCGCGTAACGTCTGAGTGATCAACTTAAGCAAAGGCTGTGCGAGAGTAACCGCCTTCTCAGCCACCTGCTGTTCGGTCAGCTTGGTTGTCGCTGCGATACGTCGCACGTGTTTGTGATCGGCAGGGCTCAGGGTGACTTTCTTGGTACGGGGGGTTTTTTTGGGCATATTCGAGGATTACAAAATTAGTTAAAAATTTTGTTATACAAAATAGGGTGAAAGATCAGCATAATTCTACTTGTTAAGTTCAAAGCGCTCAGCGGTATACAAGGGCGATGAAAGTCACTGACCCAGACCACGCTTTCCGGAGTAACTAAAAGTCATTATTATGGCATCCAAACCCATCCCGATTCGTCTATCTAATCCTTGGTTGAGGGAAATACGAAGGACGGCGTTTGATAAATTATCGCAAAATAGAATTCGAAATAACGTTTTAGCAGAGTAAATTTGTAGAGTAAGTTCAATTATGGCATCCAAACCCATCCCGATTCGCCTGTCCGATTCTCTTTTGAAAGAGATAAAGAGAGCAGCCGTAAGCCTTGAAATGACCGACCAGGATGCGATGCGCTTCTGCATACGACTCGGTCTCAAAATCCTCGAACTTTCCGAATTCGATGCCGTCAGCCCTGTCGCCGAGAAGGCGATAAAAGACCGTGATGTATCGGCAAAAGAATTAGTCGAAGGCGTAGAAAAAAGAGTACGATCGACCTGAGCACTACAGGGCATCATCTATGACGCTGCCAGATTCACTTTCCGTTACATAAAAAACGAAGATTTGGAGGATCTGGATCGGACCCACTGCTCAGCCTTCTCTGATTTATAAAAATAAAAAACCGAGGACGTTGAATCCTCGGTTTTTTGGTGCGTCGCTCACAGCTCAATAAGAGCCATAAGCGACGGTGGTAGTTAAGCGTTAGCTGTTATACGAGTCTCACTTCGTCGGGACGTCAAGTGTATCCTATAACATTGATTAACAGGCACTTACAATAGTTGTTGTAACCTTATCGCAACTATATGTACGTCAAGCACAATAAGTTAGAATAATTTACCGAATACCAGCAATTTACCGCTGCTGTTTGGATAAATATCTATGTGCCATCCAACTC
>CANFSZ010000038.1 GCA_947449835.1 Opitutia bacterium
CCTTTCGTCACCAAGTAAGTCCGCAAAAACCACCGCATGCATAGTTTCTCCGAGCAATGTCTCGATATGGCCCGCTCAATGTTGGGCCACAACCTCGATTCCATTCAGCCTGACGGCACCATTCTGCCCGCCAACGGCGAGCTCTCCCGCGCCGATGAACCCGGCCACGTCGCACTCGCCCTCGGCGAATATTACCGCGCGACCGGCGAGACCACCCTCAAAGGCTACGACATCGTCGACCTCGCCGCGCGCTGCATCACCGCGCAAATGTTCACCGAGCCGCCGGCTGAAAACGGCCTCGCCTATGCCGCCCTCGGGCTCCTCTGCTTCGGTCCTTCCAAAGAGCGCAACCCCGTCTGGGAACGCCTCGTCGACGAGACCCGCGAACGCATCGACAAAGCCCTCCTCCACCGCTCCGACTACGACAACCATTGGCAGGCCTTCAACGTCGCCAAAGCCGTCGCCCGTTTCTCCCTCGGTCTTTCCAAAAAAGACGAAACCTCGCGCCTCATCGAGCGCATGGTCGAGCGCATGACCGCCACCAGCACCGCTGGCTTCTTCGACGACGCCACCCCCACCGGCCTCGGCGGCAACTTCAATCTCTACGGCGTGATGAGCTTCGTCTTCATCCGCTCCTCGCTCCAACTCCACGCCAACAGCGGCGTGCGCGACCGCAAGCTCCCCACCCTCCGCACCTACGCGGAGAAATACATTAAGATGATGCCCGATCTCGTCCGCAACGACGGGCTCGGCTGGGCCTTCGGCCGCGCCGCCGGTGCCTACGGTCAGATGCACTGCATCAGCCTCATCCTTCAAGGCCTGCGCGACGGCTGGATCGCCGACGACCAGAAGATCAAATACTACGACATCCTGCGTCGTTTGTTCATGTTCTTCTACCAGACCTATCTGGATCAAGATCACGGTTTCCTCGACCTCCGCGACGCCGAACGCACCGCCTACGACGCGCACACCACGCGCATGGCCAACTTCGACGCCGCTCGCTATCTCTGCCAATGGTCGCGTCTCGCCAAGACCATCCAGATGCCTGCCGGTGGCCCGAAAGTCGAACCCGCGCGCACCAGCGGACGCTACGTCATCTTCGACAAGAGTAACCGCAAAGAACAAGGCCTGTTTCTCTATCGCGATGTCGAGAGCGGCATTCAGATGCAGATCCCGCTCGTGAGCTCCGGCGGCCACCTCTCGGCCGACACGCTCCCGTTCCCGCATTGCCCCGGCGTCTTCGATTGGCCCAACAACGTCTACGCGCCCATCATGGTGCCCGAACTCACCTTCGGCAAAGACGTCACCATTCCTGCCTTCTACGGCAAGAACTGCGTAACCGGTCTCGGCCTCAAAAACGCGTTCTACTTCCGCTACGACCAGCCCGAGCTGATTAACACCAACGAGGAATTCGTCAAAAATCTCGGCAGCGTGAAAGTCCAGTGGACCTTCACCGGCACCAAGATCAGCTGCGAATTCGCCTACACGGTGAAGCAGCAGGTCACGCTGGATAAATTCCGCTACACGCTCGCCATCGCGGCACCGCACTCGAAATACCACGTCGTCGGCGCCCTCGCCCTCGGGCAACAAGGCCACCGCTGTACCGTCGCCAAAGACGATTTCCAAGCCGTCTGGCAAGAGACCGAAGTCGTCAGCGCCGATCCGACCTACCGCACCAACTACGGCAAGATTCACTTCCTGCAACACCTCGTGCGCGATCACCCGCTCGTCATGCGTCCCGGCAACGTCTATCGCCTCGCCGTCAACTTCGACCCCGACATCGCGCACGTCTAAACCACTCGCAGTCGGCTCGCCCGAGCGAAAGACGCACCGCAACGTGCGTCTTTCTTTTTGCTCCGCTGCCGCCGCCGCTCAAATTCGGATCACGCCACCACCATGCTCTCCCGCCGCATCATCCCCTGCCTCGACGTCAATGCCGGCCGCGTCGTCAAAGGCGTGAAATTCCAAGAGCTCCGCGACGCCGGCGACCCCGTCGAATCCGCCAAAGCCTACGATGCCCAAGGCGCCGACGAACTCGTCTTCCTCGACATCACCGCCTCCAGCGACGGGCGCAGCATCATGCACGACGTCGTCGCCGCCACCGCCGAGCAATGCTTCATGCCCCTCACCGTCGGCGGCGGCCTCCGCACCGTGGCCGACATCGAAGCCATGCT
This sequence comes from Opitutia bacterium, assembly GCA_947449835.1. Classification (GTDB taxonomy): domain Bacteria; phylum Verrucomicrobiota; class Verrucomicrobiia; order Opitutales; family Opitutaceae; genus Tous-C4FEB. Next base: position 2,175 of record CANFSZ010000038.1, read on the forward strand.
CAAATCCGGCGCCGACAAAGTCTCCCTCAACACCGCCGCCATCAAAGACCACGAACTCATCCGCCGCGCCTCCGACCGCTTCGGCGCCCAATGCATCGTCCTCGCCATCGACGCCAAACGCGAACCCGACGGCAAATCCTGGCGCGTCTACACCCACGGCGGCCGCAACCCCACCGAACTCGACGTCGTCGCCTGGGCCCGCCGCGCAACCGAACTCGGCGCAGGAGAAATTTTACTCACCAGCATGGACGCCGATGGCACCCAAGCCGGATACGATTGCGCCCTCACGCGCGCCGTCAGCGACGCCGTACCCGTGCCCGTGATCGCCAGCGGTGGCGCCGGTCAACTTTCCCATTTTTCCGATGTCCTCGCCGACGGCCGCGCCAGCGCGGTGCTCGCAGCCAGCCTTTTCCACTTCGGCACTCTCACCATCCCGCAGGTAAAAACCTACCTCCACGACCGCGGCGTCCCCGTGCGCCGCTGATGCATCGCCCGCGACTCCGCTCCACCATCTAGCCCTCGCGAAGCTCGGCCCGCACTTTCGTCTTCCCCCTGCGCCCGGCGTCCGATTCCCTCTTCCTTTAGCCATGACGCCCGTCCAGGAAATCGCCCGCCGCCGCACCTTCGCGATCATCTCGCATCCTGATGCGGGCAAAACCACGCTCACTGAAAAATTCCTGCTCTACGGCAACGCCATCCATCTCGCCGGAGCCGTCAAAGACCGCAAAAACCAGCGCGCCACCGCCTCCGACTGGATGGAACTCGAGAAGCAACGCGGCATCTCGATCAGCTCCACTGTCCTCCAATTTGATTACGCCGGCTGCGCGGTGAACCTGCTCGACACGCCCGGCCACAAAGATTTTTCCGAAGACACTTACCGCGTCCTAACCGCCGTCGACGCCGCGCTCATGGTGATCGACGCCGCCAAAGGCGTGGAAACCCAGACCCGTAAACTCTTCGAAGTCTGCCGGCGCCGCGGCGTTCCGATTTTCACTTTCATGAACAAGTGCGATCGGCCCACGCGCAGCCCGATCGACTTGTTGGACGAATTGGAAAACGTCCTCGGCCTCAAATCGTGTCCCGTCATCTGGCCCCTCGGCAACGGTCCCCAATTCCGCGGCGTCTTCGATCGCCGCACGCGCGAGGTCCATCTCTTCGAGCGCGTCCCCGGCGGCAAATTCCAAGCGCCCGTGAGCGTCACGGATCTCGATGATCCCGTCGTTCGCGCCAAGATGGACGACGACACGTATCGAGACGTCAAAGACCAGCTCGAGATGCTCGACGGCGCCGGCCATCCCTTTGACCTCGCCGCCGTCCAAGCCGGCCAACAAACGCCCGTCTATTTCGGCAGCGCCGTAAATAATTTCGGCATCCAGCTCCTGCTCGACGGTTTTCTCAAAGACTCCGTCCCGCCCGCGCCGCGCAAATCCGTCACGGTCACCGTTCCCGGCCTCCCCCAGCCCACGGCCGCGCGCGAAGTGCCCGTCACCGACGCAAAATTCTCCGGCTTCATCTTCAAGATTCAGGCTAACATGGATGCGAAACACCGCGACCGCATCGCGTTTCTGCGCGTGTGCTCCGGCAAGTTTGATCGCGACATGGTCGTCACCCACCAACGCACCGGCAAATCCGTCCGCCTTTCCTCCTCGCACAAACTCTTCGGCCGCGAACGCGAAACCGTCGACGAAGCCTGGCCCGGCGACGTCATCGGCCTCGTGGGTCACAGCGAGTTCGGTATCGGCGATACCCTTACGACCGACCGCAGTATTTATTACGACGAGATCCCGCGCTTCCCCTCGGAGGTCTTCACCTACATTTCGAATCCCAACACCGGCGACGCCAAAAAATACCGCGCGGGCCTCGAGCAACTCCTCCAAGAAGGCGTAGTCCAATCCTTCAACGCGAAAAACGCTCCCCCCGGCGCTACGCTGCTCGCCGCCGTCGGCCCGCTCCAATTCGAAGTCGTACAATGGCGCCTCCAGTCCGAATACAACGCCGAATCTCGTCTCACCCCGACCCCGTGGACCGTACTGCGTTGGCTCAAACTTCCCGACGACGCCACCGCCAAAAACTTTGATTACTCCCGCCTGATCATCGCCACCGGCGTCAGCTTCGGCTCCGATAAATTCGACAATCCGATCGCACTTTTCCCCAACGATTGGACGATGCGCTACTTCGTTGAGAAAAACCCCGAGATCAAACTACTCGAGCTGCCGCCCGAACAAAGCTGATTCAAATCTCTCATCCACTCCCAACCCACCGCGGCGCTTGACTCACCCTCAACGCCGTGAAACATCTTAACCTTTCAACGCACACCAATCATGGGCCAACAACTCAACAAGTACATCAAACGTAAACGCCGCGCCGCCTATCTCAAACGCAAGAAGGCCCGCACCAAGACCCCGGCTAAGAAGTAACGCACTTCCCCAGGCTTTTTCATTTAAACCGCGGCCCATGCCGCGGTTTTTTATTCACCCGGCCCAGACGTCCGCCCTTACTCTTAAGTCATGATCAAGGTCAGCCTCATCTCCCTCGGTTGCGCAAAAAATCTCGTCGATAGCGAAATCATGATCGGCCACCTCCATCAGGCCGGCATGAGCGTCATCCCCGAAGCCGAGCTGGCCGATGTGGTCATCGTCAACACGTGCTCGTTCATTGATTCCTCGAAAGAGGAATCAATCGGCCACATCCTTGAGGTGCATCAGAACCGCGGCATGAAAAAACGCCGCAAGGAGCAAAAACTCATCGTCGCCGGCTGCATGTCGCAGCGTTTTTCCAAAGACCTTTCCTCGTCGCTCAACGACGAAGTCGATGCGTTCATCGGCCTCGACCAAGTGACCAAGGTCGCTCCCATTATCGAAGGTCTCTACGCCAAAGACCGCGCCGCCGGCCAAGTCCCGGAAAACTTTGTTACCGCGCGCTCGACCTACATTCCCGATTTCAACACCCCGCGTTTCCGCCTCACACCGAAGCACACCGCGTACGTGAAAATCGCCGAGGGCTGCAACCATCCGTGCACGTTCTGCATCATCCCGCAGATCCGCGGCCGCCACCGCAGTCGTACCGTCGAAAGCGTCGTCGCCGAGGCGCGCCAACTCGTCAAAGAAGGCGTGAAAGAGCTTAATCTCATTTCCCAAGACACCACGTTCTTCGGCATGGACACCTGGGAACAGCGCCCTAATCCCCGCACACCCGTCGATTCGACGCGCGGCACCGCACTCACGACGCTCCTACGCGAGCTCAACGCTATCGAAGGTGATTTCTGGATTCGTCTGCTTTACACGCACCCCGCGCATTGGAGCGACGAGCTCATCCGCACCATCGCCGAGTGCCCCAAGGTCGCCCGCTACATCGACATTCCGCTCCAACACATCAGCGACAACATGCTCGGTGCCATGCAGCGTGAGACCAGCGGTGACTACATCCGCGATCTCATCAAACGCATCCGCGCGGGCATTCCCGGCATCGCCGTGCGCACTACGTTTATCGTCGGCTTCCCCGGCGAAACCGAGGCCGACGTCGCCGAACTCGAAACGTTCATCCGTGAAACGAAATTCGAACGCCTGGGCGTGTTTCGTTACTCTCAAGAAGAAGGCACGCGCGGCGCGAAGATGGAAAACCAGATTCCCGCCAAGACCAAGGAAGCGCGTTGGCACCGGCTGATGAAGCTCCAGCAAGAAATCGCCGCAGGCGTCAGCCAAAGCCACGTCGGCCAGACCCTGCGCGTGCTCGTCGAAGAACCGGGTATCGCCCGCGGCGACGCCGACGCACCCGACATCGACGGCCGCGTGTACGTCACCAAGGATCTCCCCGTCGGAGAATTCGCCACCGTGAAAATCTCGGGCTTTCAAGACTACGATTTACTAGCCCTCCCCCGCGGCCAACGCCCGGCGGAGTTCAAGGTCGCGAAACAGGCACAATAAAAATATCGCGAAGACGAGCGCGTTCTCCGCGCGCTCCAAGTCTCCACAAAAAACCCCGGCCCTGAACAGGCCGGGGTTTTTGTTAATTCGAACTCGAACTCAATTCGCTTTAAGCGAAAAGCTCAGAGGCCTTAAAAAAACGAGCCAACTCGATCGCGGCATTTTCATCCGTGTCGGAAGCGTGGCAGACGTTCTTCATCATCTCGGTACCGAAGTCACCGCGGATGGTGCCCTTGGCGGCTTTACGGGAATCAGTCGGCCCGAGGAGATCACGCACCTTGGCGACGATACCCGGCCCTTTGAGCGCGAGCATGATCACGGGACGCGAGCTCATGAAAGCCTCGATCTCCGGGTAAAAAGGCTTGGAAGCCACATGAGCGTAGTGCTCGCGCAACACCGTCGGATCCAAGCGGGTCATTTTGCACCCGATGATCTCGAAGCCAGCGCGCTCAAAGCGCTCCACAACATTTCCGACATGCTTTTGATCCATGCAGTCGGGCTTACAGATGACGAAGGTTTTATCCATACACTTTCAACAAAGCGCGCGAACCAGCAGAAGGAAAGACTCTTTTCGAAAAAGCCCAACTCAACTCATGCACTCACTTTGCGTGCAAAATCTCCGCCGCCACCGCTTCACCACTCTCCATCGCACCCTGAATCGAGGCCGAAGTCCGCCCATCACCCGCGATCCAAACGCCCGGACGCACCGTCACCGGTTTCACAGGCCCCAACGACATCCGCGCCGGTAACGCCCGCGGCAACCGATAGCTCCGCAGCCAACGCCAATCCACTACCTCGGCGCCAAACCAAGCGCGCAATTCTTCGCGCACGCGTTCAACCAACGCCCGCTCCTCCATCGCAGACTCGCCCAACACCGACACCGCCACCAGCGCCTGCCTCGCCGGCGCATAACTCGGCGCGACATCACTCAAGACCACGAGATTGTTCACATAACCTCGCCCCTCGCCGTTCAACACCAACATCGGCGCGCCTAACGGGCTTCTCGCCGCCGCAAAATAAATCGTCGTCGTCGCTCGCCACCGCGGCACCGCGACTTCGGGCAACAAGGCCGCCGTCCCCGCGTTTTCTGTCGCGACGACGATGTGTCGCGCCGCGATGCGGTCGCCACTTTCTAAAAAAACAGCACCTGTCTCCACCCGCGCCACCCGCGCCCCGAGCCTCACGGTACCGGCTGGCAATCCAGCCGCGAGTTGCTCGGGGATCGCCTGCATGCCCGCCGCCGGCAAGGCCGCGCGCCCCTCCGCAAACATCCGAAAAACAAATTCCAACATCCGGCTCGAAGTCTCCAGTTCCCGATCCAAAAAAATCCCGCCGAACCACGGCCGCAGAAATCGCTCGATCATCCGTTCGCTAAACCCGTGCGCCCGCAGCGCGGCCAACGCCGTCGTCTCGGGCCGCGCCCACAATTCCGCCATAGACCCGCGCCGCGCCGCCCGCCGCAGCGTCGCAATTCGTATTTTATCCGCCAGCGAACCGACGGGAGCGCGCAACGTCGCCCACCACGCTCCCGGCTCGCGCCAAGGATCACTCACTTCGTGCATCGCCCCATCGCAACGTACCCGCGAGCCCGCCGCAAAAGTCCGCAGCTGCAACTGTTCGTAATCGAGCCACGCCAGCGCCGTCGGATACGCCGTGAGAAAAACCTGAAAGCCTCGGTCCAACTGAAATCCGTCGACGATGTCCGTGCGCACGCGGCCGCCGACCACATCCTCGGCCTCGAGCACCACGCAACTCACCCCCGCAGCGTGCAAGCGCCGCGCACACGTCAGCCCCGCAAGACCCGCACCGATGATGACGATGTCACTCATGCGCCCAAATTAAGTCCCCATTTTATCGGCGAGTGCCCAACCCGAAAGCGCCGCGCCTTCGACGCGCGCCCCGCCAAACGCATCACCAGCAAAACCGAGCCCCAACTCGTCGAGCCACACACACGGCTCCGGAAACACCGTGATCGGCTCGCTAAATTTCCAGCGATGCAACGCCACGTTGACCACGGGCGCGCCCAACCACGCCGTGATCACCGGCTCAATCATCGGGAAAAGTTCCAACTCCGTCTTCGCGTAATGCTCCGCCGCAAAAGCCGGACTTAGATGCACCGTCACCGCCGCTGCCGCCGCCCCGCCCGGCGAAATTCCTTTTTTAACATTATCCGCGATCCAACGCACCGGCCCATCCGACAACGCCAGGCCCTCGGTCGGCACCAAACTCGACCCACTCAAGGTCACCAACAACGCCAGACACGGATGATAACGCAGTGCGGCCAAGCCACTCGCGACCTCCGTCGGAAGTTCGACGTTGCCCGCCTTCAACAACGCGAGCAATTGCGGGACGGGCGCGGTCAAAGCGAGGCGGCCCACGCGTAACGTCGGCTGATTTTCAATCTCTACCTCCCACATTTTCTCCACGCGCCGCACGCTTAAGACCTTGGCCTCGCGTTTCACCTCGAGCCCTTCCGCCAAAATTTTCCCGAGCGCATTCATGCTCGGCTTGCCGATCCAACGATGCGCCGAGGCTCCCGGCCAACCTCCCGCGGTCCCAAGGTCTCGCCAAGCCTCGACCAAAGCCGCGAAACGATCCGTCTTCGCCGTAAAATATTGCGCGCCTTGGTCAAACACTGCCTCGCCGACGCGCTTCGTCGCCAAACGACCACCGAGACCGCGGCTTTTTTCCAAGACCACCACCTTGGCCCCGCGCTCGCGCAAAGTTCGCGCCAAAAGAAGCCCGGAAATTCCCCCGCCCACTACCGCGATTGTGTCGTTCATGATCAAAAAAATTATTTAACGCCCGAGCACATGACGCAACGCACGCTCCAACTCAGGTTGCCGCCAGATAAAACCAGCCGCCTGCAACCGCCCCGGCACCGCGCGAGTGCTCGCCAAGAGCGTCTCATCCGCCATTTCGCCAAATACGGCACGCAACACCAAGGTCGGCACCGGCAACACCGCCGGCCGTCTCAACACCTGTGCCAAGACCGACGTAAACGCGGCGTTGGGCAACGGTTCCGGCGCCACCGCGTTGTAAGCACCGCGCCACGCCTTATCTGTGATCGCGCGCTCGTACATCGCGCACAGATCGTCCGGCGTGATCCAGCTCATCCATTGGCGTCCTGCGCCCAAACGCCCGCCGACCCCCATCAAAAAAGCGGGTAACATCTTCGCGAGCGCACCCCCTGCCGGCGACAGCACCACGCCCGTGCGCAAGGCCACGGTGCGCACGCCGAGTTGCTCGATCGCGGCGAGTTCATGTTCCCAGGCCGCACACACGCCCGCTAAAAATCCCGCGCCGAGCGCGGCGTGCTCGTCGAGTCGCTCGTCCGCTCGTTCGCCATAAAAACCAACCGCGGCCGCGCTCACAAAAACTTCGGGCCGCTCACTCGCAATTAGCGACGCGATGCCCGCCGCCAAGGTCCGCGTGCCATCTACGCGGCTAGATAAAATCTCCGCTTTGCGCGCCGCTGTCCAACGTCCACCTGCTACGTTAGCCCCGCCGAGATGCACCACCGCGTCCACGCCGGCAAGCGCAGCTGGATCCATTTTTCCACGGGCCGGATCCCAATTAAATTCGTTGGGTTTCTTCGGCTCCCGTCGGACCAAACTCCGCACGGTGTGGCCTTGCGTGAGCAGAAACGCCTCCAACGAGCGCCCGACCAAACCCGAAGCACCGGAAACCAAAACACATTTCCGTGGGCCCGAAGAACCGAGCTCGAGATCGGCCTTCGTGACCGCATGTCGATAAGTGAACATCCGCTCCAACTGTCGCCGCGTAAACGCAGCGCCCCCGAGCCGCCCCAGCAGCCCGAGCGGTAGCCGATAGTGAATCTCATCCGTCAACTCGCACGCCCCCGGCCCCAGCGGATCGATCCGATGTAAGTGTTCCCAGCGCGCAAACGGTCCGCTCAGCAACACATCCCGAAACTGTCGCCCTACGATATAATCTCGGTGCACGATTTCCCACTTCGCCCAAATCGGCCCCACCTTCGTGCGCAGCGAAACCCGCGCGCCGTCCCTGATCCCGCCCACGTGACGCGTCACCTCAACACGCTCCCAAGGCGGACACAACCGGCCAAACGCCCCGGGCCGTTCGTGCCAGGCAAACACTTCCGCCGCGGGTCGTTCGATTCGCACCACGCGTTTAAAAATCGCATCAGCCATGCGCCACCCGGCCTTTCCGCATCCGACAAGCATCCGAGCAAAATTTCACTTCAGCCCAAACCTTCTCCCACTTTTTCCGCCACACAAAAGGCCGACCGCACACCACGCAGGGTTTGGACGGCAGGTCAGATTTTTTGCGCATTTTCGGCATGCAGGAAGGTTAAACCTAAATCCCCAAGAGTCCAACCGCCAAGGGCGATCCTCCGTTGGCCCGGATCTCATTCGCGCGGGCCTGGATCGCCGCGCGATCCGACGGTTTCAATCGCGCGACATTTTTTACCTGCAACGCCATGCGCTGGTTCTTGGCCAACAGCGTCTCGTGACGCAGCAGAAAATCCCAGTAAAGCGTCGTAAAAGGACACGCATCATCACCGGTCGACTTCGCCGGATCAAACCGACACCCCGCGCAATAATTGCTCATCCGATCAATATATTTACCCGTGGCCGCATACGGCTTCGAAGCCATGATTCCGCCGTCGCCGTACTGCGACATCCCGAGCGTATTCGGCAACTCGACCCACTCCACGGCATCGACGAAAACCGCCAGATACCATTCGTGCACCCGCTGCGGTTCAACTCCCAGCAGCAGCGAGTAAAGTCCCGTGACCATCAAACGCTGGATATGGTGCGCGTAACCGTGTTGCAGCGTCTGCGTGATGCTCTGGCGCAAACAGTTCATCTCACACGAGCCCGTCCAGTAAAACTCAGGCAGTTTCTCCCGCGCCCCCAACGCATTCAAACCCACGTAACGCGGCATGAATTGCCAATAAATCCCCCGCACGTATTCACGCCATCCGAGAATCTGCCGGATAAAACCCTCCGCGCTCGCGAGCTCCACGCGCCCTTCACGATACGCTCGCTCCGCCGCCGCCACCGCCTCGCGCGGATTCAGCAATTTCAGATTCATCGCCGCCGAGATGCGTGAGTGAAAAAGCCACGGTTCATCCGTCCACATCGCATCTTGGAATTTCCCGAAATCGCCCAATCGGTGCGCAATAAAATCCGCGAGCGTCGCCCGCGCGGCTTCGGGCGTCACCGGCCACGCAAAGTCCTGCAACGCGCCCGGATGCTGCGCGAAACGTCGCTCAACCAGCGCCAACACGTCACGCGTGAGCGCATCGGGCGGGATCAAGAGCGGCGCGCGCAACTTCTCTGCCCGCGGCCCACTTTTGGAAAAACTACCGCGATTATCGTGATCGTAATTCCATTGTCCGCCCTCCGGTTCGCCGGCGGCGTCGAGCAACACTTTGTTTTTTCTGCGCACCTCCCGATAAAAAAATTCCATCCGCAACATTTTGCGGCCTTCCGCGTGCGCGGCGAAATCAACGCGTGTGCAAAAAAAATGCCGATCGTTGCGCAGTTCCAGCTTCACCCCCGCTGCTTGAGCGACCGCGACCAACGCTGACTGCACGCGCCACTCGCCAGCTTGAGTCATCAGTAAGCGCTCCGGCTTCAACTCCGTGAGCGCTCGCGCCAATTCGCCCGCGAGCGTCTGAGTGTTTTTCGCATCCTCTAACTCGGTGTAATGCACCTTGCGACCGAGCGCGCGCTGCGCCTCGCGAAAATGCCGCATCGCCGCCAAAAATACCGCGATCCGCTGCTTGCTCGTCCAGACGTGCTCGGATTCTTGCGTGACCTCGGCCATCCACACTACGTCGTGTTTAGCATCGAAACCGTCAAAGACCGCTGCGTCCTCATCCAACTGATCCCCGAGCACGATGACGAGCGCACGCACGCGCTTCGCCGCGCTCATACCGGCGTCTCCAAATCGAGCTGTTCCGAAGTATTCGCCACTCCACCGCGCAGTCGCTTAAACTCAGCCAAAGCTGCCTCCCGCGCCGCCGCATGGTTCACGATCGGACCGGGATAATTTTTCCCCAACTCGACGCCGGCGCGAGCCAGGACCGCCGCCGGCGCCTCCCATGGGGCGTGAATAAATTCCGCCGGCATTTTGGCCAATTCGGGCACCCAGCGCCGAACGTAGTCGCCGGCGCTATCAAATTTAATCCCTTGAAGCACCGGCGCGAAGACGCGGAAATACGGTGCGGCGTCCGCGCCACAGCCCGCGCTCCATTGCCAACCGAGCGTGTTACTCGCCAGATCAGCGTCGACGAGCGTATCCCAAAACCACGCCGCTCCGTGCGTCCAATTCAGCCGCAGGTGTTTCACTAAAAACGAAGCCACCACCATGCGCACGCGATTGTGCATCCAGCCCGTATGCCAAAGCTGGCGCATGCCCGCGTCGACGATCGGATAACCCGTCTGACCGCGCTGCCAGGCCCGCAATTTCTGGCCGCCGACATCCTCGGCCCAGCCGAATTTCTCAAACTCGGCGCGCAAGGGTCGCTCCGGCGTGTGCGAAAAATGAAACAACAGGTGATACGCAAATTCGCGCCAGCCGATCTCACTCAAAAACACGCGCGCGCCGTTGCTCGGTGGGAACACGCCTGAATCTTTCGAGCGCGCCGCGACCGCCGCCCAGACTTGGCGCGGACTCAACTCGCCGAAATGCAACCACGGCGAAAGAAGCGAGGTGCCGTCATGATCAGGCAAATTGCGACGATCCGAATAATCGTCCATTGCACGCGTAACGAATTTCTTGAGTCGGACCGCTGCGCCCGCTTCACCGGGTTGCCAAGCCGCGCCGAAACCGGCATCCCAGCCGATTTTGGGCAGCAAATGAAGTTCGTCCAAAGTCGCCGACTTCGGCCACGTAGCGGGCGCTGAAAACGCACCCGAATTTAGGTTCGTTAAAGTTGGAATGGGCAGGGTCAGACAGTGTTTCCAAAAGGGCGTGAACACCTGAAAAGGCCGACCTTGTTTATTTTGGATCGTATGCGGCTCAAACAACAGCGACGCATTGAAACTTTTCGCGTCGATGCCGGCCGCCGTGAGCTCGGTCTTTATCACCGCGTCGCGCGCGATGATGTCGGGTTCATAACGCCGATTCCAAAACACCGCGCCCGCTCCCGTTTGGGCGATGAGGGCGCGGAGCGTTTCAGCCGATGCGCCGTGCGCAATGATTAGACGGGAACCACGCTCACGCAGGCTGGCCGCCAAAGAGGCAAGCGCATGATGCAACCACCAGCGAGAAGCGCCGCCCAACGGCCATTTCTCCTCAGCGGCATCGTCAAAAATATAAACCGGAATGATCGCTCCGCCGCGCGAGATGGCCGCGGCCAAGGCCGGATTATCCTGCAAACGCAGATCCTGACGAAACCAGACCAAAGTAGGCGTGACAGACATCCTCGCCGAAGAAGTGCCAGCATCGCCCGTTTGCAAGTCCAGCATCACGAGCGCACAAAAAAAACTTACGTGAGACTAGGCTCCCGCGAATGAATTTTTAAAGCGCCGGACCGCCTCACAGTGCGTCTAAATACAGTTTCTCGTAGGCCAACGCAGCGATTTTCCAGCTAAAATCCTTGGCCATCGCGCATTGCTGCACCGCAGCGTAACGGGGCGCATCGCCGTAAAGGCGTTGGGCCCGACGCAGCGCATCCAACAAGCCGGCCACAGTAGGTTCCGCCATAAGGCCCGTGCCAAAATTCGGCGCTTTATCGGCATCGATCACCGTATCCACGAGACCACCGACGCGACTCACAATCGGCACCGTGCCGTAGATTTGGGAATACAGTTGGTTCAAGCCGCAGGGCTCAAACAGCGAGGGCATCACAAAAAAATCGCTGCCGGCCTCGATCAAGTGACTCATGGCTTCGTCGAGGCGGGCGCATAAGAACACTTTTTCCGGAGCTTGAGCCGCGAGGGCGCGCAGTTCGTTTTCCATGCGCTTGTCGCCCGAACCGAGGACGATGAGCTTCACTTCGCGTTCGAGAAAAAACGCCTGGTTGGCGAGGAGCAGATCGATGCCTTTTTGCTCCGCGAGCCGGCAAACCATGCCGTAGATCGCGCCTTTGAACATCGGGTCAAATCCAGCCGCTTTCAAAAGAGCCGTCCGGCAGAGCGCCTTACCTTTTAAATCACTCGCTGAGTAACGCGCGGGCAAAAGTTTATCGATGGCTGGATTCCAGACGGCGTCATCCACGCCATTTATGAGACCCGAAAGATCATCCACCCGCGTTTGGATCACACCGTCGAGACCGCAGCCAAATTCCGGAGTCTGTATTTCCTGCGCATAGCGTGGGCTCACCGTCGTCACCCGATCGGCGAAAAGTATTCCGCCTTTGAGCAGGCTGATCTGCGCGTAGTATTCGATGCCATCGATGTTATTAAGTTCTTCCGGCAGATTCGTGCGGGCAAACGTCGCAGCGGGGAAAAGCCCTTGGTAGGCGATGTTGTGAATCGTAAAAACAGTCTTCAACGCCAGCGTGGCGCCATGCCGCCGCTCCGACTCGCGCACGAGCAGCGGAATCAACGCCGCCTGCCAATCATGCGCATGCACAATATCAGCCTGCAAATCCGCTAGGCGCATCGTCTCCACGACGGCTTTGCTGAAAAAAATAAAACGATCGGCGTTATCCTCAAAATCACGTTCGCCGTTACCGTAAGGCGCTCGACGATCGTAAAATTCGTCACGGCAAATCAGATACACCGTGAGATTTTTTCGCGGTGAAAACGCCCAAGCCTCGCCGGACATAAATTGATCGCCCATCTCAATTTTGAGCCGCAATTTCAATTCCGCCCTCGCCGCATCCGCATGTTCACGCGCGACGCGATAACCCGGCAAGAATACGGAAACCTCGTGTCCCTTATCGGCCAGTGCCCCCGTCAACGCTCCGACCGCATCGGCCAGTCCGCCGGTCTTGATGTAGGGAAACAGCTCACTGGCTGCGTGGACGATTTTCATCGCTCCAACCTACACAGGCGGGTTTCCTACGCCAATCAGAAAACTTGGAACGCGCTCAGCGCCAACCACTCTTACCATGACCCTCCGCGACCGCCTCCTCGCCAAACTTAGCGAGTCCGATTACCGCCCTGCTAATAATTTTATTTTAGGCCGTTTGCTCGGTCTCAACAAAAAGCACAGCGCCGCACTGGCTAGCGAAATCCGCCAGCTCGTAAAAACCCGCGAGATCCGCCTCGGCGAAGGCGGACGCGTCGAACTCAACTCACGTCCAACCGGAAAACCCAAAGCCGAATTGAAAGAGCGTTTCAAAGCGCACGTTCAAAATCAAAAAGTCGAAGCGCGCCCCATTTTCCAACCCACGCCCCGCGGGGGCTTCACGCCGGTTGCGCCCACCGAGGTCTTCACCGCCAAGCCAAACGCATCCGCGCCTCGCCCAGCGAAAGGAAAAACTAAATTCACCGCCACTCCCCCGGCGGTCGCGCGCCCGCAGAGTAAATCCTCAACCGCCCCCGTGATCGATCCGCGCGAGCTGTACGGACGCATCCAGTTTCGTGCCGGCGGCTCCGCCTTTGTCGTTCTCGCCAACGCGCCAACGGGTCCCGACACACCGGCGATGCAAATTTCGCCTGACGACACCGGCGTCGCGCTGCCGGGCGATACCGTCGCCGTTCGCGCGTATCCCGGCGCCACCGGCCGTCGCCCCGGCGAAACCGTCGGCCGCGTCACGCGCATCATCACGCGCGATAAACTCTCCGTTGTCGGCAATGTCATCCGCTCCGGCCGCTCCTTCATCGTCACGCCCGACGATCCACGTTTCATCCAATCTATCCTCGTTCAACCCTCCGCGGTCGAAGTCTCTGTTGGCGACAAAGTCGTCGTCAAACTCGACGACTGGACCGACCGCCGCAAACAACTCACCGGCACGATCACCACGCGCCTCGGGCGCACCCACGAACCTCGCGCGGAGCTCCTTGGCATCTACGAAAAATTTAATCTCGCGACCAGTTTCCCCGCCGACGTCGAGCGCGAAGCCGCTGCCCTGCCCGACCGCGTACCCGCCAAAGACGCCGCCGGCCGAATCGATTACCGCGAGATCCCGGTCTTCACGATCGACCCCGACGACGCCAAAGATTTTGACGACGCGCTCTCCTACGAAATCACCCCGGAAGGCGACACGCGCATCGGCATCCACATCGCCGACGTTTCCAGCTACGTCCGCCCCAACACCGCCCTCGATCGCGAGGCTCAAGCGCGAGGCAACTCCACCTACTTGGTCGGCACCGTCATTCCGATGTTGCCGGAAAAACTTTCCAACGGCCTCTGCTCGCTCGTCGAAGCGCAAGACCGCCTCTGCAAAGCCGTATTCCTCACCTTCGCCAAAAACGGTAAACCCAAGCCCGCCACCTACGCCAACACCATCATCCGCTCCCGCAAGCGCCTGACCTACAAACAAGCCTACGCCTTCCTGTTCACCGACGATCTGCAAAAAATCCGCGATCTTCCGCTCCCGCCCAAACACCAGACTGGTTCCACCGGCCGCGCCCTGAGCGATCTCACCGACGCCGAGCTGAAAGACCTACAAACTTGGATTCGTGCGCTCTGGAAAATTGCCGCGCGTCTCCGCGCCGATCGCATGGCCCACGGCAGCCTCGACCTCGACATGCCCGAGACGAAAATCTTCGTCGACAAAGACGGCTACTCCGAGCGTCTAGAAAAAATCGAGCACGACGAAAGCCATCAACTCATCGAAGAGTTCATGCTCGCCGCCAACGAAGCCGTCGCCCACCTCACGCGCACCCAAAAACTACCCTCGCTTTATCGCGCCCACGACGACCCCGACGCCGAGCGCCTCGGCGAATTCCGCCTTCTCCTGGAAACTTTTAAAATCCAAGTCGGCGATCTTTCGCACCGCAAAGAAGTCACGCGACTCCTCAAAATTCTCGCGGATCACCCGCAGGGTTACACCTTGCGCACCCAGCTTCTGCGCAGTCTCCAAAAAGCCGTCTACCGCCACACCGCCGACGGTCACTACGGCCTGCATAAAAAAGATTACACCCATTTCACCTCTCCGATCCGGCGCTACGCCGATTTGATCGTCCATCGCGTGCTCCAGCATTACTTGGTCCAACACGAAGGCTACGCCCCTCAACCCGGCGGCGACACCATGCACAGCGCCGCCGGCATGGAACGTCTCGCCGAACATATCAGTCTCACCGAGCAAAATTCCCAACTCGCCGAGCGCGAAAGCGTGAAGATCAAAATCCTCGAATTCTTCGAGCTCGAACTCGACCGCAAACCTCGCACGCGGTTCGCCGCCGTTATTACCGACGTCCGCCGTAACGGCTTTTTCGTCGAGCTCATCGAGTCGATGACGTTTGGCTTTATCTCGGTCGAAGCCTTGGGCGAAGATTTTTATTCCTTCGATGAATCCACCCAAACCCTCAGTGGGCGGCGCTCCAAGAAACGCTATACGCTAAACACGCGCCTCGACGTCGTCGTGCATCAAGTGGATCGCTTCAAGCGCCTGATTGATTTCCGTCCGGCCGATTAATTTTATCACACAAAACCCAGCTTGGTTTTTTCACCGCTACGGCTTGCAAAGCGCGACCCCGTTCATCCGTTATAATGATTGCGACCATCATGAATCATTACGATTTTTCCGCTGGATTCCGAGCTGTTTACGATCGCGCCACTACACGTTTTGCCCAAGGTGACGCCACTCCCGCTACGCTGCTCTCGCCCGCCGATACCGCTTTCCTCGCGACCAACGGCATCACCGCGCAGCACCTCTACGATTACGTCGACGATCTCGCTGGCTACGGCGAACCCAGTTACGATCAAGCCCACGCCATCGAGCTGGTTCGGAGAGATTATTTTCACAACGCGCAAAACTCGCATCCGTCCACGGCCACGCTTGATCCCGCGACGCTTCCCGCCAAGTCCGATGCTATCCGCGGAATTTCTTGGCTCCCCCGCCTCCTCCCCAAGGCTCGCGCCAAACTCCGCGGCGAACTTCCTCCCGCCCTGATGTACGGATGCGGCGGAGATCGCGCCTTTTTTAAACAACATCAAATCCTCCCGCACGAGTTTCTTAATCTCGTCTGGCGTTTCGAGGCTGATGACCACGCCGTGATCGACTGGGTCGCAAGCCGCGCCACTCGACCATCCACGTGAATGTGACATCTCTCTTTTTAATCCGTCTTTCTCACCCCCGCTCCATCCCCCTTATTTACCACCATGGCTAAGTTCACCCTCCAAGTTAACGGCCAGTCCCGCACCGTGGACGTGGCTCCCGAGACCCCGCTCTTGTGGGTACTCCGCGATCACCTCGACCTCGTTGGCACCAAATTCGGCTGCGGCATCGGCCAATGCCGCGCCTGCACCGTGCATATCGGCGGTCAACCCGTCCAGGCCTGCATGACTCCAATCTCCGGCGTCGGCCGCAAACCCGTCGTCACCATCGAAGGTCTATCTGCCGACGGCACCCATCCCCTCCAAAAAGCTTGGTGTGAACTCGACGTCGCCCAATGCGGCTACTGCCAAGCCGGCCAGCTCATGACCGCTTCCGCCCTCCTTGCCGACAATCCTAAGCCCACCGACGAGGACATCGACAACGCCATGGCCGGCAACCTCTGCCGCTGCGGCACCTACCTTCGCATCCGCGCCGGCATTCATCGCGCCGCCGAGCTCGCCACCGCCAGCAACTCAAAGGAGGCCGCCAAATGAATCCATACGAAGCCCCCACGCCGCCCACGATGACCGCGCTTGATCGCCGCGATTTCCTGCGGCTCACGTCCGTCGCTAGCGGCGGTCTCATTCTCGGATCATTTTTAAAAAACACCGGCGACGTCCAAGCCGCGGAGATCGCCAAGACCGCGCCCGCCGGCGACTTCACGCCCAACGCCTTTATCCGCCTCGGCCTCGACGGTTCGATTACTCTCATCGCCCCGCGCCCCGATTCCGGCCAAGGCGTAAAAACCTCGCTCCCGATGCTCCTCGCCGAGGATCTCGAAGCGCCGTGGCAATCCGTCACCGTGCAAATGGCCGACCTCAATTCCATCTACGGTAGCCAAGCCGCCGGTGGCAGCACGTCGACCCCTACGTTTTACACGCTCCTGCGCCAACTCGGCGCCACGGCTCGCATCATGCTCGTCGAGGCCGCCGCCCAGACTTGGGGCGTACCCGCCAACGAGTGCGTGGCCGAATCAGCAGTGGTGCACCACCGCGCCAGCAAACGCTCCCTCGCCTACCGCGACCTCGTCGCCAAGGCAGCGACCCTGCCCGTTCCCGACGCCAAGAAAGCCGTACTCAAAGACTCGAAAGATTTCAAGTTGCTCGGCCGCCGCATCAGCGGTGTAGACAACCAAAAGATAGTCACCGGCCAAAATCTTTTTGGCCTAGATTTCAAGCTGCCCGGCATGGCCTACGCCGTGTTTGAAAAATGCCCGGTATTCGGCGGCAAAGTGGTCTCCGCCAATCTCGACCGCATCAAAACCCTCCCCGGCGTGAAGGACGCCTTCATTCTCGAAGGCACCAGTGACCTCCGTGGACTCATGCCCGGCGTGGCCATTATCGCCGATTCCACCTGGGCCGCGCTCTCCGCACGTCGCCAACTCAAGATCGTCTGGAACGAAGGTACCCACGCCAACGACAGCTGGGACAACTTCACCCAACAGGCCCAAGCCCTCGCCGCCAAAGGCACGGGCAACGTCGTGCGCAAAGACGGCGACATCGACGCCGCTTTTGCCGCCGCGACCAAAACCGTCGAAGGAGTTTATTCCTATCCCTTCATCTCGCACGCCAATCTTGAGCCGCAAAATTGCACCGCTCGGGTGAGCGCCGACCACGCCGAAATTTGGGCACCCACGCAAAACCCCGGCGCCGGCGCCGACATGGTCAACAAGGTCCTCGGCATCCCCAAAGCCAACATCACCGTCCACATCCTCCGCGCGGGCGGCGGTTTCGGTCGCCGACTCAGCGCCGATTTCGTGGTCGAGGCCGCCGCCATCGCCCAAAAAGCCGGCGTCCCCGTCAAACTCACGTGGACGCGCGAAGACGACCTTCGCCACGATCATTTCCGCCCGGGCGGTTTTCATTTCCTCAAGGGCGGCGTCGATGACTCGGGCAAAATCACCGCCTGGCGCAATCACACCGTGCTCTTCGCCGGCGGACTCAGTGCGGATGAATTCCCCAGCCGCTTTATCCCCAATCACCTCGGCCTCAGCAGCGTGATCGACAACGGCATCCCCATGGGGCCGTGGCGCGCGCCCGGCAGTTGCGTGTTCGCCTTCGTCTACCAGAGCTTCATCGATGAACTCGCCCACGCCGCCGGCCGCGATCCGCTCGCCGTGCGTCTCGAAATCTTAGGTGATCACGGCACCGTTCCCGGCACCGGAGAACGTGGCACGCCCTATAATGCCGCGCGCATGAAGGCCGTGGTCAAACTCGTCGCCGAAAAATCTGGCTGGGGCAAAAAACTCCCTCGCGGTCAGGGTCAAGGCATCGCGTTTCACTTTAGTCACCGCGGCTACATTGCCCAAGTCGCCGAGGTGACCGTGGCGAAAACCGGCGAACTCCGCGTGGATCGTGTCGTCTGCGTCGCCGACGTCGGCTCACAAATCGTCAACCTCAGCGGCGCCGAAAACCAAGTTGAAGGTTCCATCGTCGACGGCCTAAGCGCCGCCTGGCGCCAAGAGCTCAACATCGAGCGCGGTCGCATCGTCGAGGCCAACCTCGCCGAATATCAACTCCTCCGCATGCCCGACGCGCCCCGAAAAATCGAGTGTCACTTCCTCCAAAGCGACAACCCGCCCACCGGACTCGGCGAACCCGTGTTGCCTCCGCTCGCCCCCGCCGTCGCCAACGCGATCTTCGCCGCCACCGGCAAACGCATCCGTCAGCTGCCGTTTTCGAAAACCGATATCAGCTGGAGCTGAACCCATCGCACGTCTGCGAGCCAGCAAACCGCTCACGCGGCTGGCTCGCCGTTTTTAACGCAGACTCTCGAGCCGCATATCGATCACCACGTCGTACGCCGAGGTATCAAGCGGCCGGTCCAAACTCGATTTAAACCGCATCGCGCGCTCCGCGGCGACTCCAGCCGCTCCCTGACTCCGCAACGCGACGCGGAGCATTTCCTTAGGACTCCATTCACAGTCCGAAGAATTGGAGCCAAACTCATCCAGCCAGCGCAACGGGGCGCGCGACTCACCGGCTTTTTCCAAAATTAACAACACGCGAGGCGATTTCAACGCCGCCACGCGCAACGCCGCCTGTTCGATGATTGCCAGCTCCGCGGCTTGAGGCTCGGCAAAAAGATAACGCGTATTCCAATAAGCGCAGGCCGTCGCCACCAGCACACAGCTCAAGAGAAAGAGCCGCCGCAGCCATTCTGGAAAAACGAGGAGCGGTCTGAGCACAAGCAACCAAACCACCGCCGCCAGAGCCCATAGGGTGCGATAAGTCGCCCACCGCTCACTCGCGATCAGCGTGACACTTCCCGCGAGCAGCAGACCCAACACCAGCGCGCCAAACCAAATTCCGCCGTTCGCGCGTCCACGTCGCCACGCGCTCCAACCACCCCAAACGGTGAGCAAACCGCTTAAACTTACGACCAACGTCCAACCATACGCCGTACGGCCAGCGACGTCACGAACCACAAAAAGCCCAAACGCTTCCTGCAAATTATGCTGAGCGTACCACGCCATTTTTGTCAGCGGGGCGGCCTCAAGACTTACTCGTTTTGAGGCGAGAAAAATTCCAGTGGCAAACAGCAATTTGATGACGACAAACGCGAGCGCCAAACCACCAAACAAAATCAGCCCATGCCGCAGCGCCCAACGCGCATCATGCCGGCCCTCGTAAAAAATCCCCGCTGCCACCACGGGAACGAGATACAGCATCACATCGCTCTGATAAAAAAGCGCCCCACTCATCACCAAAATAACGGAGCCAAACGTAGGCCAAAATCGTTTACGCACCGAAGTATCCGCCAGCAAAAACGCGCTTAAGCCAAACACGCCGCCAAAAATATGCGGGCCACAAATCGCCCAAGCCACCTTGACCTGGACAGAGGGCAAAAGTGCAATCAACAAGCCAATCGCCGACGCAAGTTCCGCGTTAAGTCCAATCCGACGATGCAAAGCCCAAGCCATGAGTATCCCAGCAACACTCGCAAGCCCCACGCCGATCGCCCGCAGATAACCGAGATTGTCGACTTCTTCTACCAGATTGCAGACGCGGGCCAGGAATAAACCATAGAGCGGCCGACCTTGCGAAGCGCAGAAATTTAACGTCGTGCGCAGATCGTCCTGCGACTCGCGCAGCGTAGAGTAGTCGTCCCGAAACCCATAGCGATCACTCAGAGCCGGCGCATAAGCAGCGAAGGGCAAAAGTCCGACCAAGGTCAGCAACAGCCAGAATGGCACGACACGTGTGGTAACACTGTTGGACTTCATAGTAGCATCAAATCTCCTTGGCCGTCACCGACAGGCTTCGCGCCGATAAATTTTCCATAGCGCTCAACCCAATCATCAATCTTTTCCAAATAATAGCTCTCATCATACGGAGCTGAGATCGCATCAAACATCTCCAGCGGTCGAGCCCGCTGCCAATCGCTCGTCTGACCTTTTTGTTTCGGTACGATGTAATAAGCGATGCGTTCGCCCATGCGCGGACGCGGATTCATTTTAAGCGCGGCCTCGGCCGAGGCCCGACGCGGTTTGCCGCCCTCGGCGATGAAGCGCTCATAGGCATCAGGATTCATGCTAAGCGACTCACTTTTGGCCACGTCGCTGACCGGCAAAGCTCGAGCGGCCAGTGAGCGGCGATACTCTTCCAGCAAAGCTAGCGGCGATTCGGGTTCCGCTCCCACCAAGTGGCGCAGGAGTTGTCGGGATAATTTTTTGAGGTACGGCTCAATCCCGCGCGAGCGCAACGCACTGCCGCGCAACGTTACTTTTTTCCCGTCGTAGAGCGCGTAGTTCTTGGCCTTGTAACAAAACATCGCCGTATAACAGCCGTCGTATTCGAGCTCGATTCCGGGAGGCAACGTCGGCGCGACCAATGCAAGCAATTGCTCCGGCTCTGAAAAATATTTTTCCGCGGAAAGATAAATGCCGTCCGTGTCTGCTTCGAGAATCATACATCCATGGCGCGAAAACTCTTCGATGAGTGCCTGCAGCAACTCCCGCCCGCGACGCGTCACTTCCGCCGCGAGTTCACCATCGCCAAATCGCGCGCCAGAAAACCCAAGATAACCGTAAAACGAATTGATCAGAATCTTGAACGCCGTCTGGCGAGCCTGCGCCTCCGCGCGCTCGTCAGCGGTAGGCGCGTTGCGCGCGAGGAGTTTGAATTTGAAGCGGTACTCCCGCAGCGATTTGAGCAGGGGGATAAACACACCTAGGGAATCGTTGCGTGGATTACGAGCGATGTTGAGCAGCAGGCTCGGATACAGCGAGGCCACGTCAAAATGCATCACATGCTTAAACACGCCTTCTTGATAACTTTTGGTAAAACCACCCTCGAAGGATGCGGTGTCCTGCGGCACCGGGACGGATTGGCGGGCGTGATAATATTCCTCGAGAAACAAAAGATCGATCTTCGCCGTGGTCCCGCGAAGGGTCGCCTCTTGTAGCAGAATAGGGAACGTCCGCGTCTGCTCAAAATACGTCGGCAGCAAGAGATCGGCTAAGCCTTGGGTCTCACGCAAGTCGTCCTCCAAGTAGGCGCAAAACCGTGCTCGATCCGCCCAGAAAGTTTCCGCAATTTTCCCGCCGTCCAGATACGTGCGCTCCGCGCTGTCCTCATCCGTGATACCAAAATAAACCGCCACATCTTTGAGTCCGTAGGCGGTAAGTTCGCGCGTGGTGACGTCGTAAAGTTGGACCAGCATATACGTGTCCACCACCGTGCGCCCGGGCAGATCACAACGGGGAAAATCGATCCATCGCTCGGCGACCTTGAGGCGACTATTACGAAACGACGCCTTTTGCCCGAAGCGTCCCCATGCACAGGGCACCTTGTGTCTGCGCGCGCGTTGACGCAGGAAATCGAGATCGAATTTAAAGATATTGTGCCCCTCGATCACATCCGGATCGATCTCAGCTAGAGCGGTGTTGAGCTCGAGTAATAAGTTTTTTTCTGCCGCGTCCGTCGCCTCCACTAATACCAATAAACGATTCTTGCCGGCGCAGCGTAAACCGACCGCCAAGACCCGATCTTCAGGCTTACTCGCATCGCTGAAAGAGCCATCGGCCGAAGAGGTCTCAATGTCCAACTGACAGCGCCGCAATTGCCCAAAATTCAAATCGCGGTAAAGCCGGGCGCGTTGCTGGATCAGAAATTGATTTTCTAAAGGTCGCACCGCATCGACCCCAACGGTGGCCTTCGCCGTTTTGATAAAAGCCTCGTACGCCTCTAAGTTCTCGGCCTGCGCGAGCCGCGCGTACGGGGCAGTACCGCTCAACTCCTCGATCTTTATTTCTGCTGGTACACTCGCTGGAGGTCCATTGAGCCACGCAAAAGGACGCAGCACGTCTGTCTTCTCAACGCGAGCGCCTTCCTGCGTCGCGAGAGAAACATGGACTAGGCCAACATCATCAACCCAAACGCCGCAAAGCGTCTCGGTCATCTGTACAGGCTCCTTCAGAACGGCCGCACGTAGACCATCACTACTGCCGTGATCGCCAAAAACAACGCGATCAGCATGAAGACACAGGTTTGCTCGCGCTTACGGTAAGCAAAACCGGCGATCGCCGACAGACCCAGCCAGCAAACAAATTTAACGATGATCCAACCAGGGAATCCTAAATGCAGTTTAGCCAGCAGGCCAAAACCGCCGACCAGAGCGAGCAGACTGGCGATACCCGTAATCATCATGACACGGCGCTTGGACTCGGCCGGAGCCGCAAACGCGTAAAACGTGTACCCGAAAAGAACCAGCAAAGAGCTGATGTGAAGGATGTGATAGATGGTTGGGTTCATATGAAATTGGAAAATTGACACCCCGCCTGTGCCGTATGCCCAAAGGCTCAGGACCTTTTTAGGTTAAGGTGGGCACCTCCTCCGCAGCGTCTGCTTTCCGATTTACGGCCTAGCATCTTCCGCGACGGTCTCGGTTCCCGTAATAATTCTAAGGCAAAGAGCAGTTATTGAAAG
>CANFSZ010000039.1 GCA_947449835.1 Opitutia bacterium
CCACCGTCTTCGACCCGATCGGCAAGCCCGCGAGCGGCGACAAAGAAGCCATGGCCAAAACCGTCATGATGCAGCTCACGCGCGGCGCCGTCACGCCACTACCGACGACGCTCGTGATCAACGCTGAGGGTAAATTCGTCGGCTTCTACTCCGGCTACGGCCCCAACGCCCACGACGCGCTGGCCAACTTGCTCATGATCGCCGGCGTGAAAGTCGCCCCCGCCGATCAACCCAAACGCTTCTACCCCGCCGGCTCGACGATCAAGCCCGTCGTCGCCCCGAAAAAATAAAGCGCTTTAACCTCACGTTCGCGCGCCCGCCCGTTTTGGGCGGGCGTTTTTATTTACCTGCCTCATCGCCAAACGCGGGTTTCCGCCCTAGGCTCAGTTCAATTCCATGGTTATGCCCGCTTGTTCCCGTCCGCCGGTGCTTTCGTTGATAGGCCACACCGCGCTCATTCCGCTGCATTTTCCCGAGGCGGATCGCACCCTCTACGCGAAGGCCGAATTCCTCAACCCGTCCGGCTCCATCAAAGACCGTCTCGCATTGTGCATCATCGAGGACGCCGTCCACCGCAGGGTGTTGCACGAGAAATCCATCATCCTCGAATGCACGAGCGGCAACACCGGCATCTCCCTCGCCATGGTCGGCGCGGCCTTGGGCTACCGCGTGCACATTCTCATGAGCGAATCGGCCAGCATCGAGCGCCGGCACCTCATCCGGCAATTTGGCGGCGAAGTGGAATTGTTTAAACCCACCAACGGCTACGCCACCGGCATCGAGCTCTCGCTGGAAATGGCCGCGCGTGATCCCAACATTTTTCTCCCGCGCCAATTTGAAAACCCCATCAACGCCTGCGACCACGAAGAGTTCACCGGCCGCGAGATTCTCAGCCAGATGGAGGGCCGCGTGGATGCGTTTGTCGCGGGCTACGGCACGGGCGGGACGCTCACCGGCTGCGGCCGCGCCCTCCGCGCCGCCAATCCCAAGGTCCGCATCCTCGCGATGGAACCGGCCGAAGCCGCCATGCTTTCCGGCGAGATGCCGTGCTGCCACTCCATCGAAGGCGTCGCCGGCGGCTACGTCCCGCCGCTCCTGCGCCACGCCCAACTCGACGGCGCGATCAAAGTTTCCAGCGCCGACGCCATCGCCATGACCCGCCGCCTCAGCCGCGAATTTGGCCTGCTCGTCGGCACCTCCAGCGGCGCCAACATCATTGCCGCCCTCCGCACCGCCGTCGAGATGGGCCCCGAAGCCCGCGTCGTCACCATCCTCTGCGACCGCGCCGAACGTTATTACTCGACCAAACTTTTCGCGCACTAAGTTCGACCGACGGAACTAAACCGTCGCCGCGCGAACGCGTTTCACGTTTCACCTGTTGTCCGGTTTGCTTCCTCGGTTCCTCTCCTCCAACTTCCCGTTATGCGACTCGCCCGTTTCCCGCTCATTGCCCTCTTCGCGCTCGGCCTCACCGCGTTGCTGCCCCTCACGGCACGCGCGCACGTCAAAGCTTCTCTCGTCGCCGCTGAGACCGCCATCGTCCCCGGCAAACCGGTGCAAGTCGCCCTCCGCTTCGTCCACGACGAACATTGGCACACGTATTGGCTCAACCCAGGCACCGGCCTCGTCACCACGATCGCGTGGACGCTCCCGCCCGGATGGAAAGCCAGCGAGATACAATGGCCCGCGCCTAAAGCCCTCAAGGACCGCACCGGCACGATCGTCGGCAACGGCTACGAGGGCGATTTGCTTCTGCCGGTCACGTTGACGCCGCCCTCCGATCTCGCGCCCGGCGCGAGCGTCACGCTCAAAGCCGCCGCCGAGTGGCTGATGTGCGAAGAAGTCTGCATGCCCGGCGACGCCAAAGTCAGTCTCACGCTGCCGGTCGCCGCGAGCGCCGCGCCTGATCCCGCCTTCGGCGCCCGCCTCTCCGCCGTCGTCGCCAACTTGCCCCGCGCCGAGGCCGCGTGGAAACTCTCCGCCACCCGCGACGCCAAAAACGTCACCCTCACCGTCACCCCCACCAGCGCAAACCCCGCCGCGACGCCGTCAGACCTCCGCTTCTTCGCCGACGACAACTTCGTCGCCTACGAACTCCCTCAAATCGTCACCGCCGCCGCCAACGGCAGCTTCGTCCTCACGTTGCCGATTTCCCCCGACGCGCCCAAAGACACCGCCAAACTCGCCGGCGTGCTCACGAGCAGCAACGGTTGGCGAGCCGACGGCTCGCTCCCCGGCCTGCGCGTGGATCTCGTCTTCGCCGCCGCTCCAGCTCCCGTCAAAACCAACGCGAGCGCGCAGGCCGCACCACTCGTCACCACCACCGTCGTAACCACCGTCGCCGCGCCGGCTGCTCCGGTTTCACTGCTCGGCACGCTGTTTCTCGCGTTCGTCGGCGGGCTGATTTTGAACCTCATGCCCTGCGTCTTCCCCGTACTCGGGATCAAAATCCTCGGCTTCGTCAACCAAGCCGGCCAGGACAAGAAAAAGGTTATTTTGCACGGTCTCGTTTTCGCGCTCGGCGTGCTGCTCTCATTCTGGACGCTCGCGGTGGTGCTCGCCGTGCTCCGGGCGGGCGGCGACCAACTCGGCTGGGGTTTCCAACTGCAATCCCCGCTCTTCGTGTTCGCCCTCGCGGCCGTGATGTTGATCTTCGCGATGAATATGAGCGGCGTCTTTGAGTTCGGCCTCAGCGCCACCGGCGTCGGCTCCGATCTCCAGATGAAGTCGGGTTTCGCCGGATCTTTTTTCACGGGCGTGCTCGCGACCGTGGTGGCGACGCCGTGCAGCGCGCCATTTCTCGCGCCCGCGCTCGGCGCTGCGCTGACGTTGAGCACGGTGGAATCCTTCGCGGTGTTCACCGCCATCGCGATCGGTCTCGCCGGTCCGTATTTACTCCTCTCGATTTTCCCTGCCGCCGTGAAAATCCTGCCTCGCCCCGGCGCGTGGATGGAAACGTTTAAACAATTCATGGCGTTTCCGCTCTACGCGACAGTCGCCTACCTCACGTGGGTGCTCGCCGGCCAGACGACGGAAAACGGTTCCCTCATGGCGCTCTTCGGTCTCGTGCTCATCGCGCTCGGCGTGTGGTTCTACGGCCGCTACAACGCCCCCGGCACCAAGCCCGCCAAGGTCCGCTTCGGCACCGTCACCGCCGCGCTCGTGTTCGCCGTCGGCGTGTGGACGGGCTGGCCGGAAGACATCGCTTCAAAAACTGCCGCTGCCCAAGCCGCCGGCGCGCCCGAAGTCGTCTGGGAAAAATGGAACCCCGAAACCGTCGCGCAACTCCGCGCCGAAGGGAAAACTATCTACGTCGATTTCACGGCGCGTTGGTGCGCCACGTGCCAGACGAACAAGAAAATCGTCTTCCACTCCGACGCCGTACTCCGCGCCTTCGCCGCGAAAAAAATCGTCACCCTACGCGCGGACTGGACCAACAAAGACCCAGCCATCACCGCCGAGCTCGCGAAATACCAACGCAGCGCCGTCCCGTTTAACGTCATCTGGCAGCCTGGCAAAACCGAGCCCGTGATTTTGCCCGAACTACTCACACCCTCGATCGTGCTCGACGCGATCAAGGGCTGAGCGGTTGCGAGTCGCGCCTTAGCAGGTGACGTTTTTGCCTTCGCTGCCGAAGTGCTTCATGCGTTCTTCGGCCGTGGTCTTGGTTATACCGGCGGGCGCGTAATGGAATTGCAGCGCGCGCCGACGATTCGCCGAAGAATTGTGCGGCGTGCCGTGCGGCAATAAGCCGTCAAACAACAGCAAACCACCGGGTGGCAACGGCGCCGCGACGGACTTCGTGCCCATGATAACATTATCGCAGATCTGCCAATCGCGCCGCTGGAAATGCGTGATCGGGCCTTCGCGGTGGCGACCAGGCAAGAGCTGCATGCAACCGTTTTCAATCGTCGCCGCATCGAGCGCGATCCACACGCCCAACACCGGTGTACCGAGCGGATAATCAAAATAAGCGTGATCTTGATGCCACGGTTTCTCGCGGCCGAGCCGGGGTGGTTTCACCAGCGCCATGTCTTGAAACATCTCGGGTTCCTTGTCGCCGATCAGTTTTTTTGCGACGGCCAGCAATTTCGCGTGATGCGAAATGGCCTTCAGGCGCGGTTCGAAATTCACAAAATGCCACGCCTTGCGCACCGCGTCCTGGCGTTGCTCGGCGCTGAGTGTCGGCAGAATCGTCTTCGCCGCCGCTTCAAACGTGATGCCGTTGAACGCCGGATTCTTCCCCATGATCAAATCCACTAGTCCGGCAAGCGCCGCAGAAACTTCCGCCGGCGTGAACGCCTCACGGACGGCGAGATAACCGTGTTCGCGGTAAAACGCGATTTCACGCGGGCCGATGTCGTCGAACGTCGCAACCGAATGCGCCGTATCCGACACGGGTTGATAAAGCTCGGGTGCGTGCAATTCAGCGCCGAGATCGAATTCGGGAGCAGGCGTGGCGGGAGTCGCGGTAGACATGATGAAAAAGCGGGTTGAGCGAAACGGGTATAGTGTGAACTTATCCGCTCTAATAATAATGTAGTACCACCAGTCTTGCCATGAAGGCGTCCGACATCTTTTTGTATTTATCCGCTTTCTATGGCCGCGAATGCCTTCAACCATCCCGTGTGTCTTTCGGCGCATTGCAACCGCGTGCGCTGCGAACCGGGCTGGCACTTGGGGCCGGAATGGGCGCCACGCCTGCGCGATTACGACTTGTGGTTTGTGAGCGCCGGACGCGGGCGCATGATCACCGACCGCGGCGAGATCGCTTTAACACCGGGCACCGGCGTATGGATGCGTCCCGGCCGTCGCTATGAAGCCACGCACGAGCCCAAACGTCCGCTCGTCGTAAATTTTTTTCACTTCACCCTGCGCGAGCCGCCCCAACGTTTCACCCCACCTGTGGAGGTATTGCGCACGGCGCATCCGGATTTCGTGGAGGCCACAATGCGGCGCATCCTCACACTACGCGCGAAATCCGATCCCGCCGCGCACGCTTCGGCCGAGGCGTTGTTCACGGCGCTGCTCGGCGAACTGGTCCGCGAAACCTCCGTGCAAGCGACGGCACCCGCCGGACCCGCGCTCGACCAACATCACCGCGAAATAATGCAACGTCTCGCCGCCGCAATCCGCGAAAACCCCGGCGGAGCGCGTACCGTCGCCGAACTCGCCAAATCCGCCGGCTACAGCGTGGATCATTTTTCCCGCGTGTTTGAAAAAATCACCGGTCAACGCCCGCAAGCTTGCGTGATCGACGCGCGCCTCACTCGCGCCCGCCAACTCCTCGCCGAGACCGGCCTCACGATCAGCCAGATCGCGGAGGCGTTAGGGTTTCACGATGTATTTTTCTTTTCACGGCAATTTACCCAGCGTACGGGCCAGACTCCGTCAGCGTACCGCGCGACTTTGAGCCACGCCCAAACTTAACCCGCGCGCAGAGAAATTATTTCCCCGCTGTCCAACCGCCATCGATCATGAGCGCACTGCCCGTGACCATCGCGCTAACATCGGCCGCGAGATAAAGCGCGGCGGCCGCAACTTCGTCCGGTTGCACCATGCGGCCGTTGAGCTGCGTGGAAGCCATTTCCCGATAAGCGGCAGCGGGATCGGGGTATTCTTGGATGCGAGCAGTGACAAACGGCGTCTCCACGCGGCCGGGGCAAATGCAGTTGAAACGCACGCCCGTGTGCGAGTGATCGAGCGCGAGCGCCTTGGTGAGACCGACCAAGGCAAACTTCGTCGTCGTGTACGCGAGCCGGTCCCGCACGGCGACGATGCCGGCCACTGAAGCCAAGTTGATGACGCTGCCCGAGCCACGCGTGAGCATCGCGGGGACAAAGGCTTTGCAGCCGTTGAACACGCCGCGGACGTTCACCGCGTAAAGCCGATCAAAATCTTCCGCCGTCGTCGCCGGCAACGCCCCGACGTGGCCGATGCCGGCGACGTTGACGAGCACATCGACCGCACCGACTTCCGCGGCGACGCGCGTAAATTCTGTTTCGCTAGCGACGTCGAGGTGCACAAACCGCGCGCCGAGGTTGGCGGCCACGGCGGGGCCTTGCGCCGCGTCGCGATCGGCGATGATCACGCGCGCACCGGCGCGGACAAATGCACGGGCAATCGCGGCGCCGATGCCCGAGGCGCCGCCGGTGACAAACGCGGTTTTGGGGGCGAGGGTAAACACGTCGACAGCGCGCCGCATTTGCGCGCCCAAGTCCAGCCCACAAGCGTGCCCCACGCGCTCGCTCAACCGGCGCGCTCGAGCACAAGACGACCAGGCCCGCGGAACTGCACGCGCTCCTGCCACGCCATGCTGCCGGGCACGAGCCGCGCGTCGGGGAGGTGCTTGATGAGCGTCTCAAGCACGACGCGCGCTTCCATGCGCGCGAGCGGCGCGCCCACGCAGAAATGCATGCCGTAGCCAAAGGAAAGATGATCGATCTTCGTGCGGCGGATCTCGAACGACTCGGGATTTTCGACGTTGGCGGGATCGCGATTGGCGGCGCCGATGACTTGGAAGACCATTTCGTTTTCGGCGAACTCCACGCCGTTAAACGTGTGGGTCTTTTTCACGCGGCGGAAATTGCGTTGCTTGGGCGCTTCGTAGCGCAGCGCTTCCTCAATGGCCGGGTGGATGAGCGCGGGATTGGCTTTGAGCGCAGCCCATTGCTCGGGGTGCGTGAGCAGCAAATGCACGAGGCTGCCGATGAGGTTGGTCGTCGTCTCGTGGCCGGCGGTGAGGATGGTGTTGCACGTGGCGAGCAACTCATCGCGGGAAAAGCCTTTGCCGCCTTCCTCGGCGAGCGCGAGGGCCGTGATGAGATCGTCCTGCGGCTGCGCGCGGCGGGCGTCGATCAAGGCGTTCATGTAAGTGAACATCGCCACGAGACTCGTCTGCGAAATCATCGCCGGGCCGAAGGTCGTGCGGCCCGTGCCTTGGAAACCGAGAATGTCGGACGACCATTTTTTGAAAAGATGTCGGTCGGCGGCAGGCGCGCCGAGCATTTCGGCGATGAGCACGACCGGGAGCGGGTGCGCGACGTCATGGATGAAATCGAACCGGCCGCTGGCGACCGCGGGGGCGATCATGGACTCGGCGAGCTCGCGGATGCGGGGCTCGAGGGCGTTGATGGTTTTCGGCGTGAACGCCTTTTGCACGAGGGCGCGCATGCGCGTGTGATCAGGGGGATCGGAGCCGATGACGTCTTTTTGGGCGAAGTAGTGGCGGAGCGGGCAGAGTTGTTGGCGCTCGTCATCGGTGAGACCGGCGAAGAGCAAGCCCTGGCGGTTTTCGTTCGAGAGGTTTTCTTTGTCTTTGAGCGAAACGGCGACGTCGTCGAAGCGGCTCACGACCCAAGCCTTCCATTGGTCGCTCCAAAACACGGGCGCCTCGTCGCGCAGCTGACGATAAATCGGATAAGGATCGACCATCATCGCCGGAGAAACCAGCAACTGATCGAGCGCAGGATGGGAGCAGACGCGGCGGGGTTTAAAGGAGAACATTTAAATGAATGTAACCGTCATGTGACCAAAGGCGTCGAATCATTGTGGTGCAAAAATTGTACATCATAAAAAAATAAAAAAGATTCGAATTAAATTTGCGATTTCAACAAGTACAATGTGTTAGCTAGTTTATACATTTTATTTAATCGTAAATTCTCAGCCTTTTTACTTAAATCTTACCGTTGAAAATCATCATCGTAGGCACTCCTAAGACGGGAAACACCTGGGTTAAACACCTGTTAGCAGATTTGTATAATCTGCCGATTGTTACCCTTAAGCCTGAATTCGATGCCGAAGAAGCCGTTGCAGCAGGTCCCAACTGGATCAGCCACCAGCACTATTTACCCAAGCAGGCATTACTTACTTGGGCCAAGGCTAACGGCGTGATTTTTATCACGGCGATTCGGCACCCCGCCGATGTCCTTATTTCACTGTGGCATCACATTCAAAAACGTAAGGGGGAAAATGCAGATATCCATCAAAGTGCCTCCGTTTTGGGGGAAACTCGTGAAATCGGCAGCGAGACGACGCTGGGATTTGTCGAAAACGATTTTCACGCTTATCTGAACCTTTCGATCGCGTGGTTGCAGGTTCGGGGAGCGATTGCCCTGCGCTATGAAGATTTGTGGACCCAGCCGCTTGAGACCCTGGCGCGACTGACCGATGCGATCGAGCCGAGATCGAGTGAATCGCTCAAACTCTCTTTGTGCGCCTGTGAATTGGGGTTGATGCAGCAAATCCTCGATCCTGATAAAAAATTAATTCGTCAGGGCGGTACCGGGGCTTGGCGGCAGCTTTTACCGAAAACCATCAAGGAAGCCTTAACTCTGATCGACCCCTATCCGGCTCAATTCGCTGCCTTGGGTTATACGATGAATGAAAGTGATCCGGCCAACACACCTCAGCCTAACCCAGGCGAGGTCGACGGACCGTTCAGCGCAAAACGCCATTTTGACGACGGTACACCCATTACGCCGGTGTTAATGAAGGCGTATTTCGATCTACCCTCACATTTACGGGCGCGCTGGCTAGCCCCGCAGAGCACCTCCGCAAAATCATTTTACGCGTGGCTCAACCAGCCTGCGGCGGCCGACCCGGTCAAAGGCCAGCCCCATCCCGTCATCAGCGAGCTGGCGCATTACATCCATGGTCAGCGTTCCGATCTCCAAAAAGCCTTCCCATATCCGTTCGGAGCCCAACGCAGCGAATTTTACGACTGGTTTCTATTCAACGCTCGCAAAGAATACAGCCTACCGACGTGTTTCGTGACCCAAAATCCGTTCAGCGATGCAACGAAGTTTTCCGATGGCACCGCTAACGCCCGTGTTTTGGTCCGCGCTTACCTAGACTTACCCGTGCCCCTGCGCGCGCGCTGGCCAGATCCATCCAAGGCCGGGGCCGATTCCTATCTGGCTTGGCTAAAAGGGCCGGCGAGCGCTGATCCCGTTAGCGGAAAACTAGCTCCGGCTATAACAAACTTGGGCGCTTATCTTTATTCGATCCGCAGCGATGTACGCGCGATCATGCCTGATTTGTATGGAGCGCATCGGGTGGATTTCGCCGATTGGTTTATCTCCAGCGCGGCGGAGGAATACGCCTTGGATCGCAGCTTGATTTTGCCCGTCATTCGCTCCTGGGCTCAGGTTAAAATTAACGCCACTCAGGCGAACGTCCTCACGCCTAAGCCCGCCGCCGTCTGAGCGAGAAGTTCCGGCGCGCTGCGGAAACCTCTCGACCGAGCGCGGTCCACTCAGGGTAGCGCGCGGATCATGAGATCCTTGTAATAAGTTACGCTCTTGGGGTCGTGGCCTTGGAGGGCGATCGTGCCGGAACTGAGTTTACGGCCATTCATGTTCTTGAGCGTTTTCGACGGATCCCAATCGGGGGGCTCGGTCCAATCCACGGTAGTTTTTCCGTCGATCTGGATCACGATGCGTTTGCCGTCGACCTTGATGTAATAATCGAACCACACGTCGTCGGTGCTCGGGGCGACGTCCATCACGTCTTTCACCGCGTAGAGACCGCCGGTCTTCTTCTTGTCGGTGTGCGTGGAGTTGACTTGGCACTCGTAGCCCTTCGACGGCCAGCCCTTGGGCTCGTAGGCCGTATGAATGTAGATGCCGGAGTTGGAACCCTTGGTGGTTTTCACCTTGGCCTTGAACTCGAAGTTTTTGAACGCGGCGTTGCCGTCGGCGCCGTAAAAAAGATGCGCGCGGCCCGTGCCGATTTTGAGCACGCCACCTTCGACGGTGAATGAGCCCGGACCTTCTTCCGTGGCTTTCCAGCCGGAGAGGTCTTTGCCGTTAAACATAGAAATCCAAGCGCCAGCTTTATCGGCGGCCGCAGCGACCGAGACCAAGAGGGCGAGGACGGGGATTAAGAAAGCAAAACGTGTTTTCATCGACGAAGATCCTTTGGCGGCGCAACTCACCGTGTCGAGAACCGAGGCATGAAATCGCGAAGGTCAGGCGCCTATCGACCCACCGGCAAACGAAGCCGATTTTTAAATTCGCCTGGGAGATTGGCTGAGTCGAGCCAGGCGCGGGCAACGCTGGGGGCGTTGTCGACCCAGCGGGTGTAAGCGGCAGCGATAGCAGCTTCGCGGGCAGCAAGGTCGGCGAGAGTTTGCGCCCAGGCGAGCGCAGCGGCGGGGTCGCGTTGGGCAAGTTGCGGCGCGATAGAGGCGGCGGCGGCGGGTTGGGTCGAGGCGGGGAGCGTAGTCACGAAATCACAAGCAGCCGTTGCGTCGGAGAGTACCCAATAAGAAAGCGCGCCCGTGAGCGCGGACGCAGCCCCGGGACCGACAATTTGCGTGCTGGCCCAAAGCGTGGCGGCGGCCGGGTCTATCTGCGCCCAAGCTGAGGCCAGACTGACTTGGGCAGCGGCGCGAGCGTTTGCCGAGGAGAGTGATTGGGCCCAAGCAAGGGCATTGGCGGGTTCGCGAGCGAGCAACCCAGCAAGATGCGCGGCGGCGGCGTCTTGCCTCGGACCCGATGGCAGCGCGGCGACGTACTGCGCCGCGGCGGCGGGCGCGGTGGCAACCCAACTAGTGAGCACACTATTGAGTGCGAGCGCGGAAGCGGAGCCGGACGGCAGCTGCGCAATAAAATCGAGGGCTGCGGCAGGATTTTTCGCAGCGAGCGCGCGGGCTACCTCGAGCGCAGCGCGCGTTTGCGTGTCACCCGCAGGTAAAAGCGGGACGATGCCCACAGCGGCAGCAGGGTCGGTAACCGTAAGCTTCTGGACCGCCAGAAACAGCGTACGCTCAAGAGCTGGACCCATGAGGGAAGTTTGCGCGAGCTCGATGACCTGCAGCGGATCGGTGCGCGCAAGTTCGTGGAGTGCACTTTCCAGCGCGGGCGTGCGCTCGACAGGCGGAAGCTGGCGAATCCAAGCGAGCGCGGCGCGCGCATCGAGGCGAAGCCAGACGCCAGCGAGCGCGCGCACGGCATTTTCGCGGGCGGGACCAGGCGGGACAAAAGCGAGCAGGGAGACGGCAATCGCGGGATTTGCGTGCGCAAAAGTGTCGAAAAATACGTTGTAAATTGCGGCCTGTTCACGGGTCGTTGCAAGTTCGCGAGCAAGCGCTAGGGCGCGCTCGGGGTCGCGATGATGCAACCCATCCAACAGCAAAAAAAGCGCGGTGTCGTAATCGGCTCCAGTCGGTAGCGCGCGCATCGCAAGCAGCGCCGCCTCGAAATCACGTTCGAGCAGCGCCTGAAAGGCCTGTCCCATAATACGGGCGCGAATCCGCGGGTCAGCCAGCTGAATGGCGGCAGCGAGTGAGGCATGCTCGGCCGAGAGATCGGCGGGGTTAACAACGGTCCTCAATCCCGTGGCGGAGTCCGGCCACAGAGAGATCGCGGACGGCGCGAACGGGCGCAGGATTAGCGCCGCTACGGCTAACAATGCGGCGGCCATCAAGAGCGCAAAAATCCCGCGGCGATTCATCTTAGGGCCCGCAGGCTTAAGGTAATTCGTAGACCTCGACGAGCGCGAGGCCCGTGGTGCCAGCGACACCGGTGACTTGCGCGGTGTAAGCACCGGGGGCCAGGGTCACGATCATGGCGGCATCAGCGCTGCCGGCCGCAAAAGCGAACGCGCCGGCTTGCGCGGATGCCGTGGTAATCGCCGCGGCATCCGCCGAGGTACTCCAACCCGTATTCACGAAGAAGGGCGTGTTGCCTGAGAAAAGCGTGAGCTGAGGACGGGCCAAGACCCCGGTAAGATTAAAAGCAGCGAGGGCTGGACCGGCGGCACGAATAAGGACGCGTTTTGGCAATGTGCCACCGATGATCAATCCGGAGATAAGCGTTTCGCTGCCCGTACCTGCGAGCGCACGGGTGGAAAGGTTAACGAGATTTTGGCCAGCCGTAGCGGAAGAGAGATCGTAAACTTCGATGAGGCCGACGCCGGCAGACCCAGTCCCAGAACTGATTTGCGCCGTGTAACCGCCAGGAGTGAGTGTAGTAAGAATAGCAGAATCGTTACTGCCGGCGGCAAAAGCAAAAGCACCCGAACTGCTGGCGGCGGCGGCAATCGCGGCCGAGTTGGATGCGGTAGTCCAACCGGTGTTAATTTCGATGGAGGCGGCACCGCGGAACAACTCAAGTTTCGGCGCGCTCAGCGAACCGCTCACGCCGAGGGCACCGAGCGTAGGCCCGGCCGCACGAATCAGGACAGGTTTCGAAGCGGTGCCTGCAATGGTGAAACCAGCGATCGCGACATCAGGGAGATTGGCGGTGCGAACACGGGAGGAGAGATTGGTGAGGCGACGCTCCTTGCTGGCGCCAGCGGTGAGACCGGTACCCGTAGTAAGTTGGACGGCGAGGTCATCGATGCGCCAGTTAGCGGTATTCACCCCGGCATTTCCGGAGCCGTTGCAACCATAGAGGCGGAAGGTAACGGATGTAGCGGTATCGCTGAGGACTGGGAGAAACGTGGGGGTGATGCGGCTCCAGACACTGTTGTTGGCTAGAAGACCGGTGGCGATAAGCGCGGGCTCAGCGGCTCCGTTAACCACGAAAAGGGCGTAAGCCTGTGGGCCGGTGGCGGTGCTGCGCGCGCCAAAGCTGAGACCGGTGATGCAGAGTTGGCGGGCGGCGGCGGGCGTGAGGGTAAATTCAAAGAATGCGGAGCCGCCTTCGGCGAGGTTAAGCGAACCAACGCGGGCCGCAGCGCCGGCATTGGACGCACCAGACGCATCCGTGTAACCACTGGAAACGGAGACCGTGGTGAGCGTCTGAGTCGTGCCGAAATTGTTGCGTTGGACGATGGTGCCGCCGGAGACATCAGCGGGTAGCCCGCTTGTCGCCGTAGCGGTCGTGAAATCCCAGAGCACCGGATCCGGCGGGATAACCGTGATGTTGAGTTTGATCGCTGCGCTCGTGGTGGAGCCCAGAGAGTTAGTGATGACAACATCGTAGCTACCTGAATCGGCTGTGGTCGCGCCCGAGATTGAGAGGGTGGCGGTCGTGGCGCTAGAGTTGCCGGTGAGCGGAGCTCCGGCTTTGCGCCATTGGTAGGTGAGCGGGGCGCTGCCACTGGCGACGACTGTCAAAGTGGCGGTGGCGCCCGGAGCGGAAATTTGCGTGGCGGGCACACTCGTAACGGAGGGTGCGGCGGGGGTAACCGTGAGAGCAGCGGCGGCACTCGTGATGGAGCCGACTGAGTTAGCAATAACGACGTCGTAATTAGCGATGTCAGCGGCTTGGGCGTTGGGGAGTGTGAGGGCAACAGTGGTAGCGGTAGTGTTGCTGGTGAGGGCGACACCGGCTTTGCGCCATTGGTAGGTGAGCGTGGGCGATCCGGCGGCAACCACCGCAAACGTGGCAGAGGAACCGGCGGTGACGGTGCGAGCGGACGGCGAGGCAACAATTGCGGGTGGCAGGCCCGTGATTGTGAGCGACACCGCAACGCTGGTAGCGGATCCGAGCGAATTTTTTACTACGACAGAATAGTTTCCAGTTTCGGCGGCAGTAAGAGAAGAAAGTATGAGCGTCGCGGATTGGGCCGAGGGAAGAACAACGTCGTCGCGGGACCATTGATAGGTAAGTGTAGGATCCCCGATCGCAGTAACGGAAAATGTCGCGGAACCGCCGAGGGCGGCGGTTTGCGCGGTGGGTTGGGTCGTGATCGAGGGCGAGCCAACCGGCGCAGCACCTTCGATTTTTGCGCGAAGCGCAGTGGCAACCGAAGCCGGAAGATCGGTGAAGAAGGTGTATCCAGTATCGGTTTCTATCTGGCCAGCGGTGGTGATGTAATTTTGCCACGGGGTGCTGCGTACGCCGGCAATATTGGGGATCTTGATCGCAATCACGCGCGTGGCGGAAGTGATGCGACTAACCGCGCTGCCAGTGCCGAGCGGAACCACAACCGCGATTTTCCACGTATAGCCGGCGATAGCGACGCCACTGGCGATAGTGGCGCCGGCGTATCCACTCGGGCCTGAGATGATTAGAACTTCGTTACCGGCGGCAGCGATAGAACGACACTCGCTCTCAAAATTAGCCCAGACACCCTGGTTATTATCGGGGGCTTGAGCAATCATGTTGGTCATGAAAAACGTGGCCTCGTTATCTAAATCCGTGATCGTACGATCACCTGAGGGGCACATGTGGCCACGATCATAACCCGAGCCAGAATAGTCCGTCGTGAGAACTTGGTAAAAACCAGCAGGCAAGGTCGTGTCTTGAAAAAAATTCGCTGAACGACCCGAGG
The DNA here is from genome assembly GCA_947449835.1 of Opitutia bacterium. GTDB lineage: Bacteria > Verrucomicrobiota > Verrucomicrobiia > Opitutales > Opitutaceae > Tous-C4FEB. Next base: position 14,227 of record CANFSZ010000039.1, read on the forward strand.
TGCCGATATCGGCGGTCGTGAGGTTCCAACTAACCCAGTTAGGCTCACGCGTAGTGTTGTTGTAAGAAAGCGCGTACTGGGGCCGAGCAATAAGGTAGTTGGTCGTAGCCGTGGCGACGGAGGTTGCGCCGCTAGGATTGCCGAGTTGGCTTTGCAGCGTCGTGCCAATGGTGGCGCGGGCCGCGGCGGCAAGCTGTAGAACGGCCAAGACGCACCAGACCAAGCGGCGAGCAAAAGTCATGTGTTCAAGCTACCGCAAAAGAAGCGGGGAAAGCAACAGTGACGCGAGTTTTCACCTTTATGACGGGCGAGCGCGTGTCAGCGTGGCCCGAGATGAAAACCCCATTCATGTTGCTCGCTTTTTTTGGGCTAGTCGTAGGCATGCGCGGCGCCGAGACGCCGAGCCCGCGCCTCAATATCCTGTTTGTGTTTGCCGATGATTGGGGCCGCTACGCTGGAGCGTACCGCGGACTCGATAACCGACCCACCATAAACGATGTAATCCAAACCCCCCACGTAGACCGCGTCGCAAAAGAAGGCGTCGTGTTCAAAAATGCCTTCGTTAACGCCCCGAGTTGCACCCCGTGTCGGAGTTCGTTGCTTTCCGGCCGGCATTTTTTTCAGACGGGCCGAGGCGCAATTTTACAAGGTGCTGTGTGGGACGCCACGATCCCCACGTTTCCACTCATACTGCGTGACCACGGTTATCACATCGGCAAAAGCCACAAAGTCTGGAGCCCCGGCACCCCCGTCGACGCGGGCTTTGGCGGTCAGGCCTACGCGTACCAACGCGCTGGTGTCGGTTCGAATAATTTTTCAGATAACGTAACCGCCGATATCGCAAGAGGCGCTTCATTGTCCGAGGCCCGCGCCAAAATTCTAGCCGAGGTGCGCGGAAATTTTAGCGATTTTCTCGCCGCGCGTAAGCCCGGCCAACCCTGGCTTTATTGGATGGGCACAACCACCACGCATCGCACCTGGGTCAAAGGCAGCGGTAAAAAACTCTGGGGTATCGACCCCGATCAACTCAAAGGAAAGCTGCCCAGCTTTCTGCCAGATGTGCCCGAAGTCCGCGAAGACGTCGCCGATTATCTCGGCGAATGTCAGGCTGTGGACGCCTACGTGGGAGCGTTGCTGCAAAGTCTTGAGGAGGCCGGCGAACTCGAGCGCACCGTAATTGTCCTCAGCGGCGATCACGGCATGCCCGGGATGCCACGCGGCAAATGCAACCTCAACGACTTCGGCACGGCGGTGCCATTAATCGTGCGTTACCCAGGAACGAAACCCAGCCGCGTGATCGAAGACCTGGTGCGCCTGCCTGATCTCATGCCAACATTTTTGGAAATTGGTCGGGTGACTCCGCCGCAGGGATTGTACGGAGTGAGCTTGTTACCGCTGTTACACTCCGACCAGCAAGGCTACGTGGATGCGAGTCGCGATGTGATTATCGCCGGCCGCGAACGCCACGTCGGCGTGGCCCGAGAGGGTAACCTACCTTACCCGATGCGCTCAATTCGCACGCGAGATTTTCTTTATATCCGTAATTTCGCGCCCGACCGCTGGCCGATGGGCGCTCCACTGCAAGCCAAGGCCATCAAACCCGATCTCTCCCTCATTGACGAGAATACGCGCGCCGCATTTCCCGACATGGACGCCAGCCCCACCAAAACATGGCTGATCGCGCACGGCGCTGCGCCAGAATGGAAAAAATACTACGAACTCGCCTTCGCGAAACGACCCGCGGAAGAACTCTACGAACTAAAAAGCGATCCCGATCAGGTAAAAAATCTCGCGAACGATCCGGCCTTTTCCGAGCAACGGCGGGCGCTCTCCGAGCGGTTGATGGCAACGCTGCAGACGGCGGGCGATCCACGCGTAATCGGCGACGGCACCACGTTCGACCGCAGCCCCTTTAATGATCCCGAGTATGTCAGCTCGCCGAAGTTAGGCAAAGCGGTAAAAAATAACAAACTTTAAGGCGTACGACAAACCTGCGGCTTAAGCCGCTAAGGCAGCGCTCATAGGATTTTATCGTCCTCAATGAAAGCTACTTCGCTAACGCGATCCAGACTGATGAATTGGACCGCATAAGTGACCGCAATGGATTTACGAGCCGTGCGGCACCCGAGATTCCGTGCGCTCAAGGCACGGAGTTCGCGACATTTAATTGGAGTAAATCCCAACGATTACCGAAACAATCCTGGAAGACTGCGACCGTCCCGTAGGGCTCGGAACGCGGTGTTTCGAGAAACTCCACGCCCCGTGCGCGAAACGCGACGTAATCGCGGTGAAAATCATCGGTGTGCAAAAAAAGAAAAACCCGCCCACCCGCTTGTAGGCCGACGGCGGCCAACTCGGCCGTATTTTTCGCCTGAGCGAGTAGCAAACAAGTGCCGCCCTGCGTCGCGCTGGTCGGCGCTACGAGCACCCAGCGTTTACCCGGGGCGAGCGGGGTGTCTTCCACCAGCCGAAAACCCAATACGCCGGTGTAATATGCAATCGCCTCGTCGTAATCGCGCACCAAAAGCGAAACATACCCGATCCGCTGATTCATAAAATAAGGAGTATTAAATGAAGCTTACGATGAACCCCTCAGCTCGATTTACGGTCTCGGCGTTTCCACAACCATGCCGCCGTCACGAGCAGCACGACGATCGCGATGGTACCCCAAAGAGTGAACGTGTGCGTGCGTTTAAGCGCATGTTCCAATTGCGCGAAATCGTCCGCAAATTTCACCCACAGCCAGTGGCCAAGCCACACAAAAACCGGCACGCTCACCAGCGCCGCCAATCCGTCCATCAGCAAGAATTTCACCAGTGAGACCTTCAATGAACCTGCGCTGAAAAAAATCGGCGCCCGCAGGCCCGGCAGAAACCGGCCAATGAAAAGTCCCGTGGTCCCGTGTTTGGCAAAAAGCTCTTCGACGCGCGCTTGTTTGGTGGCTGGGAAAATTCGTTGAAACCACGCGGTGCCGAGCAAACGGGTACCGTAACGTTGACCGGCGAAAAAAATCATCGTGTCGCCCGCCAGCACGCCCACGTACATGAAGGCACTCACTTTAATCCACGAATGACCATCAATCACGCCCAACATGCCCGCGGCGATGAGCACGATGTCTTCCGGCATCGGCAACCCAAACCCACACAACAACAGCAGAATGAACGGTCCCCACAGAGAAAGGGGCGTGCCCTGAAAATACTCGAGCAGGTGTTCAAGCATGGGTTGAACTCAGCGGCCAAGTGGCGTCGCTCGCAGGGGTAGTTCGGGGAAAACGGAGTTCATCACCAAGGTCACTGCTGCCAACAAACAGCCGCGCCGTATCCTGCCAAGGGTTTTGTGAGGAGCGTTTGTGCGATGTCACTTGAGCGCCATTTTTCGCGTGCGCGCGACGGCGGGCTCGCGCAGAAATGCCGTTCCCTTGAAATCACCCGCCCACACCCGCGCCGTCGGGCAACTCATCGCGGCCGCGCTTTGCTGGAGCCTCGGCGGGCTCTTGATCAAAGCTATCGCGTGGCCGCCGCTCGCCGTCGCGGGCGGACGCGGGTTGATCGCGGCGTTATTCATCGCCGCGATTAGCCGCGACCTGAAGTTTCATTTTTCTCGCCCACAAGTGCTCGGCGCGCTGGGCTACGCGGCGTGCACGGTCACGTTTTGCGCCGCCACGAAACTCACGACCGCGGCCAACGCCATCCTGCTCCAATACACCGCGCCGGTGTGGATCGCGCTTTTTAGCGCCGCGCTGCTCGGGGAACGCACCACTCGCGCCGATTGGCTCACGATCATCGCCGTGCTCGGTGGCATGGGCTTGTTCTTCGCCGACAACCTCGAATTTTCCGGCCTCCTCGGCAACATCCTCGGCGCGGTGAGCGGGCTGTGTTTCGCGGGCATGACGCTCGCGCTGCGTTACCAAAAAGACGGCTCGCCCGTCGAATCCATCATCTTGGGCAACCTCCTCGCGTTTCTCATCGGCCTGCCGTGGATCATCGGCGCGCCGAATCTACCGGCAAGCGGCTGGGGCGCGTTGGTGCTGCTGGGCTCGCTGCAACTCGGCGTATCGTACTTGCTCTACGCGCGCGCCATCCGTCACGTGACCGCACTCGAGGCGGTGTTGATTCCGGTGATCGAGCCGTTGCTCAACCCGCTTTGGGTGCTGCTCGCGCTCGGCGAACGTCCCACGCCGAAGGCGCTGATCGGCGGCGCGGTCGTACTCGGCGCCATCACGCTCCGCGGGATCTACAACCTGCGCCACCGCCGCGCAACAAATTGAGCCGACCGCGGTCGCATCCCGTCGCGATGCCCCTGCGTCACCTTTTCATTTTTTTCACGATGTCCGCCGCCCTGCCTGCCGCCACTAGGCCCGAGACGGTCGTGTTGCTCCACGGCTTGGGCATGGGCGGCTGGGCGATGAGCCGCATCGAACATCAACTCGCCGGCGAGGGCTACCGCGTCGTCAACCTCACTTACCCTTCGCGCACGGTTCCCGTAGAAACGCTCGCGCACGAATGGCTCCCCACGCAACTCGCCGCCCAGGCGGTCGCGACCGCGCCACGCGTCCACTTTGTCACACACTCGATGGGCGGCATCGTGGTGCGTGCTTGGCTCGAGGATTTTCGCCAGCGGGGCATCGCACTTCCAGCCAACCTCGGCCGCACCGTCATGCTCGCACCGCCCAATCAAGGTACGGTGGTCGCCGATAAACTCGCAGATTTTTCGCCCTTCCGCTGGTTCACCGGCGTCAACGGCCAACGGCTCGGCACGTCCGAGGCCAGCCTCCCGCGCAGCCTTGGGCCTTGGCCCGCCGACGCCGGCGAACTCGGCATCATCGCAGGAGACCGCTGGTTTAATCCGTTGTTTATTTTTTGGTTCGATGAGCCCAACGACGGTACCGTCGCCGTCACACACACGCACCTCGCCGGCGAGCGCGCGCACCGCGTGCTCCCCTACTCGCACACGTGGCTGCAGTGGCGCGGCGCAACCCTCGATCTCGTGAGTGCGTTTCTGCGCACGGGCACATTTGAATGCCGTTAGTCGCAAGCGTGCGCCCGCTCAGGCGGACTTACTTCGCGGGCGGCTTGAGCTGGATCAAAACGTTGGCCGCCGTGATCAACCCACCGCCCATGAGCAACGTCCACGTGGCGATTTCGTTGGGATAATGGATCGCGGCCCAAGTCGAAAAAATCGCCGGCAAAAACAATGCCATCAACGCGCCAAACACCGGCTCCACGCAATAGATCAAGCCCGCCTCCGTCGCCGTGATTTTCGGCTGCCACGCGTTCATAAGCCCAAACGACCCCAGCGTACACAACAACGTCAGCATGCCCGTAAAAACGAGCCATGCCGGCGACGTCCACGGCACCACGAGCGCCGCGACATTCGGCGCCGCCCCGACTGCCAACCCTGCAAACGCCAACGTCTGCGTCGCGAAAATTACTAACGTCAGCTCAAACGCCCGATTCGCCGCATATTCTTTTTTGTCGAGCCACAAAATCTGCCCCATAAAAAACACCGACGAAACCAAGGTCTCGCATTCGCCGCGCCCAAACCGCAGTTGCCGCCAGTCGAAATTCCCCAGAATCGCCACGCCCGTCAGCACCAGCGCGCAACTCAGCCAGACCGATCCGCCGGGATTCCGTCGCGCCCGCACCGCGATAAAAATCGGAATTAAAATCGCATAAAACTGTGTGAGAAACGCTGACGTACTCGCCGCCGTGAACTGCATCCCATCGTTTTGAAACAACATCCCCGCCGCAGCGAATAACCCGATCGCGACCCCTTGCTTTAACTCACCCCGCTTCACCCCGAGGCACGCGCGCGGCTTCAGCGCGAGCAACACCACCAACGCCAAAAAAAAGCGGGGTGCCACCGTATAGACCGTCGAAAACCACGACCCCGCCTCGGGCACCAATTTTTCGTGCAGCAACAAAATACTTTTGATCAGCGGAAAACTCAGCCCCCAGAAAAAATTCGCGACCAACAGCATGAGCAGCGCCCGCGTGCGTTGCGGATGAGTGGAATCAAGGGACATGGCTGCGCAAAAATTTGAAGTCGTCGAAAAAGATCCGCCACCGTGCCGCTCCCCGACAACCCCGCCAAGCCAATTGCCCAGCGCATCCTAATAAAGAGCGGTTTATATGTCATAAGTAATTGAAAAACAGACTCCTAGCTTTACTCGCGCGCAGACCCAACCCAGCCTTTCGCCACCCCTCCCGCCTTTCATGAAATTAACCACGCTGCTCCTCGTCGGTTCGCTCGCGGTCAACGCCGCTGTCATCTCGCTCTACGTCACGCAGAAATCCGCCGCCTCCCCGGTTTCACCTACCGAAAAATCTGCAAGTCGCGCCCCGTTCGCCCCCGCCGCAACTTCGCCCAAGACTCAAACCGCCGCGCAGACCGCCTTACTCGCCCAAGCCTGGACCCAACTCCAATCGGGCGACCTCAACACCCTCGTCGCCCGCCTCAAGGCCGCCGGATTTTCTCCTGCAATGATCCGCGCCATCGTCGCCGCGCAAGTGAACGAACAGTATTCTGCCCGCCGCAAAGAACTCCTCTCCGGACAAGAGGAGCAGCCGTTTTGGAAAAGCTCCCGCAACGTCTTCATTGACCCAAAAACCCTGGCCGCGCTCCGCGACCTCGGCAAAGAACAGACCGCCCTGATGAAATCCCTCCTCGGGCCCGACGGCGTGCCCGGCAATGAAGAGATGAACGCCTGGCAACGCCGCCAATTTGGCAACCTCCCCGCCGAAAAGCTCACCCAACTCCAAAGCATCAACTCCGACTACGCCGAACTTCAGCAAGAGATCTACGCCAAAGCCAAGGGCGTCATGCTCCCCGAAGACCGCGAGAAACTCGCCTTCCTCGAAAAAGAAAAACTCGCCGACATCGCCAAGACGCTCACCCCGCAGGAACTCGAAGACTTCCAACTCCGCACCAGCAACACCGCCAACCAACTCCGCAACCAACTCACCACCTTCAACGCCACCGAAGCCGAATTCCGCTCCCTTTATAAAGCGGCCTGCGGCGTTGACGAAAAAATTGGCAGCAACATCGGCTTCAGCAATCCCACCGACTACCAAGCCCGCCAAGCCGCCCTCCTCGCCGCCGCTCAGACTGCGCTATCCCCCGAACGCTTCGCCGAGTACAAACAAGCCATCGATCCCCAATACCAACAGATCAACCGCCTCGTGGCTCGCCTCGAACTCCCAGCCGCCACGTCGCAACAAGTTGTCACGCTCCAGCAAGACATCCAGACCCGCGCCCGCGCTATCCAGACCAACCGCGACCTCCCCGCCGCCGACCGCGCCACCCAACTCGCCGCCCTCCAAGCTGAAGCCACGGGCAAACTCACCAACAGCCTAACCGCTCGCGGCCTAGCCGCCTACAAAGAAAACGGCGGCTATTGGCTCGAAAATCTCAAACCCCGCCCGTTACCCGCCGCCCCCGCAGCCGGCGGCTCCAGTACGACGCAGCCCGCGGTTCGTCTCCCGGGCGGTTAAAATCCCGCCGCGCTCGGTTACAATTTACCGACATCGCCGCCGCCCCGCGCCCGCGGCTCGACAACCCCCGCGCCCGCCGCCACTCCTCTAGGCGCATGGCCAAAGCCAACCCAGAGCGCCTTTCTAAAAAAACCTACGAGGCCCGCGTCGCCGACGCCCGCGCCGCCCTCGTCCACATGCAGGTGCAGCTGAAAAACGCGCCGTTCCCCGTGCTCATCGTCGTCGCCGGGGTCGACGCCTCCGGCAAAGGCGAAGTAGTCAACACTCTCAACGCCTGGCTCGACCCCCGCGGCGTCGAAACCTTCGCCTTCCACGAACCCACCGACGAAGAACGCGAGCGCCCCGCCATGTGGCGCTTCTGGCGCTGCCTCCCGCCTTACGGTCGCATCGGCATCTACGCCGGCGGCTGGCACACCGAAGCCCTCCGCGAAGACCCTCGCAGCCCCCGCGACCTCGCCGAATTCGACACCGCGCTCCGCCGCATCGCTCGTTTCGAGGACCAGCTCACCGCCGATGGTGCCCTCATCATCAAAATCTGGCTGCACCTCACCAAAGACGGCCAACGCGCCCGCCTCCAAGAACTCGAGAAAGACGAACGCACCGCTTGGCGCGTCTCCGCCGAAGATTGGAAAAGCCACCGCGATTACGACCGCCTCGCTCGCCTCTCCGACACCATGCGCCGCGCCACCCAACGCCCCGGCGCCCCTTGGCACGTCGTCGACGCCGCCGATCCCCGTGCCCGCAACCTTGAGGTCGCCGACCGCGTCCTCACCCGCTTCCGCGCCCACTTCCGCACGCACAAGACGCGCCCCGCCGCCGCCAAACCCCGCCGCACCACCCCACTCCGCGCCGCCGGCCTCCGCCGCCTCCTCTCGCTCCCGCTAGACCAACACATCGTCCCCAAAGGCTACGAAGAAAAACGTGACAAATGGCTCGGTAAACTCAACCGCATCGTCCGCACCGCCTCCCAAGCCCGCCGCTCCATCGTCTGGGTCTTTGAAGGCTGGGACGCCTCCGGCAAAGGCGGGGCCATCCGCCGTCTCACCGATGCCATCGACGCGCGCGACTCCCGCGTCATCCCCATAGCCAAACCCACCGACGAAGAAAAATCCCATCCCTACCTCTGGCGTTTCTGGCGCCACGTGCCCCGCGCCGGCATGGCGACCATTTACGACCGTTCCTGGTACGGGCGCGTCCTCGTCGAACGCCTCGAAGGCTTCGCTCGCGAAGAAGAATGGCGCCGCGCCTACTCCGAGATCAACGAATTCGAGCGCGAACTCGTCGAACACGGCGTAATCGTTATCAAATTCTGGCTCCACATCAGCAAAGACGAACAGCTCCGCCGTTTCCGAAACCGCGAAGAGACCGATTACAAGCGCCACAAAATCAACGCCGAGGACTGGCGCAACCGCCGCAAATGGACCGCCTACGAGACTGCGATCGGCGACATGATCGCTCTCACGCAAACCCGCTTCGCCCCCTGGCACCTCATCCCCGCCAACAACAAACGTTTCTCTCGCCTCGAGATCATCAAGACCTCCTGCAAACAAATCGAAGCCGCGCTCGAAGAAAAATCCTGAGTACGCTCCCGCAACGCCCGAAAAACCAGTCGAGGCCTTGAAAGCGGCGTTGCGACGGCGGCCCCTTCCGCCCAAACTGCACTCATGCTTCCCCGCCCCATTTGCTCCGCGTTGCTACTTGCTGCCCTCGTTTTATTAAGCTGCAAGGCTCGCGCCGATGTGCCGTGGCTGCCCGCCGGTCTCACGCCCGCGACCGCCACTGGTCCTGCCCTTTGTCCCGGCGCGTTTCTCACGCCCGCGCAAGGCGCCGCGATCCTCGACGCCGCCCTCACCCAGTTTCCCGATCGCGCCACCTGGGAAACCTATGCCGCCCGTCTCCGCACGCGCATCCAAAGCGCCGCCGGCCTCACCCCGTGGCCGCGCCGCACTCCGCTCAATCCTAGCATCCGCGACCGACGCACCCACGACGGCTACACCGTCGAAAACGTCGCCTTCGAATCCGCCCCCGGCTTGTTCGTCACCGGTAATCTTTATCGCCCGACTGATCTCACCGGGAATCATCCCGTAGTTCTCACCACGCACGGCCACGCCCGCGCGGTTGTCACGCCCGCCGATTACGACACGCACGCGCGTTTCGCGCCGCACGTGCAGACGCGCTGCGCCCAACTCGCCCGCATGGGCGCCATCGTGTTCGCGATCGACATGTTCGCGTACGGCGAAGGTATCCAGCTTTACGGCCAAGATGCGCACCGCGACCCGCGCGCGATCACGATCCATCTGTGGAACGGCATCCGCGCGCTCGATTTTCTGCTCGGACTCGAGGGCGCTGATGCCACGCGCGTCGGCGTCACCGGCGAATCCGGCGGCGGCACCCAGACGTTTCTGCTTACCGCACTCGACCCGCGCGTGACCGTGAGCGCGCCCGTCGTGATGGTGTCCGCGCATTTCTTCGGCGGCTGCCCCTGCGAAAGCGGCCGGCCTATCCACCGCGGCACCGATTATTTCGCCAGCAACGCCATGATCGCTGCGCTCGCCGCCCCGCGCCCGCAACTCCTCGTATCCGACGGCAAAGACTGGACTCTCAACACCCCGCACGTCGAACTCCCCTTTCTCCAAAAAATCTACGGCTATTACGGCGCCGCCGATCGCGCCGCAAACGTCCACTTGTCCGACGAAGGCCACGATTACGGTCCGTCGAAACGCGCCGCCGTGTATCGCTTTTTCGCAACGCAACTCGGCCTCAACCTCGCTGCCGCCACCGACGCCAGCGGCCAGATCGACGAATCGCACGCCACGATTGAGCGAGCGGCGGCGTTGCGGGTGTTTACCGCCGATTTTCCTGTGCCGCCTCACGCGCTGCACGACGCCAGTGCCATTGAGCGCGCGCTCGTCAAATTACAATAACCCTAACGCCGCAGCGTCCAGCGTCAGCCCGAAATCAAAACCATCGGGCACAAAAAACCGCCGCGAGCGAACTCGGGGCGGTTGATAAAACGAAGTTTCCTAAAATTAGGAGACGTGCTTCGAGACGAGCTTGGTCATCTCGAACATGCTGACCTTGCCCTTGCCACCGAAGACAACCTTCAGCGCGGCATCGGCGTTGATCTGCTTCTTGTCCTTCTTGTCCTGGAGACCGTTCTTCTTGATGTAGTCCCACAGTTTCTTGGTGAGCTCCGTGCGGGGGAGCGGCTTCGAGCCTACGACAGCCGACAGGGCGGCGTCAGGCGTAACAGGTTTCATGAACGCGGCGTTTGGTTTACGAGCAGCTTTTTTAGCCATAGTGGATTTGGG
>CANFSZ010000040.1 GCA_947449835.1 Opitutia bacterium
CCTATCATCACCATCGCCGCGGATAGCTACACTATGAACCGGGGCACTCGGTAAAGCGGCCCGGAGGTCAATCCCTGCGAGCGCAAACGCCGCGACAAACCCCATCAGGCACTTTGACGGCAACCGGTGGCGGCTCATCGCGCCCTCCGGCCGGAGCCCAGACTGCAGGCAACCAAACCCAACCGCGATAACTGGACTGCGGGGCCCGGAGAGGCGCTTAACACGATGAAGCGACAGATAAGTGTGGAGCATAGGTAATCGATCCGACGAGCAGGCTGGCCCGCCAGAGACCAAGGAACCCTATCAAGGTTATGACACAGCGAGAACGACCTTGTTGGCCGCACTGTGATAGCTTAAAGCTAATAGTGCCCGATCCCAGCCCTCCGTCGCCCTCCCCGTTGCGCAGCAGTCTGACGACCCGAGTTAGACGCAGAGCATCTAACACTTGCCGTGGTTGGATCGAGGGCGTGAGCTCAAGCAGACCGTACACAAAAACACCTATGGAACTCAGGCATCTCAGATACTTCGTAGTCCTCGCAAAGGAATTGAATTTCCGAAGGGCGGCGGAAATCTTGCGCGTGGCGAGTCCATCACTGAGCAAACAGATCAAGGATTTGGAGCACGAGTTGGAGGCGCGCCTCTTTGATCGCAACACCAAGCAGGTCAAACTCACGAGCGCCGGGGTGGTTTTTCTAGAACAAGCTGAGGCTTTGTTGGCCAAGGCCAACGAGGCGGTGGTAGCGGTCCGCGGGGCGGTCGGGGGTCATTCGGGCAAGTTGAGGCTAGGGATCTTTGGGCCGGCGACGGGCGAGTTTTTACCCGCCACGCTCTCGCGCTTCACGCAGACGTACCCGCACGTTGATGTTTCCCTTAAGGAGATCGGTCCCGATGAGCAGATCGCTCAGCTCGAGAACAAGAAGATCCAGATTGCGTTTACCATTAACCAAGCAGGTGACCCAGAAATTCCCCACCTGGAACACTATGTTGTCATAGAGCGAGATCCGATCGTACTCCTTTCTAGGTTTCATCACCTTGCGGCAAAAAAGAGCATAAAAATCACCGAGCTCGCACCGGATACTATGCTCTGTCTGTCGGATAATGTGACCCATGGGCGCCATGCAGCACTCGTGAAGGATTTGTTTCAAAAGCACGCCCTCAAGCCAGCCAAGATAAAGCAGGTAAATAGCTTCGAGAGCATGTATGCCTTCATGATCTGCAATCAAGGGGTGACGATGGGGCCAAAATTGTACAAAGTACCCCCTCCGCCGGGCATAGTTGAACGCCCCATTCAGGTGAACACGGGTGACCCCAAATATCAGATCAGGGCGGTGTGGTTGAAAAATGAAATCTCCGTTACCGTGAAAAACTTTATCGATGCGCTCAAACTAGAGTCGGGCGGACACGTGGGCCCAACCTGAGGTCCGGCAGCGATTCGCGGTCAAGAAGGTCGCAGGCCATGCGTTGGGGTAATGCCTCCTAAGGGGGGGGTGCACGTGGGCGATGCGGACCAAGGGGTCGAATTAAGTCGGTGTAGGTCGTGGATCCAACCAAGGCGCAACGACATCCCCGTGGCCTAAAAAAAGTTGGCCGGTCACGTACCCCTACGTGACCGGCCTTTGCTTTCTTACTTACCCCAATCTCCCCCGCTAAGCGGAGGAGAAATTGTGCTGACAAAAGTATAGATAACACAGATCGCCGAAAGTTCCAGCGAACGGAGCGTTTTTATTTTTTCCCTTATCCGCGAGGGAGTTATCGCGATGAAAATCGGTATTCAGTCGTCGAGCGGAAGGGCGTGCCGGGACGCACGATCGTGGAGGGAAACGTGGGTTGGTTGACCGAGTCGGGGAAATGCTGCGTCTCGAGGCACACGTAAGCCTTGCGCCCGACCAAGGGTGAGGCGTTGAGCGCGCTCGTATAAAGCTGCATCCCCGGCTCCGTCGTCCACACCTCGACTTGGCGGCCACTCACGGGATCGCCCACCCGCGCAGCATAGCGCAAGGCGGCATCGCCCTCGGGGCGGTTGATGACGTAGTTGTGATCGTAGATCGCGCGCGGGCCCAAGTCCCCCGCCCGACTGCCCAAGCGTGTGGGGCGCGTGAAATCGAAGACGGTACCGCGCACGGACGGCAAAGCGCCGGTGGGGAGTTTCTCGGCATCGACGGCGGTATAACGCTCGGCGGCGATCTCGACGAGGTAGTCGATGACGTCCGCCCCGGGGTTGAGGTTGAAATAGGCGTGATTGGTGAGGTTGAGCGGCGTGGGTGCGCTGGTCGTCGCGGCGTACTCGAGGCGGAGCGTATCGTCGTCGGTCAACGTGTACGTGACCGAAACATTAAGCGTGCCGGGATAACCTTCCTCGCCGGCGACGCTGATGTAGCTGAGCCGCACGCTGGACGAGCGGGCGGCGTCGGGCACCTCGGGGCGCCAGACCACGAATTTGAAGCCGCGTTTGCCGCCGTGCATGTGGTGCGGGGGCGAGTTCGGCGTGAGCGTGTAGGTGCGACCATCGAGCGTGAAGCGGGCGTGGGCGATGCGGTTGGCAACGCGGCCCATGACGGCGCCAGATTGCGGAAAACCCTCCGCCAAGCCTCGGGGTGTCGGGATGATCTCGTTGACCATGGCCGCGAATTTACCGGTGCGATCCGGCATGCGCAGATCGGCCAATGTCGCGCCGAGCGTGAGGATTTTGGCGGAGGAGCCGTGGGCATTCGTGAGGGTGAAGCTCTCGACTTCGACGCCTTCGGGAGTGCGGCCCACGATGGCGCGTTGCACCGCCGCCGAGGCCGCGGCGGCGCTGAGGAGGAGCACGGCAAACGCTAGGGGTAGAACGCGGGGCATGTGTTTAAAAAAGGGGCGAGGCAAGAAAGCCGGAGGTAGTTACAGGGGGGCGGTGGTGCGCACGCCGTTGACGAGTCGCATAAGCCCGAGCGGGTTCGCGTCTTGGAGCGCCGCCGGCAACAACGCCGCCGGGAAGCCTTGATAGCACACGGGCCGCGCAAACCGCAGCAACGCCGCCGTGCCGACCGAGGTGAAGCGCGCATCGCTCGCCGCCGGCGAGGGTCCGCCGTGGTGCATCGCGTGGCTCACTTCGACACCCGTAGGGAAGGCGTTGATCACGAGACGACCGGCTTTCTGCTCAAGCAAAGCGACCAACGTGCCCGCGGCAGCGAGGTCCTCGGCGTTGCCGTGGAGGGTGGCGGTGAGTTGGCCTTCGAGCGCGCGGGCGCAGGCGAGGAGTTCGGCGGGAGTTTCGCCGCGCACGACGAGCGTGAACGGCCCAAACGCCTCCGTCGCCAGCTCCGGATGTTTGAGGAAATTCGCCGCGCTCGTGACTGCGACGCTCGGCTGGCCCTCGGTTTTCTGCGCGACGGGCGCAGCTTGGGCGGTGGCGAGCACCGTGACGCCCGCGAGCGCCGTGACCTTTTGGAGATTCTCTACAAAGGCCGTGCGAATCCCCGGCGTGAGCATCGTCGCGCACGCCGCGCCTTGCACGCCGACCGCGAGCGCTTGCAGAAACGCGTCCGTCTCCACGCCGCGCTGCACAAATACGAGACCGGGCTTGGTGCAAAACTGCCCCACGCCCAGCGTGAACGAACCGAGTAATCCCGTCGCGATCGCCGCGCCACGCTCGCGCAACGCACCGGGCAAAAGAAACACTGGGTTCAAGCTGCTCATCTCCGCAAACACCGGAATCGGATGCGCCCGCGCCGCCGCCGCGTCGCACAACGCCCGCCCCGCCGCGTGCGAACCCGTGAACCCCACCGCGGTGGTCGCTGGATGTTTCACCATCGCGATGCCGACGCTCGCGCCACCGCCGTGCACGAGGGAAAACAGCCCCGCCGGCAAACCGCACGCCGCGACCGCGCGCACCACGGCTTGACCGACGAGTTCGGCGGTGCCCGCGTGGGCGCGATGGGCTTTCACGACGACCGAACAACCGGCCGCGAGGGCCGAAGCCGTGTCGCCTCCCGCGACCGAGAACGCGAAAGGAAAGTTACTCGACCCAAAAACAACGACCGGCCCGAGCGCGATCAACATGCGCCGCAGATCAGGCCGCGGGAGCGGTTGCCGCTCGGGCAACGCCGGATCGATGCGCGCATCGACCCACGAACCCTCGCGCACGACGGCGGCAAACAAACGGAGCTGGCCGCAGGTGCGCGCGCGTTCGCCGGTGAGACGTGCGAGCGGGAGGCCGGTCTCGGCGTGGGCACGTTGGAGGAGCGCATCGCCGAGCGCTTCGATCTCGGTGGCGATGGCCTCGAGGAGTTGCGCGCGGGTGGCGGCGGGGCGTTCGCGGTAATCTGCAAACGCCTGCGCCGCCGCTTGGAGCGCGGTGTCGACTTCGCCGAGTGAGGCTTCGTGAAAATCGGGCGCGAGCGTTTCGCCCGTAGCGGGATTGATCGCGCGAAAGGTCGCGCCGCCGGTGGCGCCGGGCTGGCCGGCGAGCATACTTTTTCCAGTGAGGCTCATAAAGATTGGGGCGCGGGGGATAAACGCGCTCCACAGGCAGACACGACTCCGGCGCGGATATAAACGAGAAAATTAAAAACCCCGCGGCGCGACCGACACTTTTTCGTGTCCTTCAGGTCGCAACTCATTACAAAAATCCCCATGAAGAACCGCCGCGAAATCGTCGAGAACTGGCTGCCACGTTACACCGGTGTGCCGTTAAACAAGTTTGGCGACTACATCCTGCTCACCAACTTCGACCGCTACGTCCAACTCTTCGCCCAGTGGCACCGCGTGCCCGTGCAGGGAAAAGATAAACCCATGTCGTCCGCCACCGCCGGCGACATCACGATCATCAATTTCGGCATGGGTAGCGCCACCGCCGCGACGGTGATGGATCTCCTCAGCGCGATCAAACCCAAGGCCGTGCTCTTCCTCGGCAAATGCGGCGGCGTGAAACACCGGGCCGAGATCGGCGATTTGATTTTGCCCATCGCCGCCGTCCGCGGCGAAGGCACGAGCAACGATTATTTCCCGCCCGAGGTGCCCGCGCTGCCGGCCTTCGCGCTGCAAAAAGCCATCTCGACGACAATCCGCGATTTCTCCCGCGATTACTGGACTGGCACGATTTACACGACCAACCGCCGCGTGTGGGAACACGATGAAACGTTTAAAAAATACCTCAAAAAAATCCACGTCCTCGCCGTGGATATGGAGACAGCGACGATCTTCATGACTGGGTTCTTTAATCAAATCCCGACTGGCGCGCTGTTGCTGGTTTCCGATCAACCGATGTTTCCGGAGGGCGTGAAAACCGCCGAGAGCGACAAGGAAGTCGATGCCACCTACGTGAACGACCACCTCAAAATCGGCATCGCCGCCCTGAAGCAGCTCATCAACAAGGGCCTCACGGTAAAACACCTGCGGTTCTGATGCCAACCCTCCGATTTATGAGTTACACCCGTCGGTTCCTCCTCGCGCTCGTCACGTGCGCCGTCGCCGGAACTCCCGTGCGGGCAGTCAACAACTCAGCGAGCCTGTCGTTCGCTTTCGAGCCCACGCACAGCGCGCCGGCGGTTTCGATCGCGCAACCCGCAGATTACCTCTGCGCCAACGTCTCGATTCGCAGCACCCTCAAAGAACCCGAGCGCCAGGCCGCGGCGATTCAGGAAATTGTGCGCCGCCTCACCACCGCCATCCAGAGCTCCAACACCTTCCAACTCCACCAAGGTCCCGCCCGCATCTTTGGCGGCAGCACCAGCGCCAGTTATCTTTCCAGCCGCTCCAACACCACGCCCGGTTCGCTCCAAACGACTCTTCGCGTCCTCTGCCCGCTAACGCCCGACGCTGAGATTTTCGAGATCATCCGGCGTGTGACTCAATTCATCACTGGCGTCGAAGTCCCCGCCGACGCCGAAGTGCGCATCATCAACACGACCCTCGCCGTCGCGGGCGCCGAGCAACAACGCGACCGGCTCATGCAACTCATCCGCGAGCAAATTTCCAAAACCCGCGAGCAACTCGGCGCCAACGTCGTCACCGTCACCGGCCTCGACAGTCCCGTGCTCGTGCGCCCGCTCGACGCGCTCACCGTCGAGCTCTACCTCGACTATCAACTCAGCGCCACGGTGGAGAAATAAAGCCCGCGCCCTCGCCGCCGCTCACGGCGCCACGTCGAACCAAAACGGCACGAACACCTCGCTCCCTGCGAGTTTGACCTGCGCCCAGATCACGTAGCGCCCCGCTTCGGGGATCGTGATTTTAAACGCCAACGTCGGCTGCGTCGCATCCGGTCGACGGCTCAAATCCATCTCCATCGGGTGCAGATGCGCGAAGCCGCTGCGCTTAACATCAAACGCCACGAGATGCGCGTACGCTTCCATCACCGGCTCGAGCGGCACGACGCCGCCGTCGATTTTCTTGACGCTAAATTTCAAATCCACCGCCTGGCGCGCGCGCACCGGCAAAGCCGCCGGCGCAAGGGTGAAACGATAACCGCCTTGCTCTGCGGTCCATGCGGGCGATTCACCCTCGACCTGCCCTAAGTTGCCCCGCACCCCTTCCACCATCAGATCGGCGTTGGCGTAGAGGCTGCGCGCGGTCGCCACCGGGGTGAAATCAGCAAAGAATCGGTACCTACCACCGAGCCGCGGTGTGAATAAAAACCGCCATTCCCCGGGGCGACGCGTCGGCTCGGGGTGCACATGTTGATATTCAGTCAAGGTCGGATCCGTAATCAATAGGTGCAGCTTCTTCGCGTGCATCACGAGCAGGTCCTCGGTCGCAATCGGTTTTCCACCAGCGGTGACAAGCGAGACAGTGACCCAATGCGGTTCTCCCGTTCTTGGCGCATCCTCAGTTTTCAACGTCATTTTCACCGGCGATCGCGCGGCGAGGACCGGAATAAATTGCGGGTTCGCCGGGTCGCAGAAATCCACGGAGTTTTTTCCGCTCACGCGAAAATCCATGTGATTCAGGTTCGTGCCCGTCGGGATAAACCGGAAAAATAAAAACACGGCCAACGCCACCGCCGTGATGACGGAGATTTGCCGGAGTTGCGCGGTTGAAAAGCCCGCGCTCGGAGGAAGCTGGCTCATTTACTGGCCTTCATTTTCGCGACGAACTCGCGCGGTTCCCAGACGCTGCCATCGGCGCGGTGGATGATCTTGCCGCGTTCATCGATCAACAGCGTCGCGAGCGTGTGCTTGAGTAAATCGCCTTCGAATTCCGCGATGATGCCGAACTGCGTGAGCAAATCGCGGATCGCGCTTTCGGGGCCGGTGAGGAACGTAAAATTCGCCGTGTCGATGCCTCGCACCGTCGCGTATTCCTGCAGCACGGCCGGCGTGTCGAAGGCCGGATCAAGCGTGATCGAGACAAACTCGATGCCGGCGACGGCGGCTTCGCGCGCGAGTTTCTGCGTGGCCATCATCTTCGCGGTCGAGGCCGGACACATCGTGGCGACCGGACAACGGGTGAAGATGAAATTCATCATCACTTTTTTGCCGCGAAAATGGCCGCTGGGGATCGCTTGGCCGGCTTGGTTATAAAGCGTGAAATCGGGCATCGCTTCGCCGACTTCGCGATAGGCGTTTTTGCCGCGGGTCATGGTGTTTTCGCGGAGGCCGCGGGCCGCGGCGGTGATGGCGGCGGTGGCGGCGCGGTCATCGGGCCAGATTTTCTCCAAACGGAAGTCGCCGTCTGGGCTCGGAATCATCTCGGCGCGGATGCGTTGGCCGGGTTTGGCGGCGGCGAGATCGGCGGCACTGACGAGGAACTCCATGGTCATCGCCGGCATGTAGCCTTTGATTTCATCGTGTTGCACGATCAAGACCTTGCGCGGGGCGTCGATGCCGGTGATTTCGCCGGTCAAAGGGTAGCGTGCGGCGACGGTCTTGGCGGCGGCGGGCGCAGCCGGGGGCGCGACGGCCGCGGGCGGTTGGCCGCAGGCGCCGAGGGCGAGCAACAGCGTGCCGCCGCCGATCCAGCCGCCGAGCCGGTTATAAGAGTTCATATCACTACGGATTCGCCGCGGCATAATTTTGTCAAAGGGTTTGCCGCGAGCAGCAGCGTGGGTTCTGTTCGGCCTTCGTTTTAATAATGACTGCCACCGCTCATCCTCATCGCACTTCGGCCTACAAGCCCGCCGTCGCCTGGTTTGCCTATCTGGGCAGCGCGTGGGTTTTCGTCCTCGTAGCGCTCGGAGCGTTCACGACCAGCATCGGCGCGGGGATGGCGTTTCTCGATTGGCCGTTGTCGAATGGCTCGGTGAACCCGGCGGGCTGGCTGACGGAGATGGATAAATTTGCGGAGCATTCGCACCGGCTGAGCGCGAGTGTGATGAGTGCGGTGACGATCATCCTCGCAGCGGTGTTGTGGCGCATGGAGGCGCGGACGTGGTTGCGCAAACTCGCGTTGTTCGCCGTAGCGTTGGTTTTATTTCAGGCGCTCGTGGGCGGGCTGCGGGTGTTACTCGATCACCTGCACGTCGCGATGGTGGATACGAGCGTGGGCCGGCTGTTTGCGATGCTGCACGCGTGTCTCGCGCAACTTTTTGCCTGCACGTTGATCGCCATCGCTTGCTCGCTCTCGCGCGGCTGGATCACGCGGGCGACGCCGGTGAGTTGTGGCGTGCGCCGGGCGGGCGCGATCTGTTGCGGATTAATTTTTGCGCAACTCGCGATCGCGGCGGTGATGCGCCACAGCTTCGCGGGGATGGCGATTCCGACGTTTCCGGCCTCGGCGCCGGATGGGAGCTGGTTGCCGCCGGCGTGGAATTTCCGCGTGGGCATCCATTTCGCGCACCGTTGCATGGCGGTCGTGTTGTCGGTGGCGCTCGTGTGGTTTGCAGTGAAAATCTGGCGAGATCGTGCAGCGACGCTGATGCTGCGTTGCGGCGCGGCGGTGCTGGTGAATTTGCTGGCGCTGCAAGTGTTGCTGGGAGCTTGGATTATCTGGAGCCAACGCTCGGCCGCGATGACGACGGGGCATGTGCTCGTGGGCGCAGCGACGCTGGTGACTACTTTTGGGCTGACTTGGCTCGCGCACCGCGACGTCGTGGAAGCGCATTCCGTGAAATAAAAAACTATGACCGCCGAACCCGCCGTCGCGGCCAGCCCCGCGAAATTTTCTGATTACCTCGAGCTGACCAAGCCGCGCTTGAGTCTGCTCTCGGTGCTGACGGCGTTGGCGGCGTACGCGGCGGCGCGGCCGGTGCACAGCACCTCGCAACTGGTGTTGTTGATTTTGGGAACTTCATTGGCGGCGGGTGGCGTCGCGGCGCTCAACCAGTGGTTGGAATCGGACACGGATGCCTTGATGAAACGCACGGCGGATCGCCCGATTCCCGCGGGGAAAATCGCGACAGGGTCGGCGTTTGTCGTGGGCGGGTTGATGTGTGTGGCGGCGTTATTTATTTTGTTTTCGCGCGTGGGCTATCTGTGCGCGGGCATGGCGTTGCTGACGATGGTCGCGTACCTGTGCTGGTACACACCGGCGAAGCGTTGGTCGCGGTGGAGCACGGAGATCGGGGCGGTGGCGGGAGCATTGCCGCCGTTGATCGGTTGGACGGCGGCCGAAGGGCGCGTGAGCGCGTTGGGGTGGATTCTTTTTGGGCTGCTGTTTTTCTGGCAGATCCCGCATTTCATGGCGATCGCGTGGACGTACCGGCGCGATTACTCGGTGGTGCATTTCCCGATGTTGCCGGTGCGCGATGATAAGGGCGGGATCGTCGCGGCGTGGTCGTTGGCGACGACGCTCGGACTCGTGGCGGTGAGTGTGTTGCCGTGGGCGCTGGGTCTGGCCACGGGGTGGTCGGGCGGCGTGGCGGTCGCGGGCGGGTTGTGGTTCATCGTGCGGGCGGGGATTTTTCTGCGGGCCGAGGGGCGGGATGCGGCGGCGCGTAAACTTTTTCTGTGTTCCATCGCGTATTTGCCGCTCGTGCTGGGCGCACTCGTGGCGGACCGGATCGTGAATTTTTAAAAAAACCCAGGACCTCCATGACGATTAACGACATTCCTGCCCTAAACGCCTCGCTCAACGCCGTCGCGACGGTGCTGATCTCGACGGGTTTTGTGCTGATCAAAACCGGGCACAAAGTCGCGCATCGGGCGGCGATGTTCAGCGCGGGGATCGTCTCGGCCATTTTTCTCGTCGGCTACGTCACCCACAAAGTGCTGAAAGGCATGGCGGCGGGCGCGGGCGAGGCGGTGCATACACAGTTCGGCGGCGAGGGGGCGATCCGCATGGTTTATTATGTGATGCTGATCACGCACGTGATGCTGGCGATCAGCATCGCGTACTTGGTGCCGCGGACGTTTGCGTTCGCGTTTCAGGGAAATTTTGAGCGCCACAAACGTTGGGCGCGGGTGGTGTTCCCCATTTGGTGGTACGTTTCGGTGACGGGCGTGCTGGTTTATTTCTTTTTGTATCAGTGGTGGCCGGCAAAAGGTTGATTTGTGCGGACACAAAAAAGCCGGACCCTAGATGGGCCCGGCTTTTTTATTTTTTGCGAAACGGGCTTATTTGACGGAAATGACGCCCTTCATGCCGACCATGAAGTGGGCCGGGAACGAGCAGAGGAACGGATAGTCGCCGGCCTCAGCGGGAACCTTGAAGGTGATTTCGGCGGACTTGCGTGGCCCGAGCAACGGGGTGTGCGCGAGGACTTGGCCCTTGAGGGACTCAGGGATGTATTCGGTGGCCTTGGCGGTGGTGGCAGCCGTGGCGAAGGCGGTCACGTCGGAGCCTTTATTGAGGATCACAAGGTTGTGGCCCATCGCTTCTTTCGGCATGGTGCCGATGTTTTTGAGGGTGATTTTGAGCACTTCGCCGGGTTTGGCCTCGATGGTGGCGAGGCTGAATTTCATATTATCACCGGCGGTGATTTCGATGGCGCGCGGGGCCGCAGCGGCGGCGCGGGCGACGCTCTGACCGAGGCCAGAGAGTAAAATGGCGGAGAGGGAAACGAGGAAGAAGTTACGAGTTTTCATGTCGTAGCGACCGTCGGCGACCCTAGCGCGGCTGGCAAACCCGAAGGACTAAAAATTAGCCGAAACACGCCCCGCCGTTAAAAACCCTCATGGGCCAAGCCAAACGCTCGCGCTAATGCACTTGCGAGCCCTGTTAATAGGTGAGGCCGGGGCCGCCGGCTTGGTTGCGATGCGCCGGACAGAGTTCAGGGTTTTACGACCTTTATCGTATTCTTACTTGAAATGATGAACGGTTCGCGGACTCTCTACCGAGTTTGGCGAATCACTTAGCCTTATTTTAATTTTCCTGAACCGCACCATGCGCTTGTCCTCCCTACTCACCTCCACCGCCCGTTGGGGCCGCGCCGGCTTTGCCCTCGGCGCCCTCGCCCTCCTCGCCGGTTGCGATTACAACTTCTGGCGCATGGATGGACACCAGTCCACCATCACCGTGGCTGGCCCGGTGGCCCGCTCCCAACTCGAGGTGTTTTACGTCACGTGCTGGGTGACCCTCGTCATTTTCATCCTCGTCGGTGGTGTGCTGGCGTACGCGACTTTGAAGTTCCGCGCCAAGACCGAGGCCGAGGAAAAAGCCATCCCGCCTGAGCAAGGCCACGGCAACCCGCTCATCGAGCTGGGCCTCATCGGCGCCTCGGTTTTAGCGCTCGTCATCATCGCGATCCCCACCCTCAAAGGCATCTGGTACACCTACGATGTACCCGAGGACCGCAAGGCCGATACCTACGAGATCACCGCGACCGGTTACCAATGGTGGTTTAAATTTGAATACCCCAGCGAGCAAATCGCCGGCTCCGGTGCCCTCACCACCGGCAATGAGCTCGTCATCCCCGCCGGCCGCCCCGTGCGCGTCAACGTCCGCGCCATCGACGTCATCCACAGTTTTTGGGTCCCGAAACTCGCCGGCAAGGTCGACATGATACCCAACCGCGGCAACTTCCTCTGGCTCCAAGCTGACGAACCCGGTTACTTCTGGGGCCAATGTGCCGAGTATTGCGGCGATTCGCACGCCGTCATGCGTTTCCGCGTCATCGCGCTCTCCCCGAAGGACTTCGCCGACTGGGTCGCCCAGCAAACTTCGCCCGCCCGTAACGTCACTCCTAAGCCGGGCGAGACCGCCAAGGCCCAATTTGCCTCGCTCCGCACTTTTAAGCAGAACGAAAGCGGCATCACCGATAAATACGACGTCGCTCCCCTCGAAGCCTGGAAAGCCAAGCAATTCCCCGAAAAAGGCGAAAACGCCGCGCTCATCGCCCAAGGTAAAGCGCTCTTCGTTTCCAAAACCTGCGCTTCCTGCCATGAAGTCCGCGGCCATGGCGCCGCCGGCATCAGCGGCCCGAATCTCACCCACATCGGCGCCCGCTCTATGCTCGCCGCCGGTCTGATCGAGAATAACGCCGAACAACTCCAGCGCTGGATCCACGATCCCGGCGCCGTGAAACCCGGCAACAAGATGGCCAAAGGCTATCTCGACAACAACATCAAGCTCACGCCCGAAAACGAAGTCGCCCTCGTCGCCTATCTCCAAAGCCTCAAGTAATCCCGCACCATGGAAGCCATTCTAAAATCCGATCTGCACGCGAAGGACGCCCACGCGCCCGCGAAATCCACCCTCTTCTGGCGCCCTACCGCCCAGACCGGTCTCATCAGTTGGCTGACGACCGTCGATCATAAAAAGATCGGTTTCCTCTACGGCGTGTTCGCGCTGTTCTTCTTCTTGGTCGGCGGCTTCGAAGCGCTGCTCATCCGCCTCCAGCTGATGTATCCCAACGGCACCGTGCTCACGGCGCAGCAGTACAACACGATGTTCACGATGCACGGCACGACGATGATCTTCCTCGCCGTCATGCCCCTCTCGGCCGCGTTTTTTAACTTTATCATGCCGCTCCAAATCGGAGCGCGCGACGTCGCCTTCCCCCGCCTCAACGCCTTCTCGTTGTGGACCTTTGTCGCCGGCGCGATTATTATTAATCTCGGTTGGTTCATGCACGATGGCGCGCCCGACGGCGGCTGGGTCGGCTACGCTCCGCTCACCTCCAAGACCTTTGCGGCCGATCACTCGATCGACATGTGGGTCATGGGCCTCCAGCTCCTCGGCGTCGCTTCGATTGCCGCTTCGTTGAACTTCATCGTTACCATCATCAATCTCCGCGCCCCCGGCATGACGATGATGCGCCTGCCCGTGTTCACGTGGATGACGCTCATCACGGCCTTCTTGATCGTCCTCTCTTTCCCTTTCATCACCATCGCGCTGGTCGAGTTGATGATGGACCGCCTCTTCGGCACTAACTTCTTCGAAGTGTCCAACGGCGGTATGCCGATTCTCTGGCAACATCTCTTCTGGGTCTTCGGTCACCCTGAAGTTTACATTTTGATTCTGCCTGCGATGGGCATCGTCTCGGAAATCCTCCCCACCTTCTCACGTAAACCGCTCTTCGGTTATCCGATCGTGGTGTTCTCGGGCGCGTCCATCGGCTTCCTCGGTTTCTCCGTCTGGAGCCATCACATGTTCACCACCGGCATGGGCACCATGGCCACCGCGGCCTTCTCGCTCGCCACCATGGCCATCGCCGTGCCGACGGGCGTAAAGATCTTTAACTGGATCGGCACGCTCTGGAACGGTCACATCTCGATGCGCACGCCCATGATGTTTGCCCTCGGCTTCGTCTGGATGTTCATGATCGGCGGCTTCTCCGGCGTCATGCACTCGGCCGCACCCGCCGATGCGCAACAACAGGACAGTTACTTCGTCATCGCGCACTTCCA
This sequence comes from Opitutia bacterium, assembly GCA_947449835.1. Classification (GTDB taxonomy): domain Bacteria; phylum Verrucomicrobiota; class Verrucomicrobiia; order Opitutales; family Opitutaceae; genus Tous-C4FEB. The sequence continues at coordinate 13,704 of CANFSZ010000040.1, forward strand.
TTATGTGCTCATCGGTGGCTCGCTCTTCGCGCTCCTCGCCGGCATCCATTACTGGTTCCCCCTCATGTTCGGCCGCAAGGTCAGTGAGTTCTGGGGCAAGCTCTCCTTCTGGGTCATCTTCGCCGGCTTCAACATCACGTTCTTCCCGATGCACTTCCTCGGCCTGAACGGTATGCCCCGCCGCACGTTCACCTACGACGCCAACCTCGGTTGGAATGCCGCCAACTTCATCGCCACCATCGGCGCGCTGATCCTCGGCGTCGGCATCTTCATCTACTTCGCCGTGATGGTTTATACCTTCTTGAAGGGAGAAAAAGTCGCCAAAGACGTCTGGGACGCCCGCACTCTCGAGTGGAGCCTGCCGAATCCCCCGCCCGAATATAACTACCGCGTCATCCCGACCGTCCACGCGCGCGATGCTTATTGGTACAACAAACAGCACAAAGAAGAGATCGCCCGCGAAGAAGCCGAAAAAGCTAAAGCCGAAGCGGCGCACGGCGGCATCCACATGCCGCACCAATCGATTTATCCCTTCGTCGCCAGCCTCGGTCTGCTCATCGCCGCGGTCGGTATCGCGGTCATCGACCACGACCCGAGCCCTGGTTTCTGGGGTAAGAAAATCGGTGTTTCGATGATCGGTGGCGTCGTCATGCTCGCCGGCATCTACTTCTGGGCGCTCGAAGGCAACGAAGGCTACCACCTCCATCTCGACGATGAAGGCCACGCCCCCGCCGATAAAAACGCCGCTAAACACTAAGCCGCGCCCCACCCGCACCGCACCGTCCACGCTTCCCAACCCGATTTAATTCCATGAGCAGTCACGCTGGCACCATTGACCACCACCACGATCCGAGCACCTCGACCGGCATCCCCAACAAAAAGTTGCTGATGTGGACGTTCCTAGCTTCGGACTGCATGTTCTTCGGTGCGCTCATCTCGACGCATCTGATTTACCGCCTGCACCCGATGCCCGATGCGCCTTCGCCGAAGAACATCTTCAGCATCGAGCTCACCTCGTTCTCGACCTTCATCCTCCTGATGTCGTCGTTGATGATGGCGCTCGCCGTCACCGCGATCCAGAAGGGCAACCTCAAGAGCATGCGCTGGTCGATTTTGACCACCATCTTCTTCGGCTCGATCTTCCTCGGCTGCCAAGTGTACGAGTTCCAGGAATTCGTTGAGATCAAAAAGATGACGATCACCAACAGCATGTTGGGCACGACGTTCTTCACCCTCACGGGCACGCACGGTACGCACGTCGCCATCGGCGTGTTGTGGCTGATCTTGATGTATGTGCGCTCCTTCCAGCCACCCGAGGCCGGCCGTAACGCCGCTTGGTTCATCCGCCACGCCGTCCACATCGCCGTGATCATCGGAGCCATCTTGCTGGCAATCTTCGCCACGCTCGCCCTCGTCCACACCTTGCACACCGGCGGCAGTATCAGCGCCTACTTTGGCGGTCATTTCGCCATGCTCGCCGGGCTGCTCGCTTGTATCGCCGCGGGCATTTTCCTCGCCCGTCCGAACGGCCCGGTGAACTTCGGCGAAGCCAACGCCATCGACGTCGAATCCATGGGCCTTTACTGGCACTTCGTTGATATCGTCTGGATCGTCATCTTTACCGCCGTCTATCTTCTCGAATACCTCTGATAATCACCATGAGCGCTCCCGCCCACTCCGCCCCGGCCGCCCACGATCACGGCCACGACGAAAGCAAGTTTCAGATCTACGTGCAGATCGCCATGCTCCTCGCCGTCATCACCGGCGTCGAGATCGTCGGCATTTACCTGCCCTTCGCCAAATGGATCATCGTGACCTGCTTGGTCGTCCTCTCGGTCGTGAAGTTCATGTACGTGATCTTCTATTTCATGCATCTGCGCTGGGATAAACCCTTTTGCACGATCATGTTTTTCATCGGACTCGTACTCGCCAGCGGCACCACTTGGGCACTGCTCGAGTTGTTCATGGTGAAAGACAGCCTCCCGCTCCCCGTCTAAGCGACGGAGCCCGGAGCAGAAAAATTCAAACCACCACGGCGGCCTCCGGGCCGCCTTTCTTTTTCCCATGATCGACTGGCGCCACTGGCACAATGAACCCTACCTCGTCGGTGGGCTGGTGCTCCTCGGTTGGCTCTACGCGATCCTCGCCGGTCCGCTGCGCGCGCGCCTCGCCCCCGGCGCGCCCTTCCCGCGCGGCCAAGCCGCGCAGTTTTACACCGCGCTGGTAATCTTCTACCTCGCGGTGGGCTCGCCCCTCGACCAGATCGGCGAACGCTTTCTCTTCAGCGTGCACATGCTGCAACACCAATTGCTGATCTACGGCGCGGCCATTTTCTTCCTCCGTGGTTTGCCGGTGTGGATGGTCGATCCCGTGCTCGATCGCAACGGTTGGCGCGGGCCGCTCCGCTTGTTGTTCAATCCCCTCATCGCCGGCCTCCTCTACACGCTCATCATCAGCCTCTGGCACGCGCCATGGGCCTACGATTGGGCGTTGCAGAACAAAACCGTGCACGTGATCGAACACCTCATGTTCTTCGGCGCCGGCCTGCTGTATTGGTGGCCGATGTTGAGCCCATCGCGGGCGTTTCCGCCGCTGCCTTACGGCGCGCGCATGATCTACCTCTTCGGCGTGTTGATCGCGATGACGCCGGTCTTCGCCTACATCACGTTTTCGCAAGACATCCTTTACCCGACCTACGAATACGCCCCGCGCCTCATCAGCGATTTCACCGCCGCCGAAGATCAACTCCTCGCCGGCGTGAGCATGAAACTCGTGGGCCTATCCGTCGCCCTCGCCGCCTTCGGCGTGTGTTTCTTCAAGTGGGCCGGCGCGGCCGACAAAAAAAAGACCGGTCAATGACCGGTCTTCGCTGGAGATAAATCGTCCTTCGCCGGCTCAAGCCTTCGCGGCGCCGACCAGATCGTCGATCGAGTCGCTCTCGACGTTGATATCGGCAAACAACCACGACGACAAATACCGCTCCGAGGCCGAGGCGATGATCACGACGATGCGCTTGCCCTTGTTTTCGGGCCGTTGCGCGAGTTGCAACGCCGACCACACGGCCGCACCCGACGAGATGCCGATCGGAATACCGTCGAGCTGATTGACCTGCTTCGACACGGGACCGGAATCGGCTTCCTTCACGCGGATGACTTCGTCGTAAACTTTAGGGTTCAACACCGCCGGCACAAAACCCGCGCCGATGCCCTGCAATTTATGCGGGCCAGGCGAGCCACCCGAGAGCACCGGCGAAGCGTCGGGTTCGACGGCGACGATTTTCACCGCGGGATTGCGCGCCTTCAACACTTCACCGATGCCGGTGATCGTACCGCCCGTGCCCACGCCCGCGACGAGGAAATCCACTTTGCCGTCGGTATCGCGCCAGATTTCTTCGGCGGTGGTTTTGCGGTGGATGGCGGGATTGGCGGGATTGGCGAACTGCTGGAGAATGACGGCGCCGGGGATTTTGGCGGCGAGTTCCTCGGCCTTGGCGATGGCGCCTTTCATGCCCTTGGCGCCCTCGGTGAGCACGAGCCGTGCGCCGAGGACTTTGAGCAATTTACGGCGCTCGGTGGTCATCGTCTCGGGCATGGTGAGGATGAGTTTGAGGCCTTTGGCCGCGGCGACGAAGGCGAGCGCGATGCCCGTGTTGCCGGAAGTCGGCTCGATGAGGACGGTGTCCTTGGTGATTTTACCGCTGCGGAGCGCCTCGTCGATCATGGCGAACCCGATGCGGTCCTTCACGCTCGAGAGCGGATTGAAAAACTCGAGTTTGAGCAGGATCTCCGCCTGCGCACCGTGTGCGGCCGCGGTGCGGTTGAGCCGCACGAGCGGGGTGTTGCCGATCGTTTCCGTGATGTCGTTGTATATTTTAGCCATGGTAGGAATGAGTTGGTTTTTAGGGGAAAATTACCGAGAGAAAATCAAATCGCGTAGTCGTCGCTGAAGGAATGAGAACGCCGTAGGCGGAGGTTCACCCGGTCGTGGAGCTTGAGGTCGAGGCTGACGAGTTCGGAGCGGGAAAGCTCAACCTCGATCGGTTCGCGACCGGGGAGTTGTTCGAGCGAGAGTCGCGCCTGCGGCCCAGCGGCATGAATACCGCGAATCTCGGCTTCGACGCCGCCCGCACCCGCTACGAAAGGAGAAATCGCGATGTCGTGGGGGCGCACGTAAATGTGGCCGTCGCGCACGAGCGCCGGCGCCCCGAGCGTCACGGTGGGCGCGAGCGCAGGGGCGCGCAGGACGTTTACGTTGCCGAGAAATTGATAAACAAAGGGCGTCGCCGGCCGGTCGTAGACTTCCTGCGGGGGGGCCGACTTGCTCGATCTTGGCTTGGTTCATGATCACGACTTCGTCGGCGATCTCGAGCGCCTCTTCTTGGTCGTGGGTGACGAAAAGCGTCGTGAGCTGAATCTCCTCGTGAAAACGCCGGAGCCAGCGTCGCAGTTCTTTGCGGACCTTGGCGTCGAGTGCGCCGAAGGGCTCGTCGAGGAGCAACACCTTGGGCTCGACCGCGAGCGCGCGCGCGAGGGCGACGCGTTGACGTTGGCCGCCGGAGAGCTGACTGGGGAAACGGGCGTCGAGGCCCTCGAGCTGCACGAGTTTCAACAACCGATGCACGCGGTCCGCGATGTCACTCGCCGGCGGGCGATCGCGGCGCGGCCGGACGTTGAGGCCGAAGGCGATGTTCTCAAAAACCGTCATGTGCCGGAACAACGCGTAATGTTGAAACACAAAACCGACGTTGCGTTTTCCCGCCGGCACGCGCGTCACGTCTTCACCGTGAAACGCGATGCGCCCAGCACCAAAGTCAGGCTCATCGAGTCCGGCGATGATGCGCAGCAACGTAGTTTTTCCGGAGCCCGAAGGCCCGAGTAACGCGACGAGTTTACCCGCAGGGACATTGAGATCGACGCCGCCGAGAGCCGTGAAGGCGCCGAACGATTTGCGGATGTTGGAGACGTGAATGCTCATGCGGCGAGGGGCTTCAAGCGGCGTGCGCCTGGGCGTGGCGCCACTCGACGATGGATTTGAGCACGAGCGTCACGAGCGCCAGCAACGCGAGCAACGAAGCCACGGCAAACGCGCCGACGAAGTTGTACTCGTTGTAGAGAATCTCGACGTGCAACGGCATGGTGTTGGTCTCGCCGCGGATGTGGCCGCTCACGACGGAGACGGCGCCGAATTCACCCATGGCGCGGGCGTTGCAGAGGATGACGCCGTAGAGCAGACCCCATTTGATGTTGGGCAACGTCACGCGCCAAAACGTCTGCCAACCGTTCGCCCCGAGTGTGATCGCGGCGTATTCCTCCTCGCTGCCTTGCGCCTGCATGAGTGGAATCAATTCACGCGCGACAAAGGGAAACGTCACAAACGTCGTTGCGAGCACGATCCCCGGCACCGCGAAAATGATTTTCACATCGTGCTCGATCAACCACGGGCCGAGCCAACCCTGCGCGCCAAAAACGAGCACGTAAATCAAGCCCGAGATCACCGGCGAAACTGCAAACGGCAAATCGATGAGCGTAATGAGCAGGCTTTTCCCGCGGAAAGAATACTTGGCGATGCACCACGCCGCCGGAACGCCGAAGACGACGTTAGCCGGAACGGAAATGAGCGCGGCGATCAGCGTGAGTTTCACCGACGCGAGTGCATCGGCATCGCCCACCGCAGTGAAATACGCCCCCAAGCCTCGTCGCAACGCCTCGCCAAAAACCGCCACCAACGGCAACACGAGGAAGAACCCGAGAAACCCCAACGCGATCCCCGTAAGCAACCACCGCACCCAGCGCGGATCCTGCGTCGCACGCAGCGGCGCCCCGGCGAGCGGGCGGACCTTGAAGAGAACGGAGGGGACGACGACGGCCATGTTAAAAAATGGGCGTGCAGCCGCCGTAAGATCCATGCAGCGGACGGAAAAATATCAAAGCGGACATGATCATACGCGGTGATGCCGACGACTCCATTTCTGGATCAAGTTGATGAGCAAAAGCAGGCCGAACGAGGCCGTGAGCATCACGACCGCGATCGCCGTGGCGCCGCGGTAATCGTATTGCTCGAGCTTCGTGATGATAAGCAGCGGAACGATTTCCGTGCGCAGGGGCATGTTGCCCGAGATGAAAACCACCGAGCCGTATTCGCCGAGCGCCCGCGCAAACGAGAGCGCAAACCCCGTGAGCAACGCCGGAAACAGCTCGGGCAACAGCACCCGCGTAATCGTCTGCCAGCGATTGGCCCCGAGGCTCGCCGCGGCTTCTTCGAGTTCGGGTTGCAGTTCTTCGAGCACGGGTTGCAGCGTGCGGACCACAAACGGCAGCCCGATAAACGTGAGCGCGACAAAGACGCCGAGCTCCGTAAACGCGATTTTCACACCGTGCGGTTCGAGCACTTGGCCGAGCCAGCCGTTTTTTGCGTAGATCGCCGTCAGGGCGATCCCGGCGACCGCCGTGGGCAACGCGAAGGGCAAATCGACGAGCGCATCGACGATGCGTTTGCCCGGAAACGCATAACGCACGAGCACCCACGCGACGATGAGGCCGAAAAATGCGTTCACGCTAGCCGCCGCCAGCGACGCGAAAAAACTCAGGCGATACGCCGCCATCACCCGCGGCGAGGCGACGGCGGCGACGAACTCAGCCCACGACATGCCCGCGGTTTTAAGAAACGCCGCCGACAAGGGCACGAGCACAATCAGCCCGAGGTACGCCAGCGTGAAGCCGAGCGAGAGGCCAAAGCCCGGGAGAACCGAATGCTCTTTGCGGAGGAGGGACATCAGCGCGCGTAGATCTGGTCAAAAACGCCGCCATCGGCGAAATGAGTTTTCTGGGCTTGGGGCCAACCACCAAATGCGGCGTCGATGGTCACGAGTTCGAGTTGCGGAAAATTCTGCGCGTATTTGCGCGCGACCGCGGGCGAGGTCGGCCGATAAAAATGACGCACCGCGAGGTGCTGACCTTCTTCGGAGAAAAGATATTCTAAGTAAGCTTGGGCGACGGCTTGGGTGCCTTTCTTTTTTACGTTTTTATCGACAACGCATACCGGTGGCTCGGCGAGAATGCTCAACGAAGGCACGACGATTTCGTAGCCTTCGGCGCGGAATTCTTTTTGCGCGAGATGCGCTTCATTTTCCCAAGCGAGCAGCACATCGCCGATGCCGCGTTGGACAAAGGTCGTGGTGGAGCCGCGCGCGCCGCTGTCGAGCACAGGGACGTTTTTAAACAGACTCGCGACGAATTTCTGCGCACCCGCTTCGCTGCCTGTGTGCCGCCGCGCGTACGCCCACGCGGCGAGATAATTCCAACGCGCGCCGCCCGAGGTTTTCGGGTTGGGCGTGATGACGGCGACGCCGGGTTGCACGAGGTCGTTCCAATCCTTGATCGCCTTGGGGTTACCCTTGCGCACGAGGAAAACGATGGTGCTCGTGTACGGTGAGGCATTGTGCGACAGGCGTTGTTGCCAATCGCGCGGAATAAGTTGCGCGACTTCATGGAGCGCGTCGATGTCCGCGGCGAGGGCAAGCGTGACGACATCGGCTTGAAGCCCGTCGATCACGCCACGGGCCTGTTTACCGGAACCTCCGTGGGATTGTTTGATGACGACCGTGTCGCCGGTCTGAGCTTTCCAGTGCGCAGCAAAAGCCGGGTTGAACTCAGCGTAAAATTCCCGCGTGGGATCGTAGGAGACGTTGAGGAGTTGGATATTTTTTGCCGACGCCCCCGTCCCCCCCAAAAAAATGAGCAGCGCGAAGATGAGATGGTTGGATGTTTTCACGCGAGTGGGACGACGATCGGGGTGAAAAAAATCAGATACTGTATTCGCCGAGGATCTGGTGGAGCACGCCCTCGGTTTCATCGAGACGACCAGAAGCAGAGCGCCGGGAAAGTTTACGCGCCTGACGCGCGGACGCCGCCGCCGCGTCGGCTTCGACGGAGAACGGCAAGGGGACGTGGTCGCGCCGGAGTTTGCGCAGCGTGATTTCGACGACGTCGGCGAGCGTGTAACGGTCGAGGATGCCGGCGATGGCGTTGCGCACATCGAGCATGAGCATACGTAGGCCGCAGTGCGCCTCGTCGGGACAGGTGCATTTCTCGTAGGCCGATTGGCTAACACAGCCAATGGGCGCGAGCGGGCCGTCGATGAGGCGGACCACTTGGCCGATCGTGATCTCACGGGCGGGTTTCGCGAGGCGGTAGCCGCCGAACTTACCGCGCACGCTGGCGACCAGGCCTGCTTCCTTGAGTGCCTGCATGATCTGCTCAAGAAACTTGACGGGCATCTGCTCGTTATCGGCGAGCTCGGAGACTTGGACGAGAGAGCGCTTCACCTCCACGGCGATGCCTAGGTTGATCAGCGAGCGGAGCGCGTATTCGCCTTTTTTGGAGAGTTTCATATCACGACTATATTAAACTACATTAGTTAAGTAGGAATTGAATCAAGCCCAAATTTCCTTACCTCTATCGATCTCAGGAATTACACTCAAATAGCTATCCCGCAGGTATTTTATTATAGCCGGCCCAAGACGGATTCTATCCGGCGCAGCCGTCCGCCAACCGTTACGGCGTCAGAGTTTCACCCGCAAGCCATCGTAGGACGGTTCGATGCCGACGGGCAGTTCAGCGGCGAGTAACGCGTGATCACTCAAATGCGTGAGATGCGTGAGTAACGTCCGCGGCGCGGCGATCTCCTGCGCCACGGCGACCGCCTCCGGAATGCTCATGTGCGACGGATGCGGCAACGGCCGCAGGCCATCAAGCACCACCAGATCCGCCCCCCGAGCAAGCGCGACGGCCTCGCGCGGCACGCGTTTACAATCGGTGTAGTACACGAGTTTCTTGCCGCTGCTGCGCTCCGTGAAAATGAGACCTAGGGTGTTGATCCCGCCGTGCGGTAGCAGCGTCGATTGGATCGTCCCTTGCGGCAACTCCAGCACGGGCGGCAATTCCTTGAGTTTAAAAGCCGGATAACCCTTCACCACGGGCCGCTCCATAATCGCGTAAGGATAAATAGCCAACACGCGGCTGATACCTTCATCGGTTGAATACACCGGCAACCCTTCCCCTCCGAGCAGATCACAGAAGCGCCGCAAATCATCCATGCCCGTGATGTGATCCGTGTGCCCATGCGTGAGGATAAATACATCCAGTTGGCGGACATTTTCCCGCAAACACTGGAGCCGGAACTCCTGCGCCGCATCCACCTGGATGTGCAATCCATCCATCACCACATGCACCGAGGCGCGCGTGCGCCGATTGCGAGGATCGGTGGAGCGACACACGGCGCAATCACACGCGATCATAGGCACGCCCTGCGAGGTCCCGGTGCCGAAAAAAATGAGCTCCATAATTATTCTACATAAAAACCAAAAATCATCCACGCCGCCAGCCCGCAGACGCCGCCGCGCCGCAGGTTCTCCCGCTCACTTCTCTCCCAACAACCGCAACCATTCCGCATCTTCGATCACTGGCACGCCGAGCGCGCGGGCCGAATCGCGCTTCGCCCGACCTCCCTCGCCCGCCACGACGTAATCCGTCTTGCGACTCACGCTGCCCGAAACTTTTCTGCCCGCCGCGATAATTTTTTCCTCAGTTTAGGCTCGCGCGTGGTGCGGCAAAGTCTCCGTCAGCACAAAAATCTTTCCCGTCCAAAAAGCCGGTAGCTCCCGCCGGCGCTAACGGCCGCACTCCCAGTACCAACAACTCCATGATCACCGCGCGCTACCGCGTTTCTTTAAAATAAACCACCAACCCCGCCGCCCGCTCCGCGCACAACACAGCCACCAGCGATCCGTAAAAACGCAAACCACCGAACAAATTTCGCGATAGTTCGGAATATGCATCTCATATTTAAAAGGGGCTTAAGATTACGATGCATATATGTTGTGCTGTTGATTCGGTGCATAAAAAAGGCGCCCCGCGGTGAGCGGAGCGCCTTGAATTTTTTACCTAGCGTGATCGTGAGATCGGCGCGAACTTAGTAGTCCATGCCGCCGCCAGGAGGATGGCCGTGGCCGCCGCCGGCCGCTTCCTTCTTCTCGGGGATCTCGGTGATCATGCACTCGGTCGTCAGCAAGAGGCCAGCGATGGACGCGGCGTTTTGCAGCGCGGTGCGGGTGACCTTCGTGGGGTCAACGACGCCGGCTTTGACGAGGTCTTCGAACTTATCGGTGGCGACGTTGTAACCAACGTTGCCCTTCGAGCTGAGGACTTCTTTGACAACCACGCCGCCGTCGACGCCGGCATTCGTGCAGAGAGCGCGAATGGGGTGTTCGATGGCGCGACGCACGATCTGGGCGCCGAACGCTTCATCGCCTTCGAGCTTGAGAGCTTCGATGGCTTTGATGGTGCGGAGCAGAGCGACACCGCC
>CANFSZ010000041.1 GCA_947449835.1 Opitutia bacterium
ACCAACCCCCACACAATAAGAATGAAATCAGAAACCAGCACCGCACCCAGGACCAAGAAATACTTGGTTTCCTGTTTGGCCGCGTTGATGGCTGTCTCGGCCCCTATGGGCTTTGCAGCCGACAACGACGCCTTGAAGAAGCTCCAAGACGAAAACGCCGCCCTCCGCAAGCGCCTCGCCGCGCTTGAAGGCAGCTCCACCCAGGCCGCCGCTCCCGCTGCCGCTGCTCCCGCAGCTGCTGCTGGCACCGCCGCTAAGGGCTCCACGATGCAAGCCGACGCCGGCGTGCAATCGCTGTCGGCCTTCGAGGTGAAGTCCGACAAGGACCAAGGCTACCTCCGCACCAACTCGGTGACGGCCACCCGTATCAACATGGCGATCCAAAACATCCCGATGTCCGTGTCGGTCATGTCGAAGGAATTCCTTGATGATGCGAACATCCGTTCCATCACCGACGTGCTGCGCTACACCTCTTCCGGTGCCGGCGACAACAACTTCGCGATGCGTCGTCCTTCGAATTCGGCCACGCCACAAGGTGGTTTCACCCTCCGTGGTTTCGGCGTGAATTCCCTGCTGCGTAACGGTATCTCCCGCTACATCGGCTACAACGTGAACAACGTTGACCGCATCGAAATCGTCAAAGGTCCAGCGTCCGTGTTCTTCGGCGCAGGTTACCCCGGCGGTGTTATCAATTACATCACCAAGCAACCGGTCTTCGGCAAAATCCCGACCACCCTCAGCTACACCTTCGGTGATAACAACATGAACCGCGTGGTGTTGGACAACAACACCCAGCTCTCCAAGAAGGCCGCCATGCGCGTAGTCGGTTCTTGGGAAAACCGCAAGGGTTTCCGCAACTACGAGTTCAAGAAGGAAAACAGCATCACGGCCAACCTGACGCTCGTTCCCTTCGACTCCGGCAAGGTGAAGATCACCTTCGAGTTCGAACACCTCGACGGCACCTACAACGATAACCAAAAAGACTGGCTCTACCCAGACGGCTGGTTCCAAGCCTACCAGAACCCATCCGCGGCCCTCATCTCCGCGGCCGGCGTTGCTGACGCCACGGCCTACAAAAACCGTATTTTCAACGGTCTGGCCAGCTACATCCAAGACGTCCGCGTCTCCACGGGTAACTACAACACCCCGCTCTACTCCCGCGTCATCCGCGGCGGTTACTACACCGCCAAAGACGGCAGCCGCGTCCACGATGAAGGTTTCAACTTCACCAACCGTGGCACCCGTAACATCAACAACGTCGACACGCCCAGTCTCGCCGTGGAACTCGCGCCCACCTCGTGGCTCGACGCCCGTTACGTGCTGACGAACGAAACCGCTCGCTACGACAGCATCGAAGGCACCATCCAGCCCTACGCTGACGGTCGCACCTTCAACGCCCTCGAAAGCGGCGCCAGCTCCGGTTACTACCGCGCGATCCAAAATCATCAGTTCGACTTGATCTTCAAGCTCGACGGTTGGGGCGTGAAACACCGCCTCCTCGCCGGTGGCGTGTTCCAGAAGCAAAATCAGCAATACAACGCCAATCAGCCGAACTTCAACAATGCCGGCACCAATCTCGGTGGTTTCAACTACTCCCAGATTCCCGGCATCACCAATGCCGCTGGCAATCCCGGCATGACCCTCGTCGGCTCGCAATCCACGGGTGGTGCATGGGGCAACGGCAATACCTCTGATGTTCCCGTCAACCAAGTCATCCGCGACCGTTTCGGCGTGATCAAGACCGTCAATCAGGTCTACTCGCAGTTCGATCCCGGCGCCGAAGTGACGCCTGACATCAGCCGCCTCTTCCTCTACAACCGCACCCTGCTCGACGGTTACAAGACCGAATACCAGGCCGGCTACCTCAACTACAACGCCTCCCTCTTGGATGATCGCTTGAACATCCTCGCCGGCGTCCGTCGTGAAATGAACCGCGACAGCGGCCAATACCTCACGTCCAACTTCCCGTGGTATGCTCCACCCAACTACGCCTACACCGATCAAGCTAGCTATCCGCCCTCCGCGTATAACTACGATCCAGGCTACGCCGGTGACTCCAACGGCTTCCAACGCCAAGCCGGCACCTCCTGGATGGCTGGTCTCAGCTACGCCGTCACCAAGGAAATCAACGTCTACTCCTCCTACTCCAAAGTGTTCCGTCTTAATAACGGCACCGCGGCTGGTTTGAGCACGCTGACCCTGCCCGACGTTTATAACGCCGCTGCAGCTTGGGCCAAGAATGCGGCCAACCCGAACGCCAACACGACCGGCGCGTTCTCTTACCGTGGCCAATCGATCACCAGCTACCAAGGCTTCTACGACGCCCTGGCCAAGCTCGGTGCCTTCGACGTCATCAAGAACGAAGCCGGCTTCAACGCCGAAATCGGTGTGAAGACCGCCCTCTGGGACAACAAGCTCACCGGCACCTTCGGTCTCTTCCGCTCGGAACGCCGCAACCAAAAGCTGGATGACTCCGTCGCCCAAGCTGCTGAACCGCTTAACGGCGCTTACAGCGGTGGTGGTAACGTCGCCATCTTCGGCCCTGCCGGTAACGCCTTCTCGGGTTCCCGCATCGCTCGCTGGCGCACCGTCGGCGTCCGCAACCGCATCGAAGGCGCTGACTTCGAGTTCGTTTGGAGCCCCAAGCGCAACTTCCAATCCGTGTTGAACGGTTCTTGGATGTGGACGGCCAAGACCCTGGAAAACCCCACGGTCAACAAGCCCGGTTCCGCTGCGTATAACACCGTCGCCGCCTCGAGCGTCTACGGCAACAAGATCGCCACGATCAACGCGGACCTCCAATACGGCGAACGCCTCGAAAACGTTCCTGAGTTCTCGCTCAACTCGATCAACAAATACACCTTCACGGGTAATATGTTGGCCGGTGTGTCGCTCGGCGCTAACGCCCGCTACAAGTCCACCACCCTCATCAGCCGCAGCGTGGATTGGAATCCTCGCGCTGGTGGTCTTACCTCAGGCAACTTCCTCGTATTCGACGTCAACGTCGGCTATCCGTGGGAAGTCATGGGCTACAAGATCTCGACCCAACTCGGTATCTACAACGCCCTCGACAAGAAATACATCGAAGGCGCCACCTACATCCTGTCGGCTCCTCGCACCTGGTTGCTGACGAACACCCTGAAGTTCTAATCCTTCCCACGCTCACCTGAGCGTGTGAAATCCGAGGGCGGCGACCACCAGGTCGCCGCCCTTTTTTGTGCCCCCAGCACAAGATACGGATTCTGCCCTAGGCAAAATAATCTCCAGCGCCGCCCGCCCAAAACTGGACACCCCCCAGCCGATGCGATGCACTCACGCATCGTCCGCACCCCATGCCGAACCCCAGCATCCGCCCCACCCCCTCGGCCGCAGTCACGCCGGATGCTCACCTGTTTTTAAAGCGCGCGCAAAATTCTGTCCGCGATTTTTGCGGCCTTGGTTCCGAGGCCACCTACCTCTGGCCCCGCTGGCTGATCCTGCGCTCCGTCGGCCTGATTTTTATTCTTATCTTCTCCGGCTTGCTGCACGAAGGCCAAGCCCTCTGCGGCCCCGGCGGCCTCGTCCCACTGGACGGATTTTTTGCCGCTCAACCCCAAGCTCTAGCCGAGCGTTTCACCGCCTTCTTCCAAGCCCCGAGCCTCTTCTGGCTCAGCTCGAGCGCGACCGCTATCACTCTCGTAACGTTGACGGGCCTCATCGCCGCCCTCGCCCTCGTCGCCAATCTCTGGCCCCGCGCGGCCTTACTCACCTGCTGGGTTTGCCTACTGTCATTTGTCACGACGTGGCGGGTATATTCGGGCACGCAACTCGATCAGTTCATGCTCGAAGCCGCGCTGATTTGCCTGCCCTTCGCCCCCGCCGGTTACCGCCCCGGTCTCGGCGCGTCGTCTCCACCCCGCCCGATCGCGCTCTTCATGCTACGCTGGCTGGTCTTCCGCGTGATGTTTGAAGCGGGTCTCATGAAACTCATCGCCGGTGACGAACGCTGGCTCGATTTCACCGCGATGGATGCGCTCTACGAAACCGCGCCGTTTCCGACCTTTCTAGGATTTCTCGATCACCAAATGCCGCACGCTTACCACGTCGCGGAATGGATGCTCACCTTCGTCGCCGAACTCGTCGGGCCCGTGCTCGCCGTGATCGCCGGCCGGCGCGGACGTGGGTTTGCGCTGATCGCGTGGATCATTCTTCAAATCGGCATCCAACTCACCTGCAACTTCGGCTGGCTCAACGCCGGCGCCATTGGCCTCGGCCTCGTGTTACTCGATGACCAGATGCTCGCCACCGCCGCCCGCCGCTGCCGCCTCGATCAACTCGCAGCCCTGTTCACGTCCGCCGCCGCCAGCGCCGCAAGCCTACCGCGCCCCGCTGCTCTTTGGAGCCGCTACGCTCTCCGCGGCGCCCTCGGCGCACACTTCGCCCTCACGCTGCTGATTTTCATCCAAACGCTACGCGGCGCCCTAAACAACACGACCGTCGAGTTGCCCACCAAACTACAACCGCTCACCGCCATCCGCAGCGCCAACGCCTACACGCTTTACGCGCATTTCCTCCCGTATCGTTTCGCCGTAGAATTCGAAGGCTCCAACGACGGCGGCGAAACTTGGCGCCCCTACGCTTACCGTTATCAACCGCAGCGCCCCGATCAGATCAGCCCGTTCATTGCGCCCTGGTATCCTCGATTTGAAGCAACGCTCCAAGTCCAAGCCAACACGGCCGAACCGTCGCCTTTCTTCGCCACCGTCGCGGCTCATCTGCTCGCACGCAGCCCCGCTGGCCTGAGCTTATTTGCGACGGATCCTTTCCCCGAAAAACCCGCCACCATGATCCGCCTTCGCGGTTACCGGCTGAGTTTTGTCGACCTCGCCACCCACCGCGCGACCGGCCACTACTGGCGCAAAAATGTCGAAGGCGATTACCTGCCGCTCATGTATCAGGATGAGCACCACGCCATCGCTGTCGCCACGACCGAGACCGACATCATCCGCGCCCACGCCCTCCACGGCAATCGCAACGCCCAAAACAAACTCGGCGCCCTCTACGCCTACGGCGAGGGCGTGCCCCAAGATCACACCGAGGCCGCACGCTGGTTTCGCCGCGCCGCCGATCAAGACCACCCGCTCGCCCAATATTTCCTCGGCCTCTCCTACGCCGAGGGTAAAGGCGTGAAAAAAGATTTTTCCGCCGCCGCTGACCTCTACCGCCGCTCCGCCGCACAAGGCTACGCTCCCGCGCAAATCAACCTCGGCGTCATGTACGCCCGCGGCGAAGCATTACCCGCCGACGAAACCGAAGCCCTCGCTTGGTTTCTCCTAGCCGCCCAAAGCGGACAGCCTGAAGCCGCCAAATTTGCGTCCACGCTCGAGCGCCGCCTCGGCCCCGTGCGCTCCACCGTCGCCCGCCAACGCAGCGAAACGCTCGCCGCCGAGATCGCCGCTCGCACCCGCCGTCCCTAATTTCGCCTCGCCCTGCCGTGTCCAAGAAAAAAACTCAGTCACCTTCACGTTCCGTCAGTCCCGCGGTGAACTTGGATGCACAGCTCACGGCGATTGCGCCGCAAACATCCAGTCGCTCCGGCTGGCATCGGTGGAGAGAGTTCGCCGGGCTCAACGCCGACACCACTTTTCTGTGGCCGCGCTGGCTTGTGCTGCGCGCGGTGGGCCTCGTTTATATTTTTATTTTTTCTGGCATCATCAGCACAGGCCCAGCGTTGCTCGGCCCGCGCGGCATCGTCCCGCTCGCTGAATTTTTTCAACAACTGCGCAGCCAAATACCCGGCACGTTCGAGGCGCTCACCGAGGCTCCGTCGCTGTTTTGGCTAAGTTCGGATCCCGCCATGATCTCGGGTCTCGCCTGGGGCGGACTCGTGGCGGCTAGTGCCTTGGTTTTAAATCTGTGGCCCCGCCTGAGCCTGTTGGCGTGCTGGGTTTTCTTTTTATCGTTCGCCTCGACATGGCGTGTCTTTTCTCCGGCGCAACTGGACAACCTCATGCTCGAGGTCGCGCTTCTGTGTATTCCCTTCGCGCCCGCCGGACTGCGCCCAGGGCTCGGCGCCAAATCACCGGCGCGCCCGCTCGCGCTCTTTATGGTGCGCTGGTTGCTCTTCCGCGTGATGTTCGAAGCGGGCATCGTGAAGCTCGCGGCGGGCGATCCGCACTGGCGCGACTTTACCGCCATGGAGGTCATGTACGAGACGAGTCCGTTTCCCACGATCTTCGGCTACTGGGATCATCATCTGCCTCACGCCTATCATTTATTTGAAATCGCCCTGACCTTCGCCGCCGAACTCGCCGCGCCGTTGCTCGCCGTGTGGGGCGGGCGCAAGGGACGCTGGTTCGCCTTCTTCACGTGGACTGCGCTTCAAGTCGGGATCCAACTCACGAGTAACTTCGGCTGGCTTAACACCGCCTCCATCGGCCTCGGGTTGCTCCTACTCGACGATTACATGCTCGCGTCCGTCGCTGCACGCCTGCGTCTGCTACGACTCAAAGCGCTGTTTACCCCGGCGCTCTCGGCGCCTTCGCGCACTCCGTTGTACTCGTGGCGGCACTACGCGCTCACGGGCGCGCTTTGGCTCCACTTCGCCTTCACGTTGGTGTTTTTGGCCAAAGCCTGCGGCGTGAAACCTGCCACGATGCCGAGCTTCATCACGGAGCCGGTAAAGCTCATTTCCGGTTTCCGCAGCGCCAACGAATTTTCGCTCTACGCCGCCTTTGACCCCGTGCGCTACCAAGTGGAATTCGAGGGCTCCAACGACTCCGGCCGCACGTGGCGCAGCTACGAATATCGCTACCTCCCACAACGACCCGACGAGATCGCGCCGTTCATCGCGCCCCACTTCGCCCGCTTCGACGCCACGCTTCAAATCGCGGTTTTAAATGGGCGCAAAACGCCCCTCATTCCCGTCGTCGCGTCGCATCTACTCACGCGCAATCCTGCCGTGGTAGATCTGTTCCGGCGCGATCCGTTTCCCGACCGTCCGCCCACGATCATTCGAATGCGCGGCTATCGCCTGAGCTTCACGAGCCGCGCCGAACATCAGCGCACGGGACATTTCTGGCGCAAAGAATTCGCCGGCGACTACGTGCCCGCAATTTACCTCAACGACCGCGGCGAGATCGCCGAGTTTGATCTGACTCGCGCCGACGAAGCGCTCCGCGGCGGCCGTCCAACCGAAGCCATCGCCCTCTTTGAGCAACAATTCAAAATCGGCAATCTTGAAGCGGGCTTTCGTCTGGCCGAGATCCTCGCCCGCGGCCTCGGCGCGCGGCCCCAACCCGGGGCAGCCTTGGCCATCTTGGAAGACCTAGAACGTCGCGGCGAACCTGGCGCCACGCACAACCTAGGCGCTTGCTACGAATTCGGCGTCGGCGGACCCATCGATTACTCGAAAGCGGCTGCCGCTTATCGCAGAGCTGCCGACCGCGGTTATCTGTTGTCTCTTTACAGCCTCGGCGCACTCCACGCTCAGGATAAAATCATCCCGCGCAACGATGTCTCGGGCCTGAGTTTTCTAATCGAAGCGATCCATCACGCCCGCGGCAACGATCCCGCCTCGCGCTTCGTCCGCGAAGACCAAGCCGGCCACGTCGAACGCCTAAAAGCCCGCATGAGCGCCGCCACGATCGCGGCGGCCGAACTTCAATCAGGCTTCACGACACCCCAGCGTCGGAAGCCCTGAACGCTCGTCGACCTCGATCAATTGGGTCGGACGATATCGATGGACGCCACTTTTCCGTCCAAGAACTTCACGTGCACTTTGATCATGGACTCGGCCTTGATCTGATCCGCCGTGTAGTCGGGCTCGACGGAGAACGTGTTGTTACTGCCTTTGGTCGAACCTCCGGTCGGTTGCTTTGTCGAACCATTCGCGCCCGTCGAGCCGCTGTAATGAGTCGTCACCTTTTGGCCACCCATATTACTCTGACCATCGCTCGAGTAGAAATTGTGATAAATCCACGTCATCTCGTTGGCCGCAGCACCAGGGATTTTCTTCTCCGGATTTTCTAGAGCGATGTAGACCATCTCGGGCGTGTAACCGATTTTAATGAATCCACTCCGGATGATTTCCTGATCCGCCGGACTGAGCTGATCAAAAACTGCCTGATTTTCCTTAATCCGGCTGCTGAAAGTATTGGTGGTGCCGCAACCGGCCAGCAGGGCCAAGAGACTCGCCGCGAAGAAGCTGAATGGGATTTTTTTCATGAGGTTTATTAAGGGTAAAATAGATCGATACCGAATGGCTTGTTAAACCTGACGTTTGCTGACCTGAAACGTTGTGCGGTAAATCGACTCTGCCATCCTAAGGTCGAAAGGCCAGCTGCCTTCTCCTGATCTTTCAGTCACAAAACCCTGATAAAATCTCACGAAACCGGCGCCAACGTCTCCGCCACCGGCGTTCGATACGCCTTCAACGCCGGCACCGCACCGCCCAACGCACACAGCGCCGTCATCACCAGCGGACAAACCCAAAGCACCGCGTGACCCGCTGTGACATTCAAGACTACGCCCGTCTGCGCGCGGATCACTTCGGCCACACCCGCCATCAACGCGAAATAAATGCCAAATCCCGCCGCTGCGCCGAGCGCGCCGATGCAGGCCGCCTCCGCCACGACCGCCCCGAAAATCGTCCGCCGGCGCGCCCCGAGCGCCCGCAAAATCGCGAGATCCCGCTGCCGCGCACTCATGGAATTATAAATACTAGCCAACACCGAACCCGCCGCGACCAATGCAACGAGATAAGCCACGAGCGCCAACACACGATCAAACCAGGAAATTTTCCCAAACAGCTCCGTCATGATCGCCCCCACCGGATACGCCAGCGTCATCCGGTTGCCCTGCTTATTGATCATCATGTCGAGCATGAAGCCCGCCGTCGCCGCGCGCAGCTGGATCAACACCGCGCTCACATCCGTCGCCGCCTTCGGATCGTGCCCGCTCATCGTCTGCACGCCCTTGATCGGAATCCACACGACCTTGTCCGCCGGTGTGTTCGTCGGCGCCAGAATTCCCGTCACCGTAAACACTTCGGCGTGCTGATTTTTTTCATCGAAGGCCAGTCCGTGAAAGGGATTAAAAGTATCTCCCACTTTCAGTCCGAGACGCTCGGCCGCGAAGCTTCCCGCGATGGCTTCGCGTGAAGCATCAGCAAATATTTTTCCGCCGCCGCTCAACGCGTATTTTTTACCTGGCGCATATTCCACATTCGTAAATAGCTCCGGCACCGTGCCCACGATTCGGTAACCGCGCAGGTTATCACCCACCGCGATCGGGATCGCCGTCTTCACCGCCGGATGCTTCCGGATAAACTCATAGTCAGCCCAAGCCAAATTTCCGGGCGAGGCTTCGAGATGAAAAATCCCATTCAGCACGAGCTGCAACTTCGACCCGCGCGCACCCAGCACCGCGTCAAACGCCGTCGAGGTCGAAACAAACGCCGCCTGCGCCTGCGTCTTCACCATCCACACGGTCATGAGTAACCCGCACGCGAGCGCGATACTGCCCGCCGTGATGAGCGTCGAGAGCGCGTGCTGCCGCAACGAGCGATAAATGATCAACGGCAACGTCATGAAGCCGCCTCCGTTGTTGTAGGCGGGGTTATCCCACCTCGCATCGTCTTGGCTTCGTTGATCACCGCGAAATCTTGCATCCCTTCAAACTGCGCGAGCACGCCATCGTCGTGGCTCACGAGCAACAACGCCGCCCCGTTTTCGCGGCAAACTTCGCGGATCAGCGCGAGCGCTTCTTTCGAACTCACGCGGTCAAGATTGCCCGTGGGTTCATCGGCCAGCACGAGTTTCGGCCGATTCGCTAACGCCCGCGCCACGGCCACGCGCTGCTGTTGTCCGGTCGAGAGTTGCCGCGGAAAATGTCCGAGGCGATGCGCCAATCCAACGCGCCCGAGCATTTCGATCGCGTGCGCACGATCCACGCCGCGGGGCCCGAAACTCATCCCGAGCAACACGTTTTCCAAAACGGTGTAGCCTTGGAGGAGGTTAAACGTCTGAAAAATATACCCGAGTTTATCCGCGCGGAGTCGGTCTCGTTTCGCTTCGGGCAACGCCGCCATATCCACGTCGTCAATTTCGGCGCGTCCACCATCCGCCGCGAGAATCCCTGCGATCAAATGGAGAAACGTCGTCTTGCCCGAGCCGCTCTCGCCGCGCAACGCCCGCTGCTCGCCCGCCGCGAGTTCAAACCGCGGCACGCGCACAATCTCCACCCGCCCGCCTTCGGGCGCGGTGAACGATTTGGTGAGATCGACGACGTTTAACATGGCACGAAAAAAATCTCAGGCCCGTGGATCTATTTACTTCTTCTTTGGGCGCGGGCGTCGAAGCCCTTTTTTATCGCCGTCGGCCGAGGCCGCTTCCTTGGTTTCGGCCGCCGTGAATTTCGAGGCCTTGGCGTTGACCCAGAGTTCTTCTTTGGCGTTCAGATTGAGCCAGAAAATTTCGCCCGCGTGTTCGACGAAGACAGGTTTCTCGCGGGCTTTTTCGGGGGCTTTGAGGCCCGCGTTGAGGAGCGCGGCGAGTAATTCTTCGGGCGATTTTTCGAGGTTTTCGGCGACGCGATCGAGTTTGCCGGCAAAGCCGCCTGTCTTCGTTTCCTTCAATAAGAGGCGCACCCCGCTCAACACATTAGCCGGAGCGGGCGGAGGCGGGATCGCCGCGACTGGGGCGACAAATTCCGGCGGCGTAGTCGTGCTCGGAGTCGCGTCCGCCGCAGGAGCCGCCTGGGTGTCGCTGTCTAATTTTTCACGGCCGTTGATCCACACGCCGCCGCGTGAATCCTGGTTGAGCCACCACACGTGTTCGCCGATCTCGACGAAAATAGGTTTATCGGTCGGCACGGGCGGCAACACGAGCCCGAGGGCCGCAAAGCCCGCCATCAAATCGGCATCCGAACAGCGCAAGCCGCGCGCCAGGAACGGTAAACTACCCGAGCCACCGGGGCCGCGACGATTGCGGCGCATGAGCGGACGAACTTTGTCGAGCAACTCCGGACCTTGCGCGAGCGGTCCAGCCGCCAGCGCGGCGGGCGCGGTCGCAGGCGCGGGAGCGCCCTCGACGGGAAACATCGGTTCAGCGACCGGCTTCGCAGGCGCCCCCTCACGCGGCTTCGGCACAAAAAGCGGCGCCTCCGGCCGCCGCGCCGTCGCATCCGCGAGCGGATCGCGCTGCGTTGCGGGGGCTTGAGGTTGCGCATGCGCCGGGGCCGAACTCTCGCCCTCGGGCGCCGCGTAAGGCGCGGCCTTGACCGTGCGAAACACCGGACGCGGCTTCTCCTTCGTGTTAATCCAGAGTTCGCCGCGGCGGTTGATGTTTACCCAATAAACATCGCCGTCGTACTCGACGTAAGCCGGAGCGGAGTCTTCATCGTCGGGCATCGTGAAGCCGCATTCGCGCAGAGCGCCGATAATATCCGCGTCGCTGAAATCCCATTTTTTCGCGAGAAAATCGACTCCCACCGACATGCCCGGACCGCGTTGATTACGGCGCATGTGCGGTTTCATCGCATCGAAGAACGACGGCAATTCATCCTCTTCGCCTAGTTTGTCCCACTCATCTTTTGCCTGTTCTTCCTCGTGGGCCTCGGGGTCGTGATCGCGCTCCGTGTCCCGCGGCTTGCGGAAACCGTCTTCGGGCGCGGCCTTGTCGGCCAGCGTCGCATCCGGCGCTTCATCCGTTCCGGCCGTCGGCGCGCTCGATGTCGCATTTTTAAATTTCGATTCAAACTCGGCGCGCAGTTTATCGGCCTCGAGTTTGGCGGCGGCCGCAGCGGCATCTTGCAACGTCCAATCGCGCTGCGTGGTGCGGCGCGCGAGACCGTTAAATGCCAGGATGTTATCCGGCTGAATTTGGAACGAAACGATCTCCCAATCATCTTTGCCGAGATCGTTCAGAAATTTCTCCATGAGCGCAGGCGAGGCGAATCCGCCTCGGCCGCTCGTGATCATCTTGTATTCCCAGAGTGACATAAAATTTTTTGGCTTAAAGCGCTGAGATTTAACCTTCCCAAAACGCCCTGACATTGCCGAGCCTAATCGCGGCTAAATTTATCCGCAGGAACCCTGCCCAAGAAAAATTTCATTTTGTCACCGCGTGGAGAAATCCCTCCAGCGCATACGTAGCCAACTGACCGCCCGGCCCAGTGAGATTATACTCAAACGCGTGCGTCGCCCACGGGAGCTCAACGTACACATGAGGCACCCGCGCCTCCGCCAAACGCGCCTGCAAGCGCACGCTGTGCTGATTCCACACCAACGTATCGATCGAGCCATGCACCAATAACGTCGGCGGCGAACCCGCGCGCACTTTTTGATGCCCGCTCGCACTTTCGTAGTTGGCCTGCGCCACCGACGGCGGCCCGCCCAGGTATTGGCGCATCAATTGCGGCGATTTCAAAAAATCATCCTCCCGCGCCGAGCTGTAAGCAAAAAACATGTCATGCGGCGCGTAAAACGACACCACGCCGCGAATCGCCGGATCATCCGACCCGTAACCCACCGCCGAGGCGATCTGCCCGCCCGCGCTCCGCCCGAATAAAACCAATCGCTCTGGATCCACGCCTAATTCCACCGCCTGCCGTTTAAGAAAATCCAACGCCGCCAACGTATCCTCTCGCTGCGCCGGCCATATCGACTGCGGCGCCAATCGGTAATCAATCGCCGCCACCGCAAAACCCCGCCGCGCCAACCAGTGATTTAAATTCGCGAGTTGCTGTCGATTCCCTCCGTCCCAACCCCCGCCGTGAATCACGACCAAGCACGGCGCGATCGTTCGATCCACCGCGCGGAAAAAATCTAACCTCAAGCCTGGCGAAAATTCGTGCGTCTCCACCACCACCGGCGCCGGGCCCGACGCAAAATAACCTGACAGCGTAAACGGTTCTACCGTCGGCATCGCCTCACCAAACGCCGCCATTAATTTAGCCGGCAAGACCCGTCCGATACGTTCAGCCTCAACCGTCGGTCGCAACAACAGCACCATCGCAAACACGATTAAACTCAACGTCACGTAAGCCCACGCATCGCACCCGTCGCGCAACGCCCAAGTCGCAACGCCCGCGCCCAAGGCGCCCAGCGCCAGCCAATGCCCAAATTCACCCGCGAGGAGCGCGAACTTCCAATTCCAGCGCAACGGCGAGCGCCGCACCGTGAGCACGCCCAAAGTCAGCAACCCTAGTGCCCATAAAGATATAAAACCGCGCAACCACAGCGTCATCTCGTCACGATAAATTTTAAAACCATCCATCTGGCAAAAGTTTCCCACCCCCGCCCTGCCCTCGCCGCTTTAACACCCGACCTTTTCTCATCGAGAAAACAAAGTGTCACTTAAAGGGTGACACTTTGTTTCAGTCCAAAATTTCCTGTTTTATAGGTTTTTGACATTTCCCACCTGTGCGGGGCGGCCCAAACTACGCGGTACATGCGTCGCCTCGATCAACTTCTCGCCAACCTCGGTTACTGCTCGCGGAGCGAAGCTCGCGATTGGATTGATTCGGGTGCCATAAACGTGCGCGGCGAAACCGCCGAGGGTCCGGCCCAAAAAGCCCATGCGGCCGATGTGCTCGTCGACGGCGAACCACTCGATCATCCCGACGGACTCCTGCTCCTGCTCCATAAACCTCTCGGTCTGGTCTGCTCCCACGAACTTCGCGAAGGGCCCAACGTTTACGGCCTGCTCCCTGCCCGTTGGCAGCGCCGTAATCCCGTCATCACTAGCATCGGTCGTCTCGATAAGGACACTTCGGGCCTCATTCTCCTAACCGATCAAAGCCTGCTCGTCCACCGACTCACTTCGCCGAAGCACAAAGTCCCCAAACGCTACCGCGCGACGCTCTCCAGCGATCTCAGCTCCACTCGCGCGGCAGAGATGGCCGCTTTATTCGCCAGCGGTACGCTCATGCTGCCCGAGGAAAAAACTCCCTGCGCTTCGGCCGAGCTCACCCTGATTGCTCCGCGCGAAGCCGAGCTTACGCTCACGGAAGGGCGGTATCATCAAGTCCGCCGCATGTTCGCCAGCCAAGGCCACGAGGTGATAGCGCTGCATCGCACTCACTTCGGCAAACTCGACCTCGGCGCACTCACGCCCGGTCAATGGCGCGTGTTGCCGCTCGATTTTTTTAATCCTGCCGACGGCGCCAGCGCTTCCAAACCCTAGGTCGTCTGGCTTGCAGCGGCGCCCGCGCCTGTCATGCGTCTAGCTTACATGGAAAACCTTTCCCTCACCGGCGCGCAAAAATCCAAGCTCCGCGGCCTCGGCCAGAAACTCGAAGCGACCATTAAAGTCGGTAAAGAGGGCCTCACGCCCGCTTTTTTCACCGAGCTCAGCCGCGCCCTGCGCGCCCACGATCTCATTAAACTGCGCTTCGTCGGCGACGCGGACCGCACCGCTCGCTCCACGCTCACCACGCAAATTGAAACCCAAGGTCACTGCACCTGCGTCGGCGCCGTCGGCCACACCGCGCTTTTCTACAAAGCCGCGAGCAATCCCGCCGAGTCCTCGCTGACGGTCGGTTGAGACCAACCGCAAGATCACGATGCGCCGCTTCGTATGACTCCATCCGTCGCGCCTTCGTTTATCCTAAAAGCACCTCACGCGAGCGTGATCGCCGCGCCGGTGTTACTAGATTCGCCGCACAGTGGTTTCGATTGGCCGGCTGATTTTCAACCCGCCGCGCCGCGAGCGGCGATTCTCACGTCATGCGATTTGTTCGTCGACGAGCTCTGGAGTGATGCCCCGGACGCGGGCGCTACGCTCCTCGCCGCTACATTTCCGCGCGCCTACATCGACACCAACCGCGCCGAAACCGACCTCGACCCCGCGCTCCTCGACGCGCCTTGGCCGGGCCCGCTCGCGCCGACCGATTACAGTCGCCGCGGTATGGGCCTCATTCGCCGTCTCGCCTTACCGGATATCCCGATGGAAACGCGACCGCTCAGCGTCGCCGCCGTCGCGCTGCGCATCACGCGCCACTACCGTCCTTATCGCGCGGCCCTCGCCACCGCGCTCGAAACGATCCAGGCGAGCCATCAGGTCGCGTATCATCTGAATCTCCACTCCATGAAATCTCGCGGCAACGAGATGAACGTCGACGGCGGCGCCCTGCGCCCCGATGTGGTCGTGAGTGATCGCCTCGGTACGACCGCCAATCCTGCGATTACAAACTGGCTTGCCCAACGTTTCCGCGCCGCCGGCCTCAGTGTACAGATTAACGACCCGTACCGTGGCGGCGATCTTGTCGGCACATTTGGTCAACCCGCACGCGGACGCCACAGCGTACAAATCGAGCTCAACCGCGCGCTCTACCTCGACGAAGCAAAGGGAATACGCAGTGCTAATTTCGCCACCTTGCGCGCCAACCTCGCTAGCGTAATCCGCGATTTTTGCGGGATCTGTCGCGAGAGTTGTCTAGACACCGTTGATCGCACGTTTGCTTAAAAACCGTAAGACGGCTTGTCAGGGTTTTCAGCAAATCTAACTTTAATTCATGCAACCCCAAGTCGTCGTCGTTGGTAGCTTCGTCCAAGATCTGACCTGGAAATGCGCCGCATTTCCTCACGCCGGCGAAACCGTCGTAGGCACGTTTTTCACCGGTCCCGGCGGCAAAGGCTCCAACCAAGCCGTCGCCGCCGGCCGCGCCGGGGCAAGCACGCTCTTCATCGGCGCCGTGGGTCGTGACGCCTTCGCCGCCGACGCCAAGAAATTTTACCGCGCCGAGGGAATCGCCGCCCGCTTCATCGAAAAACCGCCGCATGCCACCGGCACAGCCGCGATCTTGGTCAACGCCTCCGGACAAAACGAAATCATCGTCGCCCTCGGCGCCAACGCCGCGCTGCGCCCCGCCGATGTGCCCGTCGCCGCGCTCCGCTCCGCGCTCGTCGTCGTCACCCAACACGAAAACGATCTCCGCTCCGTCGCCGCCGTCCTTAGCGCGGCCCGCCGCGCCGGCGCTGTCACGATCCACAACCCCGCACCGATGCGCGCCGACTTCGACCCCGCGTTGCTCCGCCACGTCGATATTCTCATTCCCAACGAATCAGAATTCGCGGCGCTGATAAATCTCCGCGCCGCGCGCGGTGCGAAAAAACTTTCCGCCGCCCGCGTCGCTATGCTGCCCGCGGCGACACTCCACGCGTTGTGCCGCTCGTTGGGTGTGACGCATGTCCTCATCACGCTCGGCGCCAAAGGTGTTTTCGTCTCGCGCCCCGATGGCCCGACGTTGATTCCGTCGCACCGCGTGAACGTCGTGGACACCACGGGCGCAGGCGACGCGTTTTGTGGCGGCTTCGCGGCGGGACTCGTGAAATTCAACGGCGATCTACTCGCCGCCGCCCGTTTCGGCAACGCGGTCGCCGCGCTCTCCGTCACAAAATTCGGCACCGCTCCATCGATGCCGACCGAGAAAGAGATTGCGCGGTTTCTAAAACGTTAAAACGCAGCGAGCCAAGTTGCAGACTCAGGCGCCGACAGGATGCCACGTGGTCTTGAACTCGACCGTGTCGCGGATCGCATCGACGCCCTGCAAAGCGGAAGCGAACCAGTCGCGTTTTTCTTCGGCCTTGAGCAAGATCGTACGCTTGACGCTTTCGGCGGCACCGAGGGCGAGTGCTTTACGCTCGGCGGCGTTCACCACGGCGCTGATGGCCCGCAGATGTGTGTGAGTCGCAAACGTGGGAATCATTTCGGCGCGGAACCCGGTCAGTAAATTAACCACGCCACCCGGCAGATCGCTGGTCGCCAGCATTTCGCCGAGGAGAATCGCCGGATAAGGCTGCGTCGTCGAAGCGAGCGCGACAACGGTGTTGCCGCTGGTGATCGCGGGCGCGATGAGCGAGATCAGCGCGAGCAGCGGCGCTTCATCGGGCGCGATCACGCCGATGATGCCCATCGGCTCGGTGACGGTGAAATTGAAATAAGGCGCAGCGACCGGGTTCACGTTACCGAGCACTTGTTCGTATTTGTCGGTCCAGCCCGCGTAATATATAAGACGATCCACCGCGGCGGCAACTTCACGAGCGGCGGCGGATGGTGTGGTGCCACCAAGCGTGATCGCGGCGGCCATTTCTCCGGCGCGGGCCTCGATCATTTCAGCGAGGCGATAGAGAATCTGGCCGCGGTTGTAAGCGGTGCGTTTCGCCCAACCCGGGCCGGCTTTAGCTGCGGCTTCGACGGCGTTGCGCAGATCTTTGCGCGTACACTGCGGGATGTTCGCGAAAAAATCCCCAGCGGCGTCTCGCAGCGGAAACACGCGCGCGCTCTCGGAGCGGATGAACGCGCCGCCAACGTAAACTTTCGGGGTCTTGGTGATGGGAAGTCGGGCCATGGTGCGTGCTTTCGCTTAGATGAGTTTGCAGTAATCGAGCAGACCTTGCCGGCCGCCCTCGCGACCGAAGCCGCTTTCTTTGTAGCCGCCGAAGGGCGAAGCGGGATCGAATTTGTTATACGTGTTGGCCCAGACGACGCCGGCTTTCAGCTCGGTCGACAGCTTCAGGATGCGCGAGCCTTTGTCGGTCCACACTCCGGCGCTAAGACCGTAAGCGGTGTTGTTGGCCTTCTCGATCGCTTCATCTACCGTGCGAAATGTGAGGATCGAAAGCACGGGTCCGAAAATTTCTTCGCGCGCGACGCGACTGCTCATGCTCACGCCAGAGAAAATCGTAGGGCGGAAATAAAAACCTTTCGGCGGGAGCGCGCACTCGGGCTGAAACATCGCGCAACCTTCCTTCACGCCAGCCGCGACCAGCGCGCGAATTTTGGTGAGTTGCGCGCGCGAGTTGATCGCGCCGATATCGGTGTTTTTATCGAGCGGGTCACCGACGCGCAGCGTACGAATCCGAGCTTTCAGCTTCGCGAGGACTTTATCCGCGATGCCTTCTTGCACGAGCAAACGCGAGCCAGCGCAGCAGACGTGGCCTTGGTTAAAAAAGATGCCGTTGACGATGCCTTCGACGGCTTGATCGAGCGGCGCGTCGTCGAAGATGATGTTGGCCGCCTTACCGCCGAGCTCCATCGTCATCTTTTTATCGGAGCCCGCGAGCGAGCGCATGATGATTTTCCCGACTTCGGTCGAGCCCGTGAACGCGATCTTGGCGGGCGTGGGATGATTCAAAACCGCCGCACCAACATCGCCGGCGCCCGTCACGAAATTTACTACACCCGGAGGCAAGCCGGCGTCTTGGATAATCTCCGCGAGTTTCAGCGCGGTAATCGAGGTCGTTTCGGCGGGCTTGAGGACAACGGTGTTACCCATAGCGATCGCGGGCGCGAGTTTCCACGCGCACATAAGCAACGGGAAATTCCACGGGATCACTTGCCCAACGACGCCGAGCGGCGCGACCCGGCGACCAGGGGCGACATAATCGAGTTTATCGGCCCAGCCGGCGTGATAAAAGAAATGCGCAGCGGCCATGGGCACGTCGAAGTCGCGGGATTCCTTGATCGGTTTACCGCCGTCGAGCGTCTCGGCGACGGCGAATTCCCGCGCGCGATCCTGCAAGAGGCGCGCGATGCGATAGAGATATTTGGCGCGTTCGCGGCCGGGCATTTTCCCCCAAACGCCGTCGGCCGCGCGCTGGGCGGCAGCGTAGGCCGCATCGACATCGCCGGGACCGGCGAGCGCGATTTCGGTGAGTTTCCGCTCGTTGGCCGGATTAATGGAATCGAAATATTTACCGCCCTTCGGTGCGACGAATTTTCCGTTGATGAAAAGATCGTAGCGCGGCTTTAGCTTCGGATCGGCCGATTCGGGTGCGGGATCGAAAGCCCAGAGATCGCCGAAAATAAGTTCGGGCGCACGGCGACCGACTCGGTTGGCGACGCGTTGGGGGGCGCGGGAGGATTTCTTAACGACGGATGCGGTGGGCATGGGCGGACGAAAATGGGTGGGTTAGTTTAGTAACTTTCAGCGGCTTCGCTGAAATAATACGGCGCCTGATACGCGCCGGTTTTTTCTTTTTCGAGCTGGCGGAGCAAGTCGTTGAGCAGCGAGCTCGCGCCGAAACGGTAGCGCGTATTGTTGAGCCACGCATCGCCGAGCGTCTCCTTCACCGCGATGAGGAACGTGAGCGCCTGCTTGGACGTGCGAATGCCACCGGCGGGTTTCATCGCGATGGCGACACCGGTATCAAGATAGAAATCGCGGATGGCCTCGAGCATCACCTGATTGTTGCCGAGGGTGGCGTTGAGCGAAGTTTTGCCGGTGCTGGTTTTGATAAAATCACCAGGGCGGATCACGCGCATCGCCAAAAATGAAGCCGCGCGGATGCTGTCGTATGTTTCGAGTTCGCTGACTTCGAGAATCACCTTGAGCGTGGCGGTGCCGCACGCAGTCACGACGGCGGAAATCTCGTCCTGCACGCGGCCAAATTCTCCCGCGAGAAAAGCGCCGCGGTTGATGACCATGTCGATCTCGTCGGCCCCGTCGGCAACCGCGGCTTTGACTTCGGCTAGGCGGGTTTTCAAGGGAGCTTGACCGCTCGGAAACGCCGTCGCGACCGACGCGATGCGCACCGAGGAATTATTGCCCAAAGCCCGACGGGCGTGACGCACCATCGACGGATAAACACAGACGGCGGCGACGGGCGGGATGCTCGCGTCATCGTGGGGGCGGAGAGCTTTTTGGCAGAGCGAGGCGACTTTGCCTGGCGTGTCTTTGCCCTCGAGGGTCGTGAGATCGACCATCGTGACGGCGGTGCGCAAGCCCCAGAGCTTGGCGGATTTTTTGACCGAACGCGTGCCATATTTCGCGACGCGCTCGTCGATGCCGATCTGATCGACCGAGCCCACCTCATCAAAGAGCCGCTGCAACGCGGCCTGCGGAGAACGTACCAACATGCGCCCACCTTCGCGGTCGCGGACAGTGAAGCCAAACGTATTTTCGTCGGCTACGGCGCCGGCGCTTTCCAGAATTCGTTGTCCACATGGGCCTCGCGCATGACCGCGGCGGCGCGAGCGACAAGCTCAGGTTGCTGCGCAGCGAGATCCGTCTTTTCGCCGAGATCGTGCTCTAAGTCGAAGAGCCGAATCGGCGCACTCGGTTTCAACAAGCGGATCCCTTTCCAACGGCCGTCGAGCAACACGGCTTGGCTGAATCCTTTTTCGTAAAATTCCCAGTAGAGATACGGATGTTTGGCCTGTTCGCCGCGGCCGAGCAACTCGGGCACGAGGCTGATACTGTCCAAAATTTTCGGCGCCGTCCCGCCCGTGAGTTCGACGAACGTCGCCATCACATCGCCGAAATATCCGACGTGCGCCGAGACGGCTCCGGCCTTGATTTTGCCCGGCCAACGCGCGATCCACGGCACGCGGATGCCACCGTCGGTGAGCGCGCGCTTAATACCGTTGAGCGGGCCACTCGCCGCGAAAAACTCAGGGTTGTGCAACGGGCCACCTTCGCGGTGCGGGCCGTTGTCGCTCGAGAAAATCACTAGCGTGTTGTTATCGAGCCCGAGCGTTTTTAGCTGCGCGATGAGGTCGCCGACGCGGGCATCCATACGCGTGATCATCGCCGCTTGGCCTTTTTGCGCATCGGGCCAGGGCTGGTCGGCGTACAAGCCGTAGCTCGGTACTTCTTGGCCATCGCCGAGGATGCGGGCGCGTTCGTTGTTCGCGTGCGGCACGGTGAGCGCGAGGTAGAGAAAAAACGGCCGCGTTTTGCTGCGCGCGATGAAATCTCGCGCCTCGTCGAAAAACAGATCGCTGGCGTACACCACCCGCTTTGTCGCGTAGCCAGTGCCCTCGACCGGCCCGACCTGCGTGACGACGTTGGGCAACGCCACGCGCTCGCCGTTGCGCCAGAGAAAATCCGGGTAGTGGTTGTGCGCGTGCGTCTGGTTGAGAAAACCAAACGAGTAATCGAAACCGTGTTTGCGGGGCTCGCCCTCGTCGCCGGCGTTGCCGAGGCCCCACTTGCCGATGAGCGCGGTCGTGTAGCCCGCCGTCTGCAAGACGCGTGCGACCGTGACATCGCCGGCGCGCAACATCTGCGGCTCGGGATTTTCTGTGCCGGCGTTGCCGCGCACGCGCGTGTGGCCCATGTGCAAGCCGGTCATGAGCACGCTACGCGAGGG
Source organism: Opitutia bacterium (assembly GCA_947449835.1). Lineage (GTDB taxonomy): Bacteria > Verrucomicrobiota > Verrucomicrobiia > Opitutales > Opitutaceae > Tous-C4FEB. The sequence continues at coordinate 21,077 of CANFSZ010000041.1, forward strand.
CGCACACACGGTGTTACCCGCGTAAAATTGCGTGAAACGCATCCCTTCGGCCGCGAGTTGATCGAGGTGCGGGGTACGGATGATTTTTTGTCCGTAAGCGCCGAGATCACCATAGCCGAGATCGTCGGCCAAAATGAAAATAATATTGGGCCGGGGAGCAGCGGCCGAGGCGTGGCTCGCGGAAAACAAAAATGAAATCAGGACACAAACGAAGCGTGGCGAAACATTCATGGGGTAAATCGAAGCCAAGGCTCTCGCGCGGCCGCTGGCAAGGTGCGCGCGCCACGCGCCGCGCTTACGCCGCAGGATAATCCCAGCCTTTGCGATACTCGCGGCGCAACAGCGCCGTCGCAGCCGGATCGCCCACGATCACTTCTTTCGCGCCATCCCACTCGACGCTGCGACCGAGCTTGAGACTGATCATCGCGAGCAACGAACAGTTGGTCGAGCGATGGCCTTCCTCGATGTCGCTGATCGGACGCCGACCGGTTTTTATCGCATCGATAAAATCTGCCCACAGCTCGCGGATGTTTTGCCCGTCGGGCTGATTGAGTTGCGGTTCTTGGTGGATGATCGGGTCTTTATTAGCGGGATAAAATGTCCAGCCTTGGCGGTAGCCCACGTGCATCGTGCCCTTTGGCCCGTAAAAATAACAGCCGGCTGCTTCGCCTTTCTCGGCGTTGTTGCCGCCAAAAAGTCGAGACTCCCACGTGACTGTAAATTGGTCGAAAGCAAATTGGGCGACTTGATGATCGGGCGCGTCGCTCGTCTGTGCCTGCGCCGTAAAAACGGGAGCGCCTTTGATCGGACGACCGCCCGTGGAAAACACGCGCTTCGGCCAACGCTCATCAGTGACCCACAAAACTTGGTCGAACCAATGCACGCCCCAATCGGCGATCGTGCCATTGGCGAAGTCGAGGTACTGGCGATGCCCACGCGGATGAATCCCGCGGTTAAACGGCCGCAGGGGCGCCGGCCCGCACCACAAATCCCAATCCAGCTCGGGCGGCGCCGGTTGGTTGTCGATGGGTTTTTCCGGACCGCTGCCGGGGGTGTTAATAAAACAACGCACCATGCCGATTTTCCCGAGGCGGCCGGAGCGGATAAAGTCGCGCGCACTGATCGTGTGGGCCGACGTGCGACGGTGTGTCCCGACTTGCACCACGCGGTCGCAAGCGCGCGCGGCTTTCACCATCGCCTGGCTTTCCGCGATCGTGTGCGCGGTGGGTTTTTCGACGTACACGTGCGCACCGGCGCGCACCGCCGCGATCGTCGGCAACGCATGCCAATGATCCGGCGTGGCCACGATCACGATATCGGGCTTCTCCTTGGCGAGGAGTTCGCGGAAATCACGATAACCGCGCGGTTGATCGCCGCTGAGCTGGGTGATCTTTTCCCGCGTGCGCTCGATCGCGCGAGTGTCGGCGTCGCACACTCCGACAATCTCGCACTGGCCGCTAGCCATGGCTTCGCCGACGATATTGCCGCCCCACCAACCGGCGCCGATGAGTGCCGTGCGATATTTTCGCACAACTTTATCCGCGCCGCGCAGCTGCAAATTCACCGCGCTGAACGCTCCGACCGCTAATGTGCTCTGAATGAAAGTTCTTCGATTCATGGGGGTAGCTCAACCTGAGCTGTTTTTAAGCGACGCTGCAACCCACGCGTTTTAGTCAGCGACGAAAGATCAGACTGTCCGAGGGAAATGAATCTCGGCCCAGCCTGCACCGACGCGTTGGTTTATTCACCCACAGAGCCGCGGCCTAACCTCCG
>CANFSZ010000042.1 GCA_947449835.1 Opitutia bacterium
CGTGCCCCGTGAACGACCGTCTCGTCGAAGAGGCGCTCTGGCTGCCGCAAACCAAACTCCTCACCGACCGATCCGAGATGGAGCGCATCGCGACCGTCATCGCCGATGTCCAAAAACGATCCGGCGATCTCGCGCGCGCCTAAGCCCACACTAGGTCTGAGCGTTTTATTTTTACCCATCTTAGCTCCAAATGTTCCTCTCCATGAAAATGATTTCCTCCCGTCGGAACGTGCGCTTTGCCGTGTTTTTCACGCTCCTTGTCGCGATCGCCCACGCCGCCGAAGCCCCGACCGCGAACTCCTGGCAAGTCGGCACGGGCCGCGAAATCATCACACCTCCGGCCGGAGTTTGGATGACCGGCTACGCCGCGCGCAGCCGACCCGCCGACGGCACCGCGCAAGACCTCTGGGTCAAAGCCCTAGCCTTCGCCGATCCCGCCGGCCAACGCGGCGTACTCATCACGCTCGATCTATGCGGCATCACCCAAGAAATCACCGCCCGCGTCTGCGCCCAGCTAGAGCAAAAACACCACCTGCCCCGTGCCGCCGTGATGATCAACGTCTCGCATACGCACTGTTCGCCGTGGTTTGAAGGCAGCATCATCGGCCTGCGCATCTTGCCCGTTGATGGCCTCGCCAAAGCCGATGCCTACCGCCGCGATTTAGAGCAAAAAATCGTGCACGCCGCCGATCACGCGCTCTCGCATCTCGCCCCGGCCCTGATGGCGTGGGGCGAAGATAGCACGAACTTCGGCGTCAACCGCCGCGAAAACCCCGAAAAAGAAATCCCTGCCCGCCGCGCCGCCGGTACCCTTCGCGGTCCCAGTGACCCACGCGTGCCGGTCCTTGCGGTCCACGATGCCAGCGGTTCGTTAACCGCCCTGCTCGTCTCATACGCCTGCCACAACACCACCTTATCCTTCTACCAATGGCACGGCGACTACGCGGGTTGCGCACAAGCCGAACTCGAAAAACGCCACCCCGGCGCGACCGTCTTATTCGCCCTCGGTTGCGGCGCCGATATCAACCCCAACCCTCGCGGCACCGTCGAACTCGCGCAACAACACGGACTCGCCCTCGCCGACGCCGCCGACCGCGCCCTCGCCCGCTCTATGACGCCGATCCAAGGAAAATTTTCCGCCTCAGCTGAAGAGATCACGCTGACTTACGCGCGTCGCCCCAGTAACGAGCAGATCCTCGAGGCGCAGCAAAAAGAACAGCCCAACCGCGAGATGCATCAGGCGTGGGCCGCCGCCATGAACGACCAAATAAAAACTCACGGCGAAATCCCCCTCACGCACGCGTATCCCATCCAAGCCTGGCGCTTGGGTAATCTCGCTTGGGCCGCACTCGGCGGTGAAGTCGTGGTCGATTATGCGTTGCGCCTGCGGGCCGAAAACCTAGGCCCGCTCTGGGTCTTTGGCTACAGCAACGATGTTATGGCCTATATCCCCAGCGAACGCGTCCTAGCCGAGGGTCGCTACGAAGGCGACACGTCTATGATTCCCTATGGCCGGCCCGGCCCCTGGAGCGCCGGCATCGAGGAAAAGATCGTGACCAAAAGCCACGAATTACTCGGTCGTACGCAAACGCGCTGAACCCAGACTTATTTTTTCTTAGCCTTGTGACCGGATTTCTTTTTCAGCTTTGGCAGCGCACTTTGCTTGAGCTGGAACCGTTGACTGGCCTTCAAATCACGAATGGTCGGTAAATATTTTGCTCCCATCGAACCAACGCCGCAGATTTTGACCGCGACGCGCAACCAGAATCGCTACCGCAAAAAAACAAAAAAGCTTCGGACCGAAAGTCCGAAGCTCAGTCCTAGCGAAAAAAGCCGGAGCGATTACCGGGTATTCTTCTTGTCGCGCTTGGCCGCTTTTTTCTCCGCCGCGGTTTTCAGAGGCGCTTTCTTGGTCTGTTTCTTTGAGTTTTGGGATTTAGCCATAGCGCACCCTGTCGCAAACCACGCGACGAAGCGAGGGTGAATGGATCGGCGCTCACATTATTTTAGCTCAAAAAATAAACCGTTTCGACTCGGTCCAACTCTTGCTCAGCTTAGCCCGCAATCCCCATTCCATGATCTCAAGACTTCTACGCCGCGGCCTCACCCTCGGCCTCATCCTCCTCACCCTCCAAAGCCGGGCCACCGAAACCGTCGTGCCCGCGGACTGGAAAACCATCGACGAAGAATCGCTTAAACATTTTCAAAACCTCCTCCGCCTCGACACCAGCGACCCGCCCGGAGGCGAACGGCCCGCGGTGGACTACCTCAAAAGCGTCCTCGAAGTCGAAGGGATCGAGACGAAAATCTTCTCCATCGACTCCAATCGCCCCAACCTCGTCGCTCGCATCCGCGGCAACGGCACGAAGCGCCCGCTCCTCCTCATGGGCCACACTGATGTCGTCAACGTCGACCCCAAGAAGTGGAAACATCCGCCGTTTTCCGCCACACGCGCCGACGGCTACATCTACGGCCGCGGCACCGTAGACGATAAGGACAACGTCACCGCTGCGCTCATGACGATGCTGCTTTTAAAACGCAGCCAACTGCCGCTCGACCGCGATGTGATTTTCCTGGCCGAAGCCGGCGAAGAAGGAGCCGTGCAGTTCGGCATCGAGTTTATGGTGCGCGAACATTTCGCTGAAATCGACGCCGAGTTCTGTCTCGCCGAAGGCGGTGGCGTCGTGCGCACTGGCGGAAAAATCCAATACGGCAGTGTCCAAACGACCGAAAAAATCCCCAACCGCGTCCGCATCATTGCTCGCGGCGTCGCTGGCCACGGCTCGGTGCCGCTACGCTCCAACGCCGTCGTGCACCTCGCGCGCGCCATCGCCAACATCTCGGATTGGCAGACGGAAATGCGGCTCAACGAAACGACTCGCGCCTTTTTTGAACGGCTCGCCAGCATTAGCCCTCCCGAAGAGGCCGCTCGTTATCGCGCGGTCTTGAAAGGCGACGAAAACGGTGCCGCCCAAGAATATTTCGCCGAGAAAGAACCTCGGTTTCACTCGACGCTGCGCACGTCCATCTCACCCAACATGATCAGCGGCGGCTACCGCGTGAACGTCATTCCTTCAGAAGTCGAAGCCACTCTCGATGTGCGCGCGCTGCCCGACGAGGATATGACCCGATTCCTCGAGCAAATGCGCAAAATCATCAACGACCCCGCCATCACCGTGGAAGCTGCGCCCGGCCACACCCGCCCCGGTGCACCGCCCTCGAGTCTGCACACGGAAGCGTTTGAAGTCGTCGAAGCGGCGATCAAGCGTCATTACGGCGTGATCACGCTGCCCGTCATGAGCACAGGCGCGACCGATATGGCCTTTCTCCGCCAAAAAGGCGTCCAATGTTTCGGCATTGGTCCGATGATCGACAGCGAAGACGGCCCCAAGGGCTTCGGGGCGCACAGCGATCAAGAGCGTATCCTTGAGGAAGCGCTCTACAAATTCGTGCGCTTCAATTGGGACGTCGCCGTCAGTCTCGCCGCCAAAAAAAACTAAAACGCCCGCGACTCGGCGCGGGCGGATAGTTTATTTCTTAAGAGTCGCGCAGAAACGGGCGAGCCGAGTGACGCCTTTTTGGATGATATCGTCACCCGTCGCATAGCTGAGGCGCAGATAACCTTCGGCGCCAAACGCGCTGCCAGGGACCGCGGCGACTTTTTCCTGGTCGAGCAAGCGATTGCAGAATTCAACATCGCTCAGACCAAAACTGGAAATATTCGGGAAAAGGTAAAAGGCGCCTTCGGCAAGTAGACAGGTGATGCCAGGAATTTTGTTCAACTCGGCGTGGAGGAATTTACGGCGACGATCGAACGCCGTCATCATGAGCTTCAGCGCGGCGGCAGTCTTTTCTTTTTCCTTTAAGGCCGCGAGTGCGCCGTATTGAGCGAAGGTCGTGACGTTGGACGACATCTGGCTCTGTAGCTCCGAGATCGCCTTGGCAATCGGCGCGGGCGCGAGGGTCGTACCGATACGCCAACCGGTCATGGCGTAGGTCTTGGAGAAACCGGCGACGGTGATCGTGCGCGCCTCGGCTTCTTTGCTGAGCGTCGCGACACAGGTGGGTTTCACGCCGTCGTAGACGAGGTGTTCATACATCTCGTCGGAGAGGATGTAGAGGTTGTGCTTGATGGCTACGGCCACGATCGCCTCGAGCTCTTGGCGGGTATAAACGGCTCCCGTGGGATTAGACGGCGAGTTGAGGATCAGTAATTTGGTGCGTGGCGTGATCGCCGCCTCGACCATGGCCGGCGTCAGACGAAAACCGGTGCGATCATCAGCGAGAACAAATTTCGGCGTCGCTCCGGCCAGTTTCACCATCTCGGGATAACTCACCCAGTACGGCGCGGGCACGATGACTTCATCACCCGGCGAACATGTCGCGAGCACGCCGAGGTAGCAGTTATATTTACCGCCGGGTGACACAATGACCTGAGAGGGCGCGGCCTTCAGACCGTATTCGGCGAGGTAGCGATCGACGATCGCTTGGCGCAGCGGCTCGATGCCAGGCGTGGGCGCGTATTTGGTCTTACCGCCTTTGAGCGCAGCGATGCAGGCTTCTTTAATGTGCTCGGGCGTATCAAAATCGGGCTCGCCAGCGGCGAAACCACACACGTCTTCACCCGCAGCTTGAAGCGCTTTGGCTTTCGCGTCGACGGCAAGAGTCGGCGACGGCGAGACGTTACGAGCCCAAGTGGAGAGAAGCGGGAGAGTTGAAGACATCGGCGTGAAGAAATAAAACTAAAGAGAGCCAGAGCGCGCAAAGGCAAGCTCCTCCGAGGTCTTCGACTGAGTCGCGGCGGTGCCCGCCCACCGCTGGGCGCCAGGTACGTCTTAACGCGCCGAGCGTTTTTTCTTCGCGCTCGCGGGCGCTTTGATCGGCAGTGCTTCGATGGCGCGACGTACGACTTCACCGATACTCGCGCGTTTTTGACGAGCGACCCGCTTCAATACACCGCGCTGCCCATCGTCCACCCGTACGGAAATTTGGCGAAAGGGATCCGTCGTGAATTCACAGCTCGTAAAATCAAATTCATCCACGGCGAGACGTACGACTTCGCTGACGGACTTGAGATTTCTTTGCCGGCGCAACGACTCGATCTTGGTGATGAGCGAATCGGGCAGATCAAACGTGAGCGGTGACGAATTGGAGCGGGAACGAGTGGCCATAACTTTGGGGTGGTTGAAGTCGGGGTATAAGAATTAATACCGTGTCAGCGGGCCGTTGCGCGCAGCAATAAAAATTTAAGTCGCCGTACAGCGCAGCGCCCATTTGTAAGCCTCAAACGGCGAACCCACCAAACGCCAGGCTTGTGCAGATATTTCGGGCGCAGCCGTACGCAAGTGTTGGATTAAAATGGTATCAACGCCAGCCCCCGCCCCGCCCGCGACGTCAACATCGGCATCACCGAGATAGAGCGCTTCGTGCGCCTTCAAACCGAGTCGACGCAAAATCTCGCGGAGTCCGGCGGGATCAGGTTTGTGCGAGGGCAGATCATCGCCGCACACGACCTCCGCAAAAAATTCCCCCAGACTGTGAAGCGCAAAAAGATGCTCGGCACTCGCGCGATCGCGTCCCGTCCACACCGCCAACGCAACACCGCGTGAGCGTAGTTCGCCCAACATCGCTTTCGCTCCCGGAAAGGGTTCAATGAGATGATGGTGATCGCGGTGAAATTCATGCAAACGCGTCAAGGCCGCGGGCACGTCCCGCGCATCAGCGACGAGGCCTTGAAAGATCTGTTCCGGTGGTCCGCCGAAATGAGCAAACATCTCCATCGTCGGCTTACCGCCAAACGGCTCCAAGGCGTGGGAAAACGCCCGCAACACCAGCGGCAGGCTGTTGAGCAACGTGCCATCCAAATCGAAAACGACGGCCCGCGTCGGATGCGACCGACTCATGGGTCGAGACGCACGAGACGATCACTCCGTGGCGCGGGCACGTCGTCACTCAAACGCGCCGGTTCAAAAAGCGCAGGAGCAAACTCAAGATTAAGCGCAGCGGCCGTGACGAGAAACCGCGTTTTGTCTCGTGTGGTTTCATTGCGCAGATCGACCGATTTCAACATCCACTGCTCGCCGATTTTCTTGAGTTCGCCCAAAGCAAACGTCGTGAGCACCTGTCCGTTGGCACCTAGACGCTCCGCCTGCATGAGCGCGTTGAATTGCGTATCCAAAAATGCGCGCACCCCGCTCACTTCGGGATGAACCTGACCAAAGGCCGCGGGCGGACGAAAAACAAACGCATGCGCCGGACGCCCGCGCACCCGCTCAATCCGCGTGAGTTGAAAATCTGGCCAGTAAAGGTATGGCATCAACAGGTCAAAAGCGCTCAGTTCCACGCCCTCGATGAGTGGCGCCAACGCCGCTTTCTCGGGCAACGCTACGACCTGGCCGGCGCGGAAGCTCCAGACGCCGGGCTTCGCGCCGTTTTGCAGCAACCAGCGCACATTTTGGCCAGAAGCGTCCAGTAATTGAATCCGCGTGATCGCGCCTTGCTCGTTGCGCGAACCCCAAAGGTGGCCGCGATACGTGCGCGCCTCACCGCGACGGGGCAAAGCCTGCAACTCAAACTCCAAGTAATAGTCGCCGGTGATGCCGGCGGCGCGGAAACGCTCCACTAACTCGCGCGCCCCGGCTTCGTCGGGTTTGCCGATTTGAGCTAATGGCGCAGTCGAGGCTGCACCCGCCGCCACGGCCCGGACGTTCGCAAAACCGGCGAGGCCGATGGCTAAAAAGAAAAACGCCCGCCAGAATGTGGCGGGCGAAATGTGACGGGACTGGCCCATTATTACGGTTTCTTCGCGGCTTCGGGAGCAGGCGTCTTGGCCGCGGCCGGCACGGGAGCAGAGATCGGGGCGCTGGCCGGTGCGGGAGCGGGAGCCGCGGGCACTGCGATCGTGGGCAAGGCGTTATTCGCAGCCGCCGTGGCGTGTTTGCGCTCGTAGATGCGGCCGAGATAAAGCGAGAAAGCTATTACGAAGAACGCAATCGCCGCGTAGATCGTGGCCTTGGAAAGGACGTTGCTGGTGTCGGCGCCGAAAGCGGCTTCCGTCATGCCACCGCCCATCGCAGCGCCCACGCCGCCGTCGGACTTGGCTTTTTGCGCCAAGACGATCAGCACGAGGAACAACGACAAAACGATGAGGGCGAAGGTGAGGATACCGAGGACGATGCTCATGGAAAAGGGTCAGAGAATCCGGGCGCGCCGGATTTTGTCAATGGCGGGATTGCCAGCCGCCGCGAAGCCGGCTGGCCGGAAAACTCAGGATTCGACGCCGAGTTTCTCCAAGAGCCGTTGGAGATCGTCGTTGCCGCGGTATTCGATCACGATGCGGCCCTTTTTCGGGGTGTGGAGGACGGCGACGCGCGCGCCGAGGTGCGAGGTGAGTTTCTTCTCGATGCCGGCCACCGCGGCGGCGTCTTGCGCAGGGATTTTACGGGCGTGGGCGCTGGTGGGTTTTGCGCCGGCGGAAGCCTTGGCGGTTAAAACGAGTTTTTCCGTCGCGCGTACGCTGAGGCCTTCTTCAATGACGCGCCGCGCGCAGAGGGTACGTTGGGCGGCTTCCTCGATACCGAGGAGCACTTTGGCGTGACCGACGCTCAAGATATTTTTGGCGATGTAGCCCTGGATATCGGCATCGAGCGCGAGCAAGCGCAACGAGTTGGCGACGGAAGCGCGCCCCTTCCCCACCCGCTCGGCGGCGGTCTCCTGCGTGAGATCGAAATCGCGAATCAAACTGGCGTAACCGTGCGCTTCTTCGATCGGGTTGAGGCCTTCACGCTGGAGATTTTCAATCAACCCGAGGGCCGCCGCTGAAGCATTGCTGGCTTCGACGAGGCGAGCCGGGATGACTTTGATCTTGAGCTGTTGGAACGCGCGCCAGCGACGCTCGCCCGCGATGAGTTCGTATTTTTCCGCGAGTTTGCGTACGACGATTGGCTGCAACAACCCCTCGGCGCGGATGCTTTCAGCCAGCTCCTTGAGTTGCTCGGCGGGAATCTCACGGCGCGCTTGGTACGGGCTGGGGACGATCAGGTGCGTCGCAATTTCCAAATAGCCCGGGGCGCCACTGGGCGCGGCGGTTGACGCAGAGGCCGGAGCAGAGGCCGGAACCGGCGCTGGTGCGGAAGCGGCGGCAGCCGGTTTGGCGGCGGCGATGAGGCCGCCAAGACCGCGACCGAGACGTGATTTGGGAGCAGCAGCCATAATGTTTTTTATTTAGCAGAGACGGGGATGAACAGGGTTTGACCAAGCATGATGCGAGCGGGATCGGAAATTTTATTGGCGTTGATGATGTCCTGTTGCTTGGCGCCAGTTTTTTTGGCGATCACAGCGAGGGTGTCACCTTTTTGCACGGTGTAACTGACACCCTCTTTGGGATAATCTTCCGTGAAGCTCGAGTTGACGGCGGGACGCGTGGCTTGATTTTTAGCGAGAGCGTCGAGAGCTGAATTGGTCTGCTTAGCCAGCTTCTCCATTTGCGTGGCCACGTGCTGGAGCGTCTCGGTTTTGGAAGTCGCCACGGCGGATTTGACGACGCGATTAAGATCGGCGACGGCTTCGTTGAGCTGGACGAGCGTGACGTAATTTTTATCGGCCGAGCGGCTCTTGGCGTGAAGTTCGCCATTTTCACGTTCGAGTTGTTCGAGGCGGAGTGAAAGTTCGCCGACCCGCTGGGTGAGGCCGCGGATATCTTCGCGCAGGTTCGCCAGCTCAACTTGGGCAAAGCCCGTCGCGCTCACCATCAGCGCAAACACCGGGGCAAAAAGCCAAAAACGTTTCGACATAAAAACAGCTTGGAAAGAGCGGGGACGGAAAACAAGCGGGTTGTGCACGCTGGCCTAGCGGCGCGGAAACGGAGTCGGGCCACAAAGCGCGGGCATGGGCCTGGAGGCGATTTGCGTCCCACTCGCGACGGGGCATCCGCGCAAAAATTCAGCCGCAGGTAACATGCGCCCACCGGGACGTTGGAGGCGCCGCAGCCGAAGTACGCCCGCGCCCGTAGCGACAAGTAACCCATGAGCATCCGCTCCGAGTACGGTCCCGGGGGCGACCGGTGCAGCTAGAGGTGGTGACGACGCGGCAAGCGCGGGGTCGGCTAGCGGCGCAACCTCGGCGAGACCTATTTTAACGGGCTGGCCGTTAAGTTCACAGCCACACGTGGGCCAAGGAAAAAGACTGTTGATCCGAGCCGCGAGCACGGCGGCGGGAGCGTCAAAATCAAGCGCTCCGTCGTTTTTTTCGAGACGTCGACAAAAAGTCGCACGCGCGTGATCTTGAGCGGTGAACTCGAGCGTATTCGCCGCGAGTCGCGGCAAGGTGCGGGCCACGAGCGGAACGCAGGCCGCGGCAAGTTTCGCCTCGATATCGAGCGCCGTGTCGAGTGGTTCGATCTTCACGCGCTCAACATCCGCGAGCGGTCCGGCGTCGAGCTCACGCACGATACGCATCAACGTCACGCCGGTCCGATCCTCGCCGCAGGCGATGGCGGTCTGAATGGGAGAAGCGCCGCGATACTGCGGAAGCTGCGACGTGTGCAAATTCAAGGTACCGAGCCGCGGCGTCGCAATGAACGCATCACGCAAGATGTGCCCATAAGCCATCACGAGCGAAACATCCGGGTTGAGCGCAGCCAGTTGCGCGCGGACTTCATCGGTGATTTTCTCCGGTTGAAAAACCGGCAAGCCACGGGCCAGCGCCCAGGTTTTGATTTCGTTGGCGGTGACTTTTTGCCCGCGCCCAACCGGACGATCGGGTTGCGTGAACACGCCGACGACTTCGACTTGCGCGCGGCCCACATCGGATACGAGCCAATCGAGCAAGGGCCGCGCGATCGCATCTGATCCCAGAAAAACAAGTCGCAGCGGCGGGGTCATCGGCAAACAGGACTTAATCGGCTTACCCTTACAACCCCGCGATCCAGCGACGTACGGCCGTCGCGAGCTTGTTAAAGGCGGCGTCCGTAGTCGGTTTCGCGAAGCCGTCGAGGAGAGTCCAATATTCCACGTGCGTGGTGGTCCGGCGCGGCGCGAGCGAGGCGAGCGCGCCCAGCGTTTCAAATTCGATCATCATGCCATCGGTAAACGTTTCGAAGCAGCAGCCGAAATCGGGATACTTTACTTCGGGCAAGACGGCGGCGTATTTAACAAACGTCGTACCCTCGAGCCAATAAGCGGACCAGCCGGGATAATGGGTGATACCGAGTTTTTGCGCCGCTGGCGCTTTTTCGACGTCGATGCCAATGAAGTCGCGATGCGGCGACCAAACTGGGAAAGAAAGATCGGTGTAGCTCCACGGCACGATCGAGTACGTGGGCAACAAATCACCCGCGGCGTGGTTGCCCTTCGGCGGCAGTGGCAACACCCCGTAACCGCCGCCGCGCAACATCGTCAGCGCCCAAGGCGCACACTCGACCGCCCACAAGCCGCGGTTGGTGAGCGCGTGCGTGACTTTGACGGTGCGTTGGCCAATTAATTCAAGACGTAGCGATTTTTGGAGGCCCGTTTTTTCCTCGGTCGGCTGCGTCAATGCGACCCCGTTGGGTAAATTTCTTACAGCGAGCGGAGCGTCGTCGGGTTGATAAGTACGAACGATGTCTTCCGGCGAATGCCAGAGACGGTGTCCGCCGATAAGGTTATAACCGTGAGCGCGCGGTGCACCGACGGGAAATTCTAAAAAAAGATTACCCGCGCGACTCGTGTGCGAACTGAGCGCCGTCACGCGCGGTCCGCAATGCGTCGTAACGGTGAGTGAAAGCGCGCTCGTGCTGAGATTAAGCGCAGCTCCGCCGGCGGCTTCAGTCTTCGATCGTTTCATGCTCATCGGAGGCATCGCGTTTCTGGGTGTTGAGGCGCTTGAGCTGCGCCTTTGTCGTCGGGTAAGAGCTGTTACTGTGCGGCGCGGGTTCGCGTTTTTCTTTACCCACGAGGTCGAAATAAATCGGGCAACCCGCGAGGTCGAATTCGTCCACAAGGCCGGCTTCGAGGTAGCGACGATATTGCTCGGTGAGTTTTTCTTCGCGGTTACAAAACAGTTTAATGCGGAAAGGACGCGTGCCCGTCTGCGTCGCGTAATAAACTCGGAAGCGTTTGCCGCCCACGGAAGGCGGCGGCGTACGTTCGGCGAGATAGGCGAGGTGCTGGTTGAGCTTCGCGGTCGGGAGTTTTTTATCGAGGGTACGATTTAGTTTCACCGCGGCGTTGAGCATGCGGTCGACTTCGTAGCCACTCATCGCCGAGACGAAAATCAGCGGCGAGCCGGGCGTGAAAAAGAGACGCTCGAAGAGCGCCTTCTCGTATTTGTCGCGGTAATCGCGGGCGTTTTTGTAGCCGGAGAGTTTGAGATTTCCCTTAGCAAACATGTCCTGCACGAGGTCCCATTTATTGACGACGATGACGATGGGTTTCTTTTCTTTGATCGCTTCGCCCGCGATGGCTTTGTCCTGCTGCGTGACGCCTTCGAGGGCATCTAGGACGAGAAAAACCACGTCGGCGCGCTGAATGGCGTCGAGTGAGCGGAGACGGGAAAAATATTCTATCGGCGAGGCCAGTTTTGTAGCGGCTTTGATGCCCGCGGTATCGATTAACTTGAACGGATACATCGCGCCGTCGCGGCCCTTGAACTCGAATGGAAGTTCAACGGAGTCGCGCGTCGTGCCGGGGATTGGGCTGACGACGAGGCGGTCACTTTGAAGCAGGTTATTACTAAGCGAAGATTTGCCGACGTTGGGACGGCCGATGAAGCAGAAACAGAGCGGATCGGCCGAAGTTTTGACGTGATCAGGATCAACGACAGGCGGCTCGCCGAGACGTTGGATCATGGCGGCGCGGAGTTCGGTTTCACCGGTGCCGTGTTCGGCGGAGACGCGGCTGGGTTCACCGAGACCGAGGCCGTAGGCGCCGTCGAGTTGGACTTTGTCGTCGTTGAAATCGGCTTTGTTGACGACGAGCAGGACGTTGCGCTTCGACTTGCGCAGCATCTGCGCGATGCGTTGATCGAGGCCAGTCACGCCCTCGAGACCATCGATCACGAAGAGAATCAGATCCGCCGAGGCGATGGCGAAATCAACCTGTTTTTCGGAGAGCTTGATGAGCTCCGCCGTGGATTCACCGCCGACGAGACCGAGCCCGCCGGTGTCGAGTAATGTGTATGCGCCCTCGGCGATTTCCGTCGAAATGACGTCGCGGGTGACGCCGGGTTGGTCGTGGACGATGGAAATGCGTTTACGCGCCAGGCGGTTGAAGAGGCGGCTTTTGCCGACATTGGGTCGGCCGACGATGGCAACGGTACGGGACATGTGAATGGGATCAGACGCCAAAGACGCCAAAGGCGCAAAGGAAGATTTTAACCTTCCTTTGCGCCTGCGGCGACCGGGCTAGGATTATTTTTGAGGGGCTTGAACGAAGCGTTCGATGCGGTCGCAGGCGACTATGAGTTGTTCATAGCTCGTGGCAAAACAGGCGCGGACGTGGCCGACGCCATTTTCGCCAAACGCGCTGCCGGGCACGACGGCGACTTTTTGCTCGAGGAGCAAACCGGAGGCGAAGTCTTTCTCGTTGCGACCCGTAGCGGCCACGCTCGGAAACGCGTAAAAACTACCGCGCGGCGAATGACACTTGAGGCCGATCTCGTTGAAACGACGAACCACTAAATCGCGACGACGATGATATTGCTCGCGCATCATGAGCACGCTGTCCCAACCGCGCGTGAGCGCTTCGAGCGCGGCTTCTTGGGCGATGATCGAGGCGCAGAGCATCGTGTATTGATGCACTTTCATCATCGCATCGATGAGCGCGGCCGGACCGCAAGCGTAGCCCAAGCGCCAACCGGTCATCGCAAATGCCTTTGAGAAACCGTGGAGAAAAACCGTGCGCTCGGCCATCCCGGGGAGGCTGGCGATACTGGTGTGCGTGCCTTCAAACGTGAGTTCGGAGTAGATCTCGTCGCTTAAAACGAGCAGGTCTTTCTCTCGGCAAAACGCCGCAATCGCTTCGAGTTGGATGCGATCGCAGGTGCCGCCCGTAGGATTACACGGCAGATTGAGCATGAGCACCTTGCAGCCTGGCTGCCACGCGGCGCGTAAGGCTTCGGCCGTGAGCGCGAAGTTGTCTTTGGCAAAGGTCGGGACGGCGACGCCTTGGGCGTGCACGAGCGAGATACTCGGATGGTAAGACACGTAGCACGGCTGGTGAAACATCACCTTATCGCCGGGATTACAGAAGGCCCTCAACGCGAGGTCGAGTGCTTCGCTGACGCCGACCGTCACGATCACTTGATCTTCCGGCCGGTAATCGACGCCAAAATGTTCGGTCACGTACGTCGAGATCGCTCGCCGCAGCTCGATCATGCCGAGGTTGGACGTGTAATATGTTTTGCCGCGTTCGAGGGCGAAAATGGCCGCTTCGCGGATATTCCACGGCGTGACGAAGTCGGGTTCACCGACGCCGAGCGAAATCACATCCTGGCCTTTCATTTTGGCCACTAGCTCGAAGAAATCGCGAATACCGCTTTTGGGCAGCGCGGCCACGTGGCCCGCAACCCAGCGTTTGGGATCGTTGCTCATGAGATGAACCTCCGATTAAGGCGCGACGTTGAGCCGCGTGGTGGTGGCTTCGCCGACATCGAGCAGGAAACCCTGATCTTTGTAGCAGCGGAGCATGAAATGCGTAGAGGTCGAGAGCACGCCCTCAATCGTCGAGAGCTTCTCCGAGACAAAACCGGCGACCTTCTGCAAGGACGCCCCTTTGACGAATACCAGCAGGTCATAACCGCCCGACATGAGATAGCAGGACTCCACTTCATCGAAGCGCGCGAGGCGCTCCGCCAGGCGGTTGAACCCGCCGCCACGCTCTGGCGAAATTTTCACTTCAATCACCGCGCGAACCGTAGCTGCTGCAGCGGCCTCGCGGGAGAGATCGAGCACCGGACGCCAGCCGAGGAGGATTTTATCCTTCTTCAACTGTTCCAGGTGCTGTTCGACTTCGCTCACGGAGAAGCCCGCGACTTGCGCGATTTGCGCCGTCGTGAGACTACCGCCTTCGAGTAACAGCTTTAGAACAGGGTTCATAGAGACGTGCGTTATCCCTAAAGCGAGGCCGCTTGACGAGGACGAAAATGGTCACCGCGCACGAGTCTGCCCGCGAGGAAGCGGAGTTGCCTCGCTCCCAAAAATGAGGCCACGTAAACCACTCACATGTTCGAATCGCTCACAGAAAAACTCGGCAGCGCGCTCCGCAACCTCCGCGGCGTCGGCAAACTCACAGAAGAAAACATGGCCGACGCACTCAAAGAGGTGCGCACCGCCCTCCTTGCCGCCGACGTCCATTTTAAAGTCGCCCGTGATTTCGTCGAACGCGTCCAAGTCGCCTGTGTCGGCCAAGAAGTCCTCAAGTCCGTCACCCCCGGCCAGCAAGTCGTCAAAATCATCAACGACGAACTCGTTCGCCTCCTCGGCGAAGGCCAGACCGCGCTCTCCCCTGCCCGCCCGCTGAAAATTCTGATGGTTGGCCTCCACGGTTCCGGCAAAACCACCTCGACCGCCAAACTCGGCAAGCTCCTTAAAAAACGCGGTTACAAACCGTTCGTCGTAGCCTGCGACATCTACCGCCCCGCGGCCATCGACCAACTCGAAATTCTAGCAAAACAAGAAGAGCTCGGTTTCTACGCTGATCGCCAATCGCAAGACGTCACCGCCATCGGTGCCGCCGCTCTCGCCGCCGCCGATGCGGCCGGTACCGATTGCATGATTTTCGACACCGCGGGTCGACTCCAGATCGACACCGACCTCATCGAGGAAGTAAAAAAACTCCGCGCCCGCATTCAACCCGACGAGGTCTTACTCGTGGCCGACGGCGCACTCGGTCAAGAAGCAGTCAACGTCGCGAAAACCTTTCACGATGCGCTCCAACTCACCGGCTTGATCCTCACCAAACTTGACGGCGATGCGCGCGGCGGCGCGGCGCTTTCGATCAAGAGCATCACAGGCGTTCCGATTAAATTCGTCGGCACCGGCGAGAAAACCGGCGACTTCGACACCTTTTATCCCGATCGCCTTGCCTCTCGCATCCTCGGCATGGGCGACGTCGTCTCGCTCGTCGAACGCGCGCAGGAAAACATCGACCAAAAAGAAGCCGAGCGCATGGCCGAAAAAATGCGCAAGGCTGACTTTAATCTCGAGGACTTCCTCGCGCAGATGCAGCAGATCAAGAAAATGGGCTCCATGCAGAGCATCGCCGGCATGATGCCCGGCATGAGCGGCGTGCAACTTCCCGACGACTCCGAGAAGCAAATGGCCCGCACGGAAGCCATCATTTACTCGATGACGCTTAAAGAGCGCCGCAAGCCCGACCTACTCAACGGCAGCCGGCGCCAACGTATCGCCAACGGCGCGGGCGTGAAGATCGTCGAAGTTAACCAACTCCTAAAACAATTTCAGCAGATGCAGAAAATGATGAAAATGCTGAAAGGCGGCGGCGCCAAAAAAATGATGCGCCAGATGGAAGCCATGAAGGGCAAAGGCGGCTTCCCCGGTTTTTGAGCCTAAAAAATTACTCCGGAATTATCCGGACGACTTTCCCGCCCGCGATCTGGTAACTTACGGCCATGCGAATGACCGATGCCACCATGTATGCCCGCGTGCTCGCCGGCGACTCGGCCTACAACGGGCGGTTTTTTACCGGCGTCCTCACCACCGGCATCTATTGCTTGCCCTCGTGCAAGGCGCGCAAGCCCCGTCGGGAAAACGTGCGTTTCTTCCCTACGTGCGAGTCAGCTCGCGAAAGCGGTTTGCGCGCGTGCAAGAAATGCCATCCCGATGATTTCGCCCACGGCGCCGATCCGGTTCTCGAATCGATAGAATCCCTCGTCGCCGAAATCCGGGTCTCGCCCGCGGTCTTTGCAGATGCGCGCGCCGTGGTGCACAGCTCGGGCTTCGGCCAGACTCGCGCCTTCGAGCTCTTCCGTAAGCACTATCACACCACCCCAGCCGATCTCTTGGTAAGAGCCCGAATCAACCGCGCCAAGCGACAGCTACTCGCAACCCGCTCCGGACTTTTGGCGATCGCCGGAGACGTGGGCTTTGAATCGCTCTCGGTTTTCCACGATCAATTTAGGCAACGCAATGGCCTGACTCCCGCCGCCTATCGCGATTTGTCCGAAGCGCGCACGTTCACCATCACGTTGCCCGAATCGTATCCGCTCCATTATCTCCGCCGAGCGTTGAGTCGCGACATCCACAGCGTCAGTGAGCGCCTCACGGGCGACGCATACGTGGGCGCCGTGCAACTCAGCAGCGGTCCGGCCGTGCTGACGCTACGACTAGCCCCGAGTGTGATTCACGCAGAAATCTCTGCCGGCTCGGCCGTCGAAGCGCATTCCGTCGTCATCGGCCTGCTTGGCCTCGACCAAGATGCTGCGGCTTTCGCGCGGCTCGCAAAAAAACTTGGCTTGGCGCGTCTCGTCGCCGGCCGAGCGGAGCTGCGCATCAGCCAAACCACCTCGGTGTTCGACGGCGTGCTATGGTCCATCATCGGCCAGCAGATTAATTTCCCCTTCGCCTGTCTGCTCAAACGCCGGCTTTTTGAGCGTACGGGCACACTTCTGCCCAACGGTCTCTTCGCGCCGCCCACGCCCGCCGCCGTGGCTGCGCTCGATCCGAGCGAGCTTCTACCGCTCCAGTTTTCACGCCAAAAAGCTGATTACGTGATCGCGATCGCTCGTTTAATTACCCAAGGCCAACTCGATCTTGAATCGCTCCGCGCGATGTCGGCCACTCGCGCCGAGCGCACCCTGCTCGCCATCCGCGGACTGGGTCCGTGGTCCGTCAATTATCTCATGATGCGCGCCCTCGGTTTTGCTGATTGCGTGCCCTACGGCGACACCAGCGTCACCAGCAATCTCCAAGAACTATTTCAACTAGAGGAGCGACCTGACATTGAAGCCACGCGACGACTCATGGCGGTCTTCTCGCCTTATCGCAGTCTCGCCACGAACCATCTTTGGCAATTCAAGCAAACCACTCCTTTATGAACGTCTACTTTGATACTTTAAAAACTCCTGTCGGCGATTTCTCAATCGCGGTGGATGATGCGGGCGCCGTGCTGGCCACTGCATTTGGCGCAGATACCGCACTGTGGGCCCGTCTCAAAAGCGGCACGGTCAAACCCGTTCGTGATACCGTGAAGACGACGGCGGCTCGGTCGCAGGTGTTCGCGTATTTTGCGGGAGATCGTTCCAGCTTTGACCTTTCGCTCGCACCAGCAGGAACGCCTTTTCAGCTGCGCGTTTGGCAGGCACTACAAAAAATTCCTTTCGGTCAAACGTGCAGCTACGGTGCTTTGGCCAAAACCCTGGAGAGCGGCGCCCGTGCCATCGGCCGCGCCAATGCCACCAATCCGATCTGCTTGATCGTCCCCTGCCACCGCGTGATCGGCGCCGACGGATCGCTCACGGGTTTCGCTTTCGGCGAGGCTGTGAAACGCCAACTCCTGCAACACGAGGGCGCGATCGAGTGAGCACGCCCTCATCCTAAAATCGTCAACACTATCCCAATCACGACTCCGATAACCGCCGGCAATTTTGCGCGCGCGTTGACTTCACCAAAAAGCAATATCCCGCCCGCAAATGCCACGAGCGTACCGCCTCGCCGCAGACTCGAAACCATCGAAACCAGCGCCTCGGGATCGCGCAGCGCGTTGAAATAAAGAAAGTCCGCGACCAGCAGCATCAGCGAGACCAGCACGATGCTGCCTCGCCACTGAAAATCCTGCCGCTGCCACCAACGCAATTTCCAGCCCACCGCAAGGGGCAGAAATACCAGCGTCAAATAAATCGAAAACCAACATTGCACCGTTGCCGCCGTGAAACCCACTGAGCCGAGCAGGTATTTATCGTAAAGCCCACTGAGCGCGCCGAGCAGCGTACCACCGCCCAGAAAACAGATCCAGCGATTGCGCCTAAAATGAATTCCCTCGCGCGCGCCGACCACCGATAAGCCCAGAAATGAGGCCAACGTAATCACGATTCCCAAGCCTTCGAGCCACGTCGGCCGTTCACCCAAAACAAGTGTCGCCCCGAGCAAGGTCCAAACCGGGCCCGTCGCGCGGATCGGTGCCGCCAAGGACACCGGCAACTGTTTCACCGCGAAATAACTGCAGACCCACGACGCGGCGACGATCATCGACTTGATGAACAACTGCAGGTGCTGGAAACCCGTGAGCGCATCCACGTGCAACGTCGGCGCAAACGCGTGTGGCGCGAGCGTCGTGCCCGCATAAAGCAAAAGCCAAATTGCCGCGCTGCATACATTCGCGAAAAAAAGGACCGGTAAGACGGCGTTGTCGCGCACTGCGTGCTTCGTGGAGAGATCGTAGCAGCCCAGAAAAAAAGCCGATACGAGGCTGGCGACGATCCAGTGCATTCGAATATTTCCTTAACTACGATTAGCCAAAAAACCAGAACCCCGCTCCACCAACGGCGTTCTCATCAATGTCCCGAGTTCACTGGACCCTGCCGCAACGCGCTCACAAAAGCCTGAAGTTTGGTGTGATCCTTTACCCCCGGCGCGGATTCGATCCCGCTGTTCACATCGACCCAGCGCGCTCCGGTTGTGGCCAAGGCCGCGCCAATATTTTCCGGATTCAAACCGCCAGCCAAAATGAAATTCACGTGCGGAAAACCGACGCGTAATGCTTTGAAACTCGTCCAGTCTCCGGTCTGTCCCGTGCCGCCGTGGGCTAGAGGGTGATACGTATCGAGCAACACATGATCAACAAGCGCGATGAAACTTGAATCCAGCTCCTGACCCGGTGGCACGCGCGGCGCAAGCCAGAGCCTCTCGCGCGGAATCACTTCTAGCCAGCGCTGCACCGTGGCCAACGACGTCGTGGGTGAAAAATGAACTTGGACGTAATCGAAACCCACCGCCTTAATTTCAGCCAAGGCCTCCGCCGTAGGCTCGACGACGACCGCTACTTTTTTTCGCGGCGGCAAACGTGGCGTCATCGCCGCAAATTGCGCAAGGCTCACGTACCGCGGTGATTTCGGATGAAGAATAAATCCCAAATAATCAGCGCCCACCGCATCCGCCGCCTCCGCGTCCACCAGCGAGGTCAAACCACAGACCTTGAAACGCACGCCGTGGATCATTGGCTCAAAATGCATTCAGTGACGCGATGACGTGATCGACCTGCGCGTCGGTCAATTCCGGGAAAATCGGCAAACTCACGCATGTGCTCGCGGTCTGCTCCGAAACAGGAAACGAGCCCACGCCATAGCCGAGCGAGGCGTAGCATTTTTGAAGATGCAGCGGCACGGGATAAATCAGATCGGTACCGATCTCGTGTTTTGCGAGATGCTCACGGAGCATGTCACGGCTCGGATGCCGAATCGTAAATTGGTGAAAGACCGATTTGCCGTAGGCGGGCTGCTCTGGGAGATGCGTATCGGCAAGTTTGATCCCGGCGAGGTAGCGTGCGGCGATCGCCTGGCGGCGGGCCGTCCAAGTCGCGAGGTGCGGCAACTTCACGTTGAGCAACGCGCCTTGAAAACCATCCATGCGGAAATTACCGCCCACGATGTCGTGATAATAACGCCGATCCGAACCGTGCACGCGGATGTGGCGAGCCTGGGTGTGAATCGCCTCATCCTTCGCGACGAACGCCCCGCCCTCGCCGCAACCGCCCAGATTCTTGGTCGGATAAAAGCTGAACGTACCGACATCGCCCAACAATCCGACGGGCGTGCCTTGGTAACGGGCGCCGACGGCCTGGGCGCAATCTTCGATCACGAACAACCGGTGCTTGCGCGCGATGGCCATGATTTCATCCATGCGGGCGGGTTGGCCAAAAATATGGACCACGATGATGCCCTTGGTGCGGGGCGTAATGGCTGCCTCGAGTTTCACCGGATCAAGGTTGTAAGTGCCGGCCTCAATATCCGCGAAGACCGGAGTCGCTCCGACGTAGTTGATACCCCACGCCGAAGAAATAAACGTGAACGGCGCCGTGATGATTTCATCGCCCGGGCCAAAGCCCGCGATCATGCACGCGACGTGCAGCGGAGACGTCCCGCTGTTCATGGCGAGGGTGCGCGGGTAACCCAGCGTGGCCGCGAAATTTTTCTCGAAGTCTTCGACGTCTTTGCCGAGGCAAAAACGCGTGGCGTCGTACGTCGCGGTCAAGGCGGCGAGCGCCGGATCACGCAAGGCGCGGTGCTGCAAACTCAGATCGAGGAACGGGACTTTCATGAGGCTAATTTTTTAACCAGCACTTCGACCAAGCTGTCGAGGTTGGGCGTCTTGGCGGTGAACCCGACAGGGACGCCGACTTTTTTCATGGTTTCCGTGGTTTGCGGACCGATGCTACCGGCGATCGGGTGCAGGGCATTTTTTCCGAGTTTAAGCGCCGCGGCTTGATCGGCGAAGGATTGGACAGCCGAAGAACTGGCGAAGAGAATCGCGTCGGCCCCGTGGGCCCGAAAATCAGCCGCAACCGGATCGCCGGCGAGATCGGTTTGCTCGGTTTTGTAAACTTGGAGGGTATCCACGATGGCGCGGCCTTCGGTGAGTTTGTCGACGAGGTCGTCGCGGTTCAGACTGCCGGTCACAACGAGAATTTTGGCGTGGTCGAGGCTACCGGTTTCGATGAGGGCGGCGGCGAGCGCTTCGGCGGTGGCGACCTTGGGTTGGCACTCGATTTTGAGGTGGTGCGCGCGAATCGCTTCGGCGGTGATTTCACCGATACAGGCGAGCCGAATCAGGCCGAGCGAGCGGATGTCGTCGAAAATGCGCCGAATCTCCTCGAAGAAGTAACGGACACCATTGGCGCTGGTGAACACCAGCCAATCGTAACTGCCGAACTCGAGAAACACGTCGGCCAAGGCGTCGTTGGAGACTTCTTTGGTGATGGTGATCAACGGGAGTTCGAGTACTTCGGCGCCGAGTGCTTTGAGTTTGGCGGAAAGTTCGGGCGACTGTTCGCGGGCGCGAGTGATAGCAATGCGACGGCCGGCAAGAGGAGTGGCTGGGTTCATAGGAGTCCGAGTTGTTGAAGCACGCGGGCCGCGGTGGCCACGGGTGCGTCGAAATCAGCGGCGGCGAGTGGAAGGGTGCGCACCCCGATGTTTTCGTGAAAAAGATAAAGCGTGTCGACCGTCGCATGCGCGGCGAAGGCGGTGTGGCAGCCACCGCCGAGCGCGGCTTGGAAAGCCCGCTCCAGTGTGACCACGCGAGAAGCGGCGGCGTCGAAGTGCGCCGCGTATCTGGCTACGTCGGCCACGCGGCACTGAATCGCGATAGCTGCTTGTGCGACCGCAGGCACCATACGCGTGCAATCAAAGGGCACGAACGTCGTGCCGGGCCATTCATGAATGCCCAAGCGAGCGAGGCCCGCGGCGGCGAGGATCGTGGCGTCGGCGAGGCGATCGACCGCGATTTTCCGGAGGCGCGTATCGACGTTGCCGCGGATGGTGGTGAAAGTCGCAGTGGGAACGTGCAGCGAAAATTGCAGGCGACGGCGCGGACTGCTCGTGGCCACGAGGGCGGGCGTCGTGAGGCCTTGGCGCAAAACGAGCACGTCGCGGGGATCAGCGCGCGGCAGGTAGCCGGCGATGGCGAGGCCCGCGGGCATGGCGCCCGGCAGGTCTTTACCGCTGTGCACGGCGACATCGGCTTCGCCGCGGAGCAGCGCGGATTCAAGTTCGCTCGTGAAAAGGCCTTTACCGCCGCGTTGCTCGAGTGACCAATCGGTCTGCTGGTCGCCCGTGGTGACGAGTTTCAAAAACTCCGTTTCCAGGCCGAGACGAGCACCCAGCTGCGACGCGACCATCGTGGTCTGGGCGAGCGCCAAAGGGCTCTGGCGGGTGGCGAGGATGAGTTTGGACACGGGAAAGAAAAAGGGCGCAGACAAAGTGTCTGCGCCCGGAAGCTTTTGGCAACGTTGGGTTACGTGCTCAGTAGCTGGCCTGGACGCCCTTGAGGTTCTTCTTGGCCA
>CANFSZ010000043.1 GCA_947449835.1 Opitutia bacterium
CGCCATTTATTGCGGGGCTAGGAATTATTTTGGGGAGCGACTCGTAAAGACTGAACTGAAGTTTTTTCGCTTGAGCTCAAAAATCAAGGGGGGCGGCGCTTCATCCCGGCCCTAAAGGGCCAGGTTTTCGCGCCGTCCGCTGAGATAAACCAACGCCCCAAAGTGGGTCTCAGCCATTAGCTAAAAATCCAGAAAGCTAGATCTAGCTCGAAACTCGCTAAATTCACCACCTCAAGCTGGCTTTCTTTCCAGCTTCCTATCTCGTCCAACTTGTGTCGTCCGCCGTCACTACCAACCCTTCTGCCAGCTCCTCGACGGCCGTCGAATTTCGCTCAGTCGAAAAACGCTACGGTCAGGGCCCAGTCATACTCGAGGACTTCAGCCTTTTGGCAGCGCGCGGAGACTTCATCGCATTGATCGGCCCTAGCGGCTGCGGCAAATCAACCCTGCTAAAACTCGTCGCCGGCCTAAGCCCGGTCACCCGCGGCGAACTCATTTTTTCTAAGTCCTGCGCCAGCAACCCTCTCAACCAAGCGACCAATTCAATCTCTGATTCGACTCACGACGATCTAGCGTATGTTTTTCAAGAACCGACATTACTACCCTGGCTCACCGTCGCCCAAAATGTCGCGCTACCTCTCGATCTGCGCTCGGTTTCATCGACCCAGCGCAGTAACCTAGTTCGCGACGCGCTCGAGCTGGTCGGCCTCACGCCGCGCTCCGAATATTACCCACGCCAACTCTCAGGCGGCCAAAAAATGCGCGTCTCCATTGCCCGCGCGCTCGTCCTCTCGCCGCAAATTTTATTGCTGGATGAACCTTTCGGCGCCCTCGATGAAATGACGCGCGATCACCTAAACGAAGAACTCCTCGCGATCCGCGAACGTCTACGCTGGACCGCCTTCTTCGTCACGCACTCGGTCCCTGAAGCCGTCTTCCTCGCGAATCGCATAATCATCATGTCTGCTAATCCCGGACGGCTTCACCGCGAAATTCGCGTCGACCTACCCTACCCACGCACACCCACTACTCGACGCGATCCCGCCTACCACCGTCTTGTCGATGAGGTCTCCCAACTGCTCCGCTCTGTCGAAGATCGGACCTACTTTTAGACCGTGTTGCTTCGTATGCCCCGTCAAAAAATATTTTCCTTTCTCCTTCCCTCTATCGCTGGAGCGTTGTTCATCGCAATTTGGTATATCATCCGCGTCTCGCTCTCTGAAGATTTTCGTTTCCTACTCCCTTCGCCTATCGAAGTTATCGCTGCATTCAGCGAGCATGGCGACGAACTCTGGCGCGCCACACTCAACACTACCGTGGGCGCAACCTTTGGTTTCCTCGCCGCCGTCGCCATAAGCTTCACCCTCTCCCTGTTACTCTCCCTTTCGCCACTGGTGCGAGTAACGTTTTATCCCTACCTGATGTTACTGCAGATGACACCCATCATCGTGTTTGCGCCGATTCTAGTCCTCTGGGTCGGACCCGGTCTCAAGAGCGTCACTATCATCACCTTTCTTATTTGTTTCTTCCCGCTAGCCGTGAACACCACCCAAGGCCTCGTTTCGACTGATCGCAACCTCGTTGAGTTGTTCCGCCTTTACCGCGCTACTAAATTTCAAGAAATCCTCCGCCTACGCATTCCCGCAGCGCTCCCGTATTTTTTCACCGGTCTGCGCATCGCGGCCACCCTCGCCCCGATCGGCGCCTTGGTTGGCGATTACACCGCCGGCAGCTCGGCCGGAGACGGCGGCGGTCTTGGTTTCCAAACGATTATCTACAGCAGCCAAGCTAAATACCCCGCACTCTTTGCTACCGCTGGTGCTTGCTGCGCACTCGGCTTCATCTTCGTCGCCGGCGCGCTCTCGCTCAGCTGGTTGACCCTCCATAAATGGCACGATTCTTACGAACGCACCGACATCTAATCTCGTCCCTTTTATCCTCTCAACCGCCATGCGACTTGTCCTCATTTTCTGCACGTTCCTCGCGTTTTCTACAACAACTCGCTCCGCTGTTACCAACGGCCAAATCGCTACCCCGTATAAATTAACCGTCCAACTCGACTGGGTTGCCGAACCCGAACACGGAGGTATCTACCAAGCCGCCGTACGCGGCTTTTTTGCGGCCGAAGGGCTCGACGTCACCATCGTCCCAGGCGGACCAAATGCCTTCGTGGTACAAAAAATCGCCACCGGCCAGGCCCAAATCGGCCAAGGCGAAAGCACAGACATTCTGCAAAAAATCGCTACCGGCCTCCCTGTACTATCGGTGGCCGCAGTCTTTCAAGACGATCCCTCCGGCCTACTCGTGAACGCCGCCAGTAAAGTCCAACGCTTCGAAGACCTCCAAGGTAAAACCATCATCGCCCGCCCGGATTGGACCTTTCTCAAGTACCTAAAAAAACACTATGGCGTCACCGTTAATGTTGTCCCGCAAAACTTTTCTGTCGCGGCTTTCCTCAGCGAAAAAGATGCAATTCAACAAGGTTACTTCATCGCAGAACCCTACCATATCGTGAAAGCAGGCGGCGCCAAACCTCGCTTCCTTTCCACGTGGGACGCCGGATTCCGCGCCTACGCCGTACTTTTCACAAATCGTAAGTTCGCCCGCGAACACCCCGCAGAACTCCGCGCTTTTATACGCGCCTACATCAAAGGCTGGAACGATTACCTCACCGGCGATCCCACGCCTGCTCATGTTGCGATGAAAAAAGCAAATTCTGCCCTAACCGATGAATTCGCACTCGCTTCGCGCCAGCTCATCCTAGAGGAAAAACTAGTCACCGGTCGCGATGCCGACGGCGGTCCCGCCAACACGGGCCAACTCGCAGTCGCGCGCTTCGCCAAGCAAATCGCGCAACTTGAAGAGATCAGCGTTCTGCCAAAAAATAAAGTCACCGTCGAACAAGCAATGAGCACCGAGTTCCTGCCGACACGTTAAGCGGCCGGACTCGCTCACCCATCTGGAGAGGACGAAATTCAAGGTTTCCTTAAGGTGGGTTATTTCGTCCTATTCTGCGCCTACCCCAATCATGCTCGCTCGTCTTCGCGTTTTTTTTCGTTTTCAGGAAAGCGGCCTGCTGCTCGTTATCCTGGCCCTCGGCCTCTTGCTTACGGTTTTTGCGGGTAAGGTGCGCACGCCCGTTTTTGAACGCGCCGTCGACGGCTCCCGCAGTCGCGTTTTCACGACCGATGCCACCGGGGAACGCGTGCCGCTTACCGTCGAAAAAAATAAATTTCTTAACACCCAAAACCTCGCCCAACTCGCCAAGGACACGAGCTTTATCGCGGTCATGGCAGTCGGCATGGCCGTAGTGATCATCGCAGGCGGTATCGATCTGACCGTCGGAGCGATTTACGCACTAGCGTCGGTCGTCGGCGCGCTTGTACTCCACCGTTATGGCGCCGAGGGACTGGCTACGACTAACTCACCCATAATGGGGATTTTGCTCGGTGCCGGCGCCTGCCTAGGAGTCGCCTGTTTGTGTGGACTTTTCACCGGAGGCCTCATCGTCGCACTCGGCGTACATCCATTTATAATCACGCTGGGCGGCATGGCAATTTTCCGCGGCATCGCCTTTGTCATCACAAAAGGCCAATCCGTCGGGGCGTTCCCCGCCGCTTTCCGTGATTTTGTTCGATTCGAGGTCAGCGAAGGCCTCAGTTTCGTGCCGCTGATGACCATGGTGGTCGTCCTCATCGTAGGCTGGATTTTTCTTTCCCGACTCGCCGCCGGTCGACGCGTTTACGCCGTCGGAGGGAACGAACTCGCCGCGCGTTTCAGCGGCATCCGCGTCGAGCGCGTGAAACTTGGCGTCTACCTCATCAGCGGTCTCTGCGCCGGCATTGCGGCGCTACTCTCACTCGGTTATTACGGCGCCGCCACCTCTGGCGACGGCCAAGGCTACGAACTCAACGTCATCGCCGCCGCCGTCGTCGGCGGTGCTAGCCTCACCGGAGGCCGAGGCTCAGCCCTGGGGGTCGTGCTGGGCGCCTTAATCATCCAAATGATTTCCAGCGGTATCGTAATTCTAGGTATCGACCAAAACTACAGCCAAATCATCATCGGCTCAGTCGTCATAGCCGCCGTCGTGCTTGATCACCTCAACACTTGGCTCGCCCGCCGCCGCCTCACCACGGCAGCAAACTAAGTTTCCATAACCCAAACCCTAATGAAAAAAAACCTCCCATTGATCCGCGCCTTCTCCGCGCTGGCTCTCGCCTTAACCGCCGCCATCACAACCGCGCCCTTAACCCACGCCGCCGAGAAACCCCGGACCATCACGATTGGTCTCGTCGCCAAATCCCAAGGCAACCCCGTCTTCCAAGCCGCCCGCATCGGTGCCCAAGACGCAGCCAAAACCCTTGGCGCGAAACTCAATCTCAACATCAAAATCGATTGGCGCACGCCCAACGAAGAAGACGCCCAAAAACAAGCTGAAGCCATCGAACAACTCGTGCTTTCCGGCGCCGAGGGCATCGCCGTCGCCTGTTCCGATGCCAACAAACTGACTGATGCCATCAACGCTGCCGTTAATAACGGCGTCCCAGTCGCTACGTTTGATTCCGACGCTCCCGCATCCAAACGCTTCGTCACCTACGGCGTCGATGACATCGCTTGCGGCCAACAGACGATGGATGAGCTCGCCAAAATCATGAACGGCCGAGGCGTCGTTGCAATCCTCGCCGGCAATCAAAACGCCCCCAACCTCCAAAAACGCGTCGCCGGTGTCCGAGAGGCCGCCAAAAAATATCCAGGCATTACGATCCGCGATACTTATTACCACAAAGAGACCCCTCAAGACGCCGCCGCCAAAGTAGAACAGGTCATGCAAGCTAACCCCGATATCACTGGTTGGGCCATGATCGGCGGCTGGCCGCTCTTCACCGAGAACGCTCTTAAATGGCAACCCGGCACAGTGAAATGCGTCGCTGTTGATGCCCTTCCCGCCCAGCTCGCCTATATTCGCAGCGGCCACGTCCCTGTCCTCCTCGCTCAACAATGTTACGAATGGGGTGCCAAATCAGTCGAACACCTCATCAATAAAATCGTGCTTAAAAAAGATCCTGTCGCCGTCAAAGACGTGAGCGCCCTTATCCCAGTCACCAAGGATAACTTAGAGGCCTTCGCTAAAAATTGGGACAAGTGGCTCCCCAAGTAGTCGCTACTGACACGCCGTGTCCGCTTATCTCGAGTTTCGCCAGGTCACCAAACGCTTCCCCGGCGTCCTAGCGCTCGACGATGTCTCTTTCACCGTTGAGCGCGGCACGTGCCACGCGCTCATTGGAGAAAATGGTGCAGGGAAAAGCACATTGGGTAAAATCCTAGCCGGCGTTTACACCGCAGATACCGGCCAAATTTTGATCGAAGGTAGAGCCATCGCGCCTGCTTCGCCTCTTGAGGCGCGTGAGCTCGGTGTCGCGATGGTCCACCAAGAGCTCGCGTTCTGCCCCAATCTCTCCGTCGCTGAAAACCTCTGCCTCGGTGACCTGCCACGCCGCGCGGGTTTCATTGACCGCACCACCCTCATAGCCCGCGCACGCGCGATGCTTGCTGCCGTTGGCGCCGATATCGATCCCGACACGCTCATTGGCACACTTTCCACCGGCCGAGAACAACTCGTTCAAATTGCCGCCGCGGTCGGCACTGGCGCTCAAATCATTGTCATGGATGAGCCCACGAGCTCTTTGTCGGCCACGGAGACCGCTGATCTTTTCCGTCTTATCGGCACGTTAAAAGCCCGTGGTCTCACCCTCATCTACGTCTCTCACCGAATGGAGGAACTCTTCGCTCTTTGCGATAACATCACAGTACTGCGCGATGGTCGCCATATCGCAACCGAGCCCATTTCTGACACTCAGCCAACTCGCGTCGTCACTCAGATGATAGGCCGCGAACTCCGCGCCCATACGCCCGCCCATCTTGACCGCGAGCTCGGACCGGTCCGGCTCAATGTTAAAAATTTCTCATCCTGCGGAGCTTTCAAAGATATCAACTTTTCTATCCGGGCTGGAGAAATTGTCGGCGTCGCCGGCATCGTGGGCGCTGGCCGAAGCGAGTTGGTCCAAGCCATCTTCGGCCTCGATTCCGAGGCTACCGGACACATTTCGGTCGACGATCGACCTCTCCTTCTGGGCTCCATTGAGCGTGCACTCGCCGCCGGCCTCGGCCTCGTTCCGGAAGATCGTAAACGCCAAGGGCTCGTGCTCGGCCTTAATTGTCGCGAAAACACCGCACTCGCCGCCCTACCTCTACTCACGCGCCTAGGTTTCGTGCGCCGCAACGCTGAGCGCAACCTCGCGACCACGTACACCAAACGCCTCCGTATAAAAACACCATCTATAGAGGCGCTCACCGCCGGCCTGAGCGGTGGTAACCAACAAAAAATCGCCCTCGCTAAATGGCTCGCCCGCGATTGTGACGTGCTGCTGATCGACGAGCCCACGCGCGGCGTCGACGTAGGCGCCAAAGCCGAAATCTACCAGCTACTCGATGAACTTGCCTGCGAAGGCAAAGCGATGCTCGTGGTGTCTTCAGAATTACCCGAACTCATCGGGATTTGTCGGCGTATTATTGTGCTTCGAGCTGGCCAAATCGCCGGCGAAGTCTCGCGCGCCGCTTTTAGCGAAGCGTCTTTAATGCAGTTAATGGCCGGCTTGAACGCCGCCGCTTGATCTTTCGTCTCAAGGAAGCCGCATCTTAGGCCCGAACCGCCAACTAACGCAGCTCGTCGGACAATTTCTGCGCAGCGGACTTTGAGTCGTTGGCTTATACTGCTGCCATGAAAACCATCCTTACCCCGATTGATTTTTCCAGCGTAAGCGACGCCGTCATCGATTCCGCCCGCGTCCTTGCTCGAGCCTGCGGCGGGCGGATCGTGATTATGAGCGTAGCGCAACCGCCCGTTATAACCAGTGACTATGGTCCGATGCTCGAAAACATCGGGGAGATTGTTGCCGCGAGCGAAAAAACGATCGCCCGGCAACTCAAACACCTCGCCGCAAAAATCGAAACCGCCGACCTGCCGATTCAAACCGTGCAACTGACCGGGGCGCCGGCGCCACTGATTTTGGAACAGGCCGAAAAAGAAAACGCGGATTACATCGTCATGGGTTCCCATGGCCACACCGCCTTTTATGATCTATTGGTCGGCAGCACGACACACCAAGTTCTTAGGAAATCTCCTTGCCCCGTCATGATCGTACCTCCGCCGATTAAAAAAGTCACCCACCGCAAATCGAAGTAACCTTATAGGGGACACGAGCTCCACCGCTGCGCTAACCTACACCGGATCCCTCCTAGCCGGCACGAAATAGACAAGAAAGGGTCGTTGAATATTATCGTTTCGAGGAGTTGCCAAACGCGAGGGGCCTCGCTCTGGATTGGGCATGCGTCTCCCCGCCGCCCTCACCCCGCGTTTCAGCCTCAGCGCTGTGCTTCTAGCCGCGCTTGCCCTAACCCGCGTAGACCTTAGCGCGCAGGTACCCACCGCCGCGAGCCCGGCACCCGCCGCGCCGTTGCCCGACGTCGTTCCGCTCAATCTTTTTAGCGTCCCCGAGGGTTTCGAAGTTACCCTCTGGGCTAAGACCCCAATGGTGCGAAACCCCACCAACATGGATATCGATGCCCAGGGCCGTATCTGGATCACCGAGGGCGTGAACTACCGTAAACACGAGGGTCGCAGTCCTCTCGGTGACCGCATCACGGTCCTCACCGACACTAACGGCGATGGTCGCGCAGATGCCACCCATACATTCGTTCAAGAGCCCGGACTGGTGGCCCCACTCGGTATGTCCGTAATCGACAACCGCATCTTCGTCTCCAACGCACCTGATCTCATCGTCTACACCGATGTGGACCGTGACGGAAAATTTAACCCCGCCATTGATAAGCGCGACGTCCTCCTAACCGGATTCAATGGTCGTAACCACGACCACTCACTGCACTCCGTCACGTTCGGCCCCGACGGACTCCTTTATTTCTCCCAAGGCAACTGCGGCGCGATGTTCACCGATCGCTCCGGCCAGACCTTCCGCGTCGGCAGTCCCTACGATCCGGTCAACAGCGGTGGCGCCGGCGCTGTATTCGGTTGGCGCCCACCCGAGATCGCTGGCGCTAAGAGTGACGACGGCCACGTTTACGTCGGCGGTTTCACCGTTCGTATGCAGCCCGACGGCACCAAGGTCGAAATCATCGGCCAAAACTACCGCAATAGCTACGAGCAAACGATTACCTCATTCGGCGACGTGTTCCAAAACGACAACGACGATCCGCCTGCCTGCCGCACTACCTTCCTCATCGAATACGGCAACCTAGGCTTCGCCTCCCGCGACGGCAAACGCACCTGGAACGCCGACAAACGCCCCGGCCAAAACGTCCCTACTGCTGAGTGGCGCCAAGATGATCCATTTACCATTCCCTCCGGCGATGTCTACGGCGGCGGCTCGCCCACCGGTATCGTAAGTTACGAGGGCGACGCTTTCGGCGAAAAATGGCGCGGCGCACTTTTTAGCTGCGAACCCGGCCGCAACACTGTGTTCGGTTACTTTCCTAAACTCCAAGGCGCCGGCTACGCACTCGACCGTTTCGATTTTGTGACCACTAACGTCGAAAAGAAATTTGAAGGCGTAGACTTTAAAGGCGGCACCAACTCAATCACCGGCGAAATCAAAACGTATTTCCGCCCCTCCGATGTCACCGTCGGCCCCGATGGCGCTATCTACGTTGCCGATTGGTTCGATCCTCGCGTCGGCGGCCATCAAGATCTCGACGACAAAACTGTCGGTGCCATCTACCGCATCGCACCGAAGGGCTTCAAATCGGTAATCCCGCAATTCGACCTCAATACTACCGAGGGCCAAATTACTGCGCTGAAGAGCCCCACGATTAACGTCCGCGCCTCCGGCTTCATCCGTCTCAAAGCGCAGGGCGCAGCCGCCATTCCCGCGGTCACCGCGCTTCTTGCTGACGCCAATCCGTTCATCCGCGCCCGCGCCATTTACCTGCTCGCGCAACTCGGTACGACCGGCGTAGCCACCGTGGAAAAACAACTAACCTCCGCTGACGCTCAAACACGCGTCGTCGCCTACCGCGCCCTCCGCCGCGCTGGCCAACCCTACCTCGCTCATGCCGCTAAACTTGCTACCGACACCTCCGCCGCTGTCCGCCGTGAAGTCGCCACTTCGCTCCGCGATGTGCCTTTCGCCGCTGCCCGCGATGTCCTCCTCGCCCTCGCTCGAGGTTACGACGGCTCAGACCGTTCCTACCTCGCCGCCTGGGGCATCGGCGCTACTGACAAAGAAGCCGATCTCTACGCCGCCATGGCCGCCGCGCAGACCGAAAAAGATCCTCTAAAGTGGACCTCTGCTTACGCTCAACTCGTTTGGCGCCTAACCCCTGCCGACGCCGCACCTGCCTTCGCCGCTCGCGCCGCCGCCACCACCTTGTCCGACGAAGAACGCCTCGCCGCGACCACCGCCCTCGGCTACATACCAACTAAGAGCGCCGCCTTCGCCGTCCTCGATCTCGCCCAGAAAGCCACCGGCAAAGTCCAGACCGCCGCCCTGTGGTGGACACTCAATTATAAAGACTCCCGTTGGGCCGCCCATAATTTGAACACTGAACTCAAAGAGCGTGGCCTCTATGACCCTGCGAAAGTTAAAATCACCGCGAGCGTAATCGAGCCTCAGCCCCCAACCAAGCTCCCCAGCGTCGCCCAACTCGCCCTCATCAAAGGCGACGCAACCCGCGGAGCCGGCCTCTCCGCCGCCTGCCTCATGTGCCATCGCATCGGCGACCAAGGCGCCGAATACGCGCCCAACCTCACCGGTTTTGCCAGTCGTCAGACCACCGAAGTTGTCATCAACTCAATCGTAAATCCATCAAGCGACATCGCTCACGGCTACGAAGGCACCGAGTTCCTGCTTAAAGACGGCACGATCATCCACGGCCTAGCCCTCACCGCCGGCGACCCCGCGGTTGTTCAAACCATGGGTGGCGCCACGCAGATGATTCCGGCAGAAAAAATCAAATCCCGTAAACGTCTCACCCGCTCACTCATGATGAGCGCTGAACAACTCGGCCTCGGCGCCCAAGAAGTCGCAGACGTTGTTGCTTACTTGAAAACAAAATAGGCCAACTTCCTTCGCGAAATCGCTGACAAGCGAGCCGCTTAAACTTCAGCCCCGACCACAAGTCGGGGCTTTTTCATGCACTGGGATTAACAGCGAGCATCTACGCGTTCGCTTTTTAGCTTACCATCATTAGACCAAAAGCCATTCGCCGCCACAACGCCAACTCGCCGTGAGCTCCACTTTATTCCGCCTACTCTTCGCCGCGCTCCTGCTTTCGCTGGGCGCCGCCCTAGCTGCGACTACACCGGCCGCGCCACCAGAAGGTTTCACCGCCAAAGAACTCGCCCAAGGCCACACCGACGGCTCCCTGCTCGCCTTACCTCGCGCCCTCCATCGCGTTGGCGCCGATGCCGCCGAGAACCTTGAAGGGCGCCGCCTTATCCGAAAATTTTCCCGCTTTAACGACCTTCGCGTCCTCGCGCCTGCCCTCGGCGAAACCACCACCGAAGCCATCACCCGCCTTCGCGCCACTGGTCGCTACGAGTTCGTCGAGCCTGATTACCTCCTTCACCTCGAAGCCACCCCCAACGACGCCCGCTTCTCCACCCAATGGTCACTCGCCAACACCGGCCAAACCAACGGCGTAGTGGGCGCCGATATCTCCGCTCTCGCTGCTTGGGACACCCTCACCGACGCCTCTTCCGTCATCGTCGCAATCATAGATTCAGGCGCCCGGCTAACCCACGCCGATCTCGCTTCCAATCTCTGGCGCAACCCGGCCCCCACGATCGGGGATCTTAACGGCATACGCGCCACCAGCGCCCGCGGCACCATAACCAGCGGTGACCCCACCGACGACGAAGGCCACGGATCCCACGTCGCCGGTATTATCGGCGCCGTCGGCAACAATGGCAACGCCGGCGCTGGCCTCACGGGTGTCGCCTGGAAAGTTCAGATCATGCCTCTAAAGTTTATCACTTCTGCCGGCACCGGCGCCACCTCGGATGCCGTAGCCTGTATCGATTACGCCATCGCCCACGGCGCCTCCATCATCAACGCCTCCTACGGAGAATCCGCCGGTAACTTCTCGCAATCCCAATACCACGCCATCCGCCGCGCCCGCGATGCTGGTATTATCTTTGTCGCCGCCGCCGGCAACGATTCCACCAACCTCGACCTCTCTCCCCACTACCCCGCCAGCTACAACCTCGACAACGTCATCGCCATCGGCGCCTCCGCTCGACGCGACGAAGCCGCCGCCTACTCCAACTATGGCGCCACGGTCGAACTCTTCGCCCCCGGCTCCGAAATTCTCTCGCTCGGTTACACCTCAGACGCCGCTTCCGCCACCCTCAGCGGCACTTCCATGGCTGCCCCTCACATCACCGGCGCCCTCGCCCTGCTTAAAGCCCGCTTCCCCGCTGATTCCCCCCGACAACTCATCAATCGACTCCTGCGCTCCGTCGACCGCCCCGCCACACTCGCCGGCAAATCTCAAACCAACGGTCGCCTCAACCTCGCCCGCGCCCTCACCTCCACCGACAACCGCCCGTTCAACGACGACTTCGCTTCCCGCGCCGTCCTAAACTCCGACAACATCACCGCCCGCGCCGCCAACCCCGGCGCCACTCGCGAGTCCGACGAACCCCTCCCTGCCGGCCTCGCCAACGGCTCCGGCTCCCTCTGGTGGCAATGGTCCACCACCGTCGGCGGTACCGTCTCCATTAGCACCACGGCCGATACTACCTACGACACCGTCCTTGCCGTCTACACCGGCTCCACCCTCACCACACTCACACCCATCGCCGCCAATGACGACGCCCCTGGCGGCACAGGCACCAATAGCCGCGTCACTTTCACCGCAATACCCGGCGTAAATTATCAAATCGCGGTCGAAGGCAAAAACGGAGCCACTGGCTTCGTCGTTCTCGACATCGCCACCATCCCCGCCAACGACGCCTTCGCCAACGCCCTCACCCTTAGTGGTCCCAGCGCACTCATCGTCACCACTAATAAAGGCGCCTCCCGCGAATCCGGCGAACCTCGCATTCTCAATAACGCCGGCGGCACTTCTCTGTGGTATCAATGGACCGCACCCACCACTGGCCGCTACCAATTCGCTGTCTACAGTAACGACGTCGACCCTTTCCTCGCCGTCTACACCGGCTCCACGCTCTCCAATTTAAATCTGGTGGCCGCCAACGACAGCGATCGCTCCGACTCCGCTAACACCTCCGCCTTAGTCACCGTTGAAGCCACCGCCGGGGTCACCTACCGCATCGCCGTCGATGCCAAATCGGGCGCGGGCGCCCTCACTCTCACTCTTAACGATACCCTTTGGCAGGCCGCCGCCACTGACAGCATCACCCCCTCACCTACCGTCGCCCCCGACGGCACCGTGTATGTTGGTAGCGCCGATAAAATTCTGTACGCCTTCAACCCCGACGGTTCCCAAAAATGGGCCTACCTCACCAGCGGCACCCTCGATAGCGCCTCCGCCGCCCTCGGTGCCGACGGCACCCTCTACGTTGGTTCCAACGATAGCATTGTCTACGCCCTCAAACCGGATGGGACCCTACTTTGGTCCCAGTCCCTCGATACCACCACCCGTCCGGGCGCCTCAAACTCGATCGCCATTGCCGCCGACGGCACCCTCTACCTCAAAGCCTCTGACGGCTACGTTTACGCCCTCAACCCCACCGACGGCTCCCGTAAATGGCGCGCTTACATTAACGCTCCTGATGGCTCACACTACGGCAGCCCCAGTATCGCAGCCGACGGCACCATTTACTGCGGTTCCTCGGATAATAGCCTCTACGCCCTCAATCCGGATGGCTCAAAAAAATGGACTTTCACTCCCACAACCGCTGACGGCGGCATTTATTCCCCGCCCGCAATTGATGCCACTGGTAACCTCTATTACACCACCCTCACTGGCGCCATCTACTCTGTCAGCGCCACCGGCATCCAGCGCTGGCGCTTTGCCTCCGGGGGCAACTGTTCGTCTTCCCCTGCCCTGAGCGCCGACGGCGCCACCCTTTACTACGGCGGCTACGATAAGAAACTTTACGCCCTTGCCACCGCCACCGGCGCACTGCGCTGGGCCGCCCCACTCGGAGACGAAGTCCGCGCAAGCTCCCCTGCCATCGATGCCAACGGCGTTATCTACATCGGCTGCTATGATAAAAAACTTTACGCCATCAATCCTGATGGATCCCTCAAACGCACTTGGGCCACCGCTGAATTCATCCGCTCATCTCCCGCCATCGCCGGCACCACTCTCTACGTTGGCAGCAACGACCACAAACTCTACGCCATCAACCTAGGCGTCTCCGCCGCCGGCGGCCCCTGGCCCCAATACCGCGCCAACGCCCGACGCCTCGGCCGCAGCGTCACCGAAACTCTCGCTATCACCGCCGAACCCAGCCCAGTTGTTGCCGTCGCCGGAACCTCCGCCAGCTTTAGCGTCACCGCCACCGGCACTGGTCCACTCGCCTACCAGTGGTTCAAAGCCGGTGTCGCCCTCAATGGCGCCACCAACGCCACCCTTGATTTGCCGGCCGTCACCACGGCCCAAGCCGGCAGCTATACCGTACGTATCACCGGACCCCAAGGCAGCGTCACCAGCGCCGCGGCGATCCTCACCGTAAACGCCGCCCCCTCCGGCCTCACCAGCCGCCTCAGCAACGTGTCCGTTCGCACCACCCTTACCGCCGAGCAAATCCTCATCGTTGGCCTCACCATGAACGGCGGGAAAAAAGATCTGCTCCTCCGTGCCGCGGGCCCATCCCTCAGCACCTTCGGCGTCACTAACCCGATGCCCGACCCCAGACTCACCCTTTACAACGGCACCACCAACACCGCCACCAACGATAACTGGGCCGGCGACCCGCTTGTCTTAGCCGCAAACGCCGCCCAAGGCGCCTTTCCCTTCCTCGCCACCACCAGCCTCGACGCTGCCCTCCTCGCCAACATCGAAGGCGGTCGCACCCTACAAGTCTCCGGCCCAACTGCCGGCACGGTTATCGTCGAAGCTTACGACGCCGGCACGGGTAACACCACCCGCCTCACCAATCTGTCCGCCCGTAACCAAGTCGGCACTGGCGCCAACATCCTCATCGCCGGCTTCACCCTCACCGGCTCCGGCACCAAAACGGTCCTGCTGCGCGCGGTGGGCCCCGGCCTGGCACGCTTCAGCGTTAGCAACACCCTGGCCGACCCCAAACTCGCGCTCTTTAATTCTTCCTCCGAAAAAATCGCAGAAAACGACACGTGGTCGTCTACGCTCACCTCGACCTTCTCCGCCGTCGGCGCCTTCAGTCTAACCTCGGGCAGTAAAGACGCCGCGCTGCTCGTAACACTCGCCCCCGGCGGTTACACCGTCCAAGTCTCCGGCGCCAATGCTACCACTGGCCAAGCTATCGTCGAAATTTACGAAGTCCCCTAACTTCGACGAATCACCCCACCTGTACCGCTTTCGGGCTTTACCGGCTTTAACCGCGCCGCCTGAATCATCCTGTGGCTACGCCCAAAACCATCGGCGCCGATGATATTCACGCCGCCATCCATCAAATCGCCGCGGCCATCGCCGAGCGCCACCGCACCGGCGATCGCTTGATTCTTCTCGGCATCGCCAACGGAGGCATTCCGCTCGCCCGCCGCATTGCCGCTCACCTAGCCACGCTCAGCCCACGGCTCGCCGCCAAATCTGGCTCCATCGACATCTCGTTTCACCGCGACGACATCGGCCGCAATCCCATCCCGAAAGAATTCACGCCCACGGTACTTCCCGCCGACGTCAACGGTGCCCGTGTCATTCTTGTCGACGACGTACTCTTCTCGGGCCGCACCGTGAAAGCCGCCCTCGACGAACTCTTCGATCACGGCCGTCCCGCCAAGGTCGAACTCGCCGTCTTGGTCGACCGTGGCCACCATCTCATGCCCGTCGCCGCCGATTACGTGGGCCTGCATCTTAGTACCGCCGCCGCAGAAAAAGTCGTCGTCCTGCTCGACGAAAAAACCCCGACCCGCGACCGCATCACCGTCCGCCCCGCGGCCTCGGCAAACTAACTTCTCTTCCCTTTAATTTTTCCCATGCCCTGGACCCGTCGCCACCTCCTCACCATCGAGGAACTTTCCCTCGCCGAAATCGGCCAGATCCACGCCACTGCTACGGCCTTCAAAAAAATCCTCAGCCGCAGCGTGAAAAAAGTACCCGCCCTAAGAGGTAAGACCATCGTCAACCTCTTCCTCGAGCCGAGCACTCGCACCCGCATGGCTTTCGACATGGCCGCCAAGCGCCTGAGCGCTGATGTCATCTCTCTGGACGGCGCCAGCTCTAGCACCACTAAAGGCGAAACCCTCCGCGACACCGCCGAAAACATCCGCGCACTTGGAGCTGACATGATCATTTTGCGCCACGCCGCCGCGGGCTCACCGCTGTATCTATCCAAGTTTCTGGACATCCCTGTCATCAACGCCGGTGACGGCGCCCACGAACATCCCACGCAAGGTCTCCTCGACACCTTCACGATGCTCGAGCACCTCGGCTCCTTGAAAGGCCGAAAGGTCGTCATCCTCGGCGACATTCTTTTTAGCCGCGTCGCTCGCTCCAACATCCACGCCCTCACCAAACTCGGCGCCGCCGTCACGCTCGTCGGCCCGTCCACACTCGTGCCGCACTGGTTCACCGATCTCGGAGTGAAAGTTTCCCACGATCTGCGTAGCGCCCTAGCGGACGCCGAGGTCGTCATGCTCCTGCGCATCCAACACGAGCGCCAGTCCAGCGGCCACTTCCCCTCGCTTGGAGAATACACCAGTATGTTTGGCCTCAACAAAACCCGCGCCAGCTGGCTCAATCCGAAAGCCATCATCATGCACCCCGGACCCATCAACCGAGGCGTCGAAATCGACAGCGAACTCGCTGACGGCGACCGCAGTGTAATCCTTGAACAAGTCACCAACGGCATCGCCGTCCGCATGGCCGTCCTGTACCTTTGCTCCGGAGGCCAACCCGAATCCGTAATGCCTGCCACCGCCTAAACCGTCCGCCCTTTTCACGCCGCACCCGCCCGCCGCCATGTCCACTTTTTGGATTCAAAACGCCCGCGTTATCGACCCCGCCACCAAACGTGACGCCGTTGGTGAGCTCTATATTTCCGACGGTAAATTCGTTACCGCCTTTTCCGCCGCCGCCAAAAAACGAGCCAAAAAAATCGATGCCACCGGCCTAGTTGCCTGCCCGGGCTTGATTGATGTCCACGTCCATTTCCGCGAACCTGGCCAGACCCACAAAGAAACCATCGCCACCGGCTCACGCGCCGCCGCCGCTGGAGGTTTCACCACAGTCGTGTGCATGCCCAACACCGCACCCGTCGCCGACAACGCCGGCACCATTCAACTCATCAACGACTCCGTCCGCCGCGATGCCGTGGTCCGCGTCCTTCCGACTGGCTGCATCACTGTTGGGATGAAAGGCGCCGCCCTCGCTCCGATCGGCTCCCTCAAACGCGCCGGCGTCGTCGCCATTACCGACGACGGCGATTGCGTCCAGTCTAACGAACTCATGCGTCGCGCCTGCGAATACGCCAAGATGTTCGACTTGCCGATCATGGACCATTGCCAGGATCACTCCATGACCGTCGGAGCCGTCATGAACGAAGGAGTCATGTCGACCCGACTCGGCCTTCGCGGGTGGCCCAACGCCGCCGAGGACCTCATCGTTGCCCGCAACGCCATTCTCTCCGAACACACCGGCGCCCACATCCACCTCCAACACATTTCCTCGCGCCACTCCGTTGACATCATTCGTCGCGCTAAGGCTCGCGGCGTGAAAATCACCGCCGAAGCTACGCCTCACCACATCGCCCTCACCGACGAATCCCTCGCGACCTACGACACGCATTTTAAGATGAACCCGCCGCTACGTACCGAGGAAGACCGGCGCGCCATCATCGCCGGCCTGCGCGACGGCACAATCGACATCATCGCCACCGACCACGCCCCGCACACCGACTACGAAAAAGATAAGGAATTCGACTTCGCACCCAACGGTATCCTTGGCCTCGAAACGGCACTTCCCGTTACGCTCGCCATTCTCCTACGGCAGGAAAAATTCAAGCTGCCCTTTGTCATCGACCTCATGACGCGCCGTCCCGCCCAGCTCCTCGGTCTTCCCGCCGGCACGCTCGCCGAGGGCGCCGCCGCCGATCTCTGCCTTTTCAATCTCAACGAAGACTGGACCTACGACGCCAAAGCCGGTTTTAGCAAATCCAGCAATTCACCCTGGCACGGCACCACCCTCACGGGCCGCGTCAAGACCACCTTCGTCGGCGGTAAAATTGTCTTCGCGCAGGGTAAAATTTCCTAAAGTTTCGCGCCCGAGATCGCTCACCGGCACCGCCCCGCTAACCCAAGCCGGGCTCCATCAGTTCGGCCCGAGAGCTTGCTCGCACGGCCATTTTCCTGCGCAATTACGCGCACATGCCCGCTCTCTCCGCCCAGATCGCCGTCGGCCTCGAACTTTCGCTCCTGCTTAGCGGCGCGTGGCTACTCTGGCGACTTATCCTCAGCCCCGCAGCTCGCGCCGAAAGACCCTCCTCGCTTCTAGGAACGTGGGAGATTTCTCTGACCGATTTTTTACTCTTTCTTTGGTGCGTGATCATCGGGGGGCTCATCTGCCAAGTCGGCCTCACCCAGCTACTCAAACACGCCAACCTGACCTCAACCCAAAGACTCATCTTTGTCGGTGGCGGTTTTCAATTCGGCATGTTGGTCGGCATCGCATTTTTCCGACTAATCTTGCAGCGGCGCGTCCTCAGCCCGGATTCGCCCGTAACCCTCCACCCGGCACTGAGCGGTCTCGCCACCTTTCTTATTTCCCTGCCGGTTCTAATGGTTGTCAGCGCCGTCTGGCAATTTTTGCTCAAACTGTGCGGCATCAACGCCGAAAAGCAGGATCTCATCGCCATGTTCGCCGACGCTAAATCGCCCGGCTTGCTCAGCTTCATGATTTTATTGGCGATTGTCATAGCACCCATCACTGAAGAGCTCCTTTTTCGGGCGGGCATTTTCCGCTACGTACGCACGCGCCTCCCGCGTTGGGCCGCGCTGCTAATTCCGTCCGTTCTCTTCGGCGCGCTCCATGCCAACCTAGCTAGCTTTGCTCCACTCGTTGCCCTCGGAATCGTCTTCTCCCTCGCCTACGCGCGCACCGGTCGTATCGCCACCACGATCGTCGCGCACGGGCTTTTCAATTTAAACACCATTGTCCTGATCTTCTCCGGCGTAACTGCATGAACTCACCCGCCGGCCTCGCCATTTTTCTTCACGCCCGACGTGGTTAAAAAACCCTCCAGCTTTCCCTTCGCTAGGAAAACCTCCGACTCCGTTGCCGCACTCGGCGAAGAAAAACTCATCGTCGCCATCAGACGCTGGCTGGGCGACGCCTCGCCTCGCGCCCCCTTTGGTATCGGCGACGACTGCGCCGTGCTCCCCGCTGCGCGCGGTCCGCAATTGATCACCGTCGATCCCGTGATCTACGGACGTCACTTCGACGCCTCGATTCCGCCCCGCGCCGTCGGCGCCAAACTCCTCAAGCGCAACCTCAGCGACCTCGCCGCCATGGGCGGTAGCCCCACTGCTGCAGTCCTCGCACTTACCCTCGACCCTCGCACCAGCCTCGTTTGGCTCGAGGCGTTTTATCGGGGCCTTGCCGCCTGCGCCCGGCGCTATAAAACTCCCATCGTCGGCGGTGACATCGCCCAAGCCGATGGCGTACTCGCCGCTAGCCTCACGCTTCTCGGCAGCGCAACCGGCCCACGCGTGCTCACACGTACCGGAGCGCGTTGCGGTGACACGCTCTACGTCACTGGCACCCTCGGTCGCAGTCTGCGCTCCGGTCATCATTTCAAATTTTTACCACGTCTTGCCGAAGGCGCTTGGCTTGCGCGCCAACCTGGCGTGCGCGCCATGATGGACGTCAGCGACGGCCTCGCCAAAGACCTCCACGCCCTCACGCCAAGCGACGCCGCCCCCGCTCTCGACGCCGACACGTTGCCTCTACGCCGCGGCGCCGATCTACGAGGCGCCCTCACGGACGGCGAGGACTACGAACTGCTCTTCGCCCTCGCGGCCCGCGCCGATGCTAACGCCTTCGCCGCTGATTGGCGCAGCGCCTTTCCCCGCACGCGCCTCACGCGCATCGGCTACTTTGCCCACCGCGATGCGCTGCCGCAAAGCTCCCTCCGTCTCGACGCTTTTTCCGGCTATGAACATCTTAGATAAACTTCGCGCCGGCGTCACCACCGCTAGCGCCGATGCATCACAAGCCATCGCCGCCGAATTTGCCGCTGCTCTCCCAGAAACCTGCACACTCGCGCTGCATGGCGATCTCGGAGTCGGTAAAACCACCTTCGTGCAAGGCCTCGCGCGTGGCTTTGGTATCAAAGAGAATGTCACAAGTCCGACGTTCAACATTTACACCGTGCACCGCGGACCAGCGCGCACGCTCGTCCACCTCGACGCCTATCGCCTCGAGACCACCGCGCAGATTGAGTCGCTTTTGCTCGAAGATTTTCTCAACCCACCTTGGTGCCTCGCCGTCGAATGGCCGGAAAAAATTGCGGCTTGGATTCCAGCCAACACGCTCCACCTCGACCTAGGTATTACAACAGACGAGCACCATACGATCCGCCTGCGTTAAAAAAAAGCCCGCGTCGGCTCGACGCGGGCTGAGAAATTAGGAGCGGCACCTCGAAGCGCGCCACTCGACTCTATTAAGCCGTAGGGGCCGCAGGTGGCTCAGATTTTGGTTCTTCCGTAACCGGCGCAGATGACCCCGCTTCTGCACTCGCCGTCGCTACGACGGGCGAAGGCACGGCGGGCGCCTCAGGGAAGTTTTCCGGATCGTGTTCAGCAGCTTCGACCTCGCGTTTGCGGGCCTCAACCATCGCGGGTGGCGCGTAGAGGGTGCCATCGATGAACTCGGTGACATAACCTTCACGTACAAGCCAAGGCAGATCACTCTGCAAACGAGCGAGCTTATCGCGTTGCTCGACCGTAAGTGCCTGCTCGACGGGCGCGGGAGCGCTTTCGCCTTCTGCCACCGGAGTAGCGGGCGCCGGGGGGGCGATGTTGAGGAATTTGCGACCGAGCTCGCCGGCTTTCACCATCGGGTTCACCTCGATAAACGAGATAAGCGCGCCAATGCTGTCCGAGAACGTCTGGCCCGGGACGCGGAATTTCCGCTTCACGGCGCACACATAGCTGACGCCCTTCGAGCCTTTCTTGAAAATTGTGAAATGCTCGCGGCGCAGACGACCGCGGAGCGCATTGGCAGTATCGAGCGGGAAACGACGTTGACGCTCAAGCGAGCCTTCGACGGCGCGGCGAATCTCGCCAGGGGGCAAGAGCTCGAGATTTTTACCGTGCAAGCGGGCTTGTTCTACAGAGCGGATGACTTTGTCACGCGCGTTGGCCAGCAAGTACGCTTTGGCTTCTTCAAAGGAATCAAATGCCACCGTTGCAGGAGCCGGAGCGGCTTCGGCCACAGGAGCGCTCTCTGGCGCAGGCGCTGAAGCCGTTTCAGCAGCGGAAGCCTCAGGCGCAGAAACTTCACTGGGAGCCGGCGCAGTCGCCTCGGCGACAACGGTTTCAGCCGATTTAGCAGCCTTGGCAGGTTTTGCGGCGGGTTGTTTCCACGTGTAGCGCGTGGCCTTCTTCATTTTTTCAAGCCAAGCTTGGATCGCTTCAGGCTCGCGCACCGTTTCGATCCGAGCCTTGAAAGCCTCAAACGGCATACGGTCGACTTTCGACGCGTAGTGCTGCTGTACGAGTTGGTTGTAGAGGTGATAGTTAGGCGGCCCGAGCAATTCGCCCGTCACCCCGCAGCGGTTAACAACTTGGAAGTTACCCTTAGGCGGATCGATTACGACGTCGGCCGTGTCGAAGAACGTGCCAAGGTGCTTGGTCAACACGTGGGACAGAGCGGCTTCTTCGT
This sequence comes from Opitutia bacterium, assembly GCA_947449835.1. Classification (GTDB taxonomy): domain Bacteria; phylum Verrucomicrobiota; class Verrucomicrobiia; order Opitutales; family Opitutaceae; genus Tous-C4FEB. The sequence continues at coordinate 21,070 of CANFSZ010000043.1, forward strand.
TTTCAAAGGGCAACCCGTCCGGCACGGAAATCACAAAACCTGCCGAAGCCGTAGCATCAGGTGCAGGTTTGCGAGCGAGTACGACGACGAAACGATCGGTCTTTGCCACCACGGTGCGCGCCACTTCGAAAAGTTCGATAGTGCGGCACGATTTACGGATGGTCTGCACGAGCGTACTAAAGCTCGTATCTTCCGGGTAGAACGTTGCCGTAAAATACGGGCTATCGTAAGGACCGCGATCAACCGGTTCACCACGGCCGCCGAAACGACCGCCACGTTCACCGCCACCGGGGCCATCGCGGCGTGGGCCGCCGGGACCTTCACGGCGCGGGCCGCCACGAAATTCACCCTGACCTTCACGGGGATAGGAAGGACGTTCGCCGGAAAATTCACGCCGCTCAGGTGCACCACCAGCGGGGCCGCCGAGAGCGCCAGGACCAGGGCCACCAGCAGGACGATTAAACGCACGACGGTCGCGGCGCTCGGGCGCACCACCTCCGCTGTCACGACGCGGACGATCATCGCCGCCTTCGCGGCCACGCCGCTCGTTAGGCGTAGATTTATCCTGCACCCATGAGGTGCCGAAGCTGAAGCCACTCAATTGGCTCAGATCGAGTTTGTTGAGATCGGCTGGCGGAGATTTCTCCTGGGGCGCGTTGTCGTCCATGATGTCGGTAAAGCGGACGTTAAGTCCGCGGAGGTTGGCTTGATGTGCTAAGGCGAGAGCCTGTGCGAACCCGAGTCCAAACACGCCTCAGACAGAGGCAAGCGGTTTCCGCAGGGGAATGCGGCTTCACCGCTTTCGACCCTTTCTCTAAAAATGGTGCTCGGGACA
>CANFSZ010000044.1 GCA_947449835.1 Opitutia bacterium
GTGCAAATCACGCACGTGAACCGGATCTTTGACGATGTTGTAGGACATCTCGTCGGTCTCGCCGTAGACGCTGCCGGCTTTCACGCCGCCGCCCGCCATCCAGATGGTAAAACAGCGCGGGTGGTGATCGCGCCCGTAGTTAGTCTCGGTGAGCGTGCCTTGGCTGTAGACGGTGCGACCGAATTCGCCGCCCCAGATGACGAGCGTATCTTCGAGCAGACCACGTTGTTTCAAGTCTTGGACGAGGCCGTAGCAGGCTTGGTCGACATCTTTGCACTGCGAAGCGAGATCGCGCGGGAGACTCCCGTGTTGGTCCCAGCCGCGGTGGAAAATTTGCACGAAACGTACGCCTCGTTCGACGAGACGGCGCGCCATGAGTGCAGAGCTAGCAAACGTGCCGCGCGTGCGGGCTTCTTCGCCGTAGAGCGCGTAGGTCGCGGCGCTTTCGCCGGAAAGATCGGCGAGTTCGGGCACGCTCGTCTGCATACGGAAAGCCATTTCGTATTGTTGCGTGCGCGTCTGGATTTCGGGATCGCCGATCTGAGCGTAGCTGCGGCGATTCAGTTCGCCGAGACCATCGAGCATGCGGCGACGAAGCTCGCGCGGGATACCTGGCGCGTCGTTGAGATACAGCACGGGATCACCCTGCGTGCGTAGGGAAACACCCGCGTGTTTGCCGGGCAAATAGCCGCTGCCCCACAGGCGCGACGAGATCGCCTGCACGTTGGAAAATGGACTGGAATGTTTCGCGTGCAGAACGACGAAGGACGGCAGATCGGCGTTGAGTGTGCCGAGGCCGTACGAGAGCCAAGAGCCGATCGAGGCTTTGCCGTTTTGCATCGAGCCTGTGTAAACGAGTTGGTTGGCGGGCTCGTGGTTGATGGCGTCGGTCTTCATCGAGCGGATGAAGCAGAGGTCATCGCTCATCTTCGCGATGTTGGGCAGGAGTTCGCTGATCCACATGCCGCTCAGGCCGTGTTGGGCAAACGTGAACATCGAGGGCGCGAGCGGGAACTGCGCCTGCCCAGCGGTCATGCCGGTGAGGCGTTCGCCTTGGCCGCCGAGGTAATCTTTGAGGTCCTCCTTAAAACGATTTCTCAGCGCCGGCTTGTAGTCGAATAGATCGAGCTGCGAGGGCGCGCCGATAAGGGAAATGTAAATCGCGCGCTTGGCCTTGGGCGCGATTTTCCACGGCTCGGTCATCGCGGTGCGCAGCGTATCAGCGCTGGCGTCCGCCGCGAGTGCACGTGAACCGAGGAGCGAAGAAAGTGCGGCGACACCGAGGCCCGTGGTGGTGCTGCGGAAAAATTGACGGCGCGTAATCGCGGCGTTGTACGCTTCAAACGTGGCCTGCCAGTCGGGAGGAAGTGGGGTCATGGAAGGGATGCGCGGGCGTTATTTAGTGAGCGATTCGTCGAGGTTCATTACCTGACTGGCGACGAGCGTCCAAGCGGCGAGTTCGGGTGCGGGCAACCGATTATCTGCCGGGGATTCACCGACGGCGAGAAGTTGACCGGCCGCAGCGGGATCGCGGGAGTAGCTGGCGAGAGCGTCATCGAGCGTGCGGCGCACGACGATGCGTTCGGGCGCCGTGAACGTGCGACCGAGCAGCGGCAACGACACCGCGTCGAAGCGGGCGTCGAGGGATGGAGCCGCGTGCAAAGCGCGGGCGGCCAAGACGCGCGAGGCCTCGACGAAGAGCGGGTCGTTGAGTGTGACGAGGGCTTGGAGCGGGGTGTTGGTGCGATCGCGGCGCACGCAGGAGACTTCGCGATTGGGCGCGTTGAGAATGTCCATCGCCGGCGCCATGGCGGTGCGTTTCCACAACGTGTACATCGAGCGGCGGTAAAGATTTTCGCCGCGATCTTGGCGATAGTAGCGGGTCGTAGACTGCTTCATAGCGACGTCCTCCCAGATGCCTTCCGGTTGATATGGGCGCACGGGTTTACCGCCGACTTTGGCGACGAGCAATCCGGATGCGGCGAGAGCTTGATCGCGGAGTTGCTCCGCATCGAGTCGGTAGCGTGGGCCGCGCGCGAGGAGACGGTTGGCCGGATCACGTTCAATGAGTTCCACTGAGGCGGCGGCAGCTTGGCGATAGGTCGCGGTGGTGACCATCTGGCGCACTAAACGCCGATAATCCCAACCGGATTCGCGGAAATCTACGGCGAGCCAATCCAGCAGCTCAGGATGCGACGCGCGGCTACCCGTGACGCCAAAATCTCCGGTCGATTCCACGATGCCCGTGCCAAAAAAATTCTGCCACACACGGTTTACCGTCACGCGCGCGGTGAGCGGATTCTTCGCATCAACGAGCCAACGGGCGAGCGCGAGGCGATTGCGCGGAGCATCTGCAGGCAACGGCGGCAGCACGGCGGGCGTGGTCGCGGGCACTTTTTCTCCAAGTTGTGTATACTCGCCGCGTGTGAGCACATGAGCGAAAGGCTCGGAGTCTTTCTTTTCCTCCATCACCAACGAGATGCCGCCGCGAGCGCGAAGGCGCTCATCCTCGGCGAGCAACGCGTCGAGCTTCGCGACGAGCGGCTGCGAGGGCGCGTCAACCGACGCGAGATAGTGAGAGCGCAGCAGTTTTGTCTGCGCCTCTGTACGCTGGTCCGCGGACGTCATTAATGCTTCAAAGGCGAGCGCTACATAGGCACCGGGTTTGTCAGAAATAAGTTCGCGGGAATTAGCGGGCAGGAAACCGCGATCGTGGTGACGGAAGTCCTGCACCCAGACATCGCCGCCCGTGATCGCCTTGACTGCGGTGCCATCCGAACCGTGGCGCGAACCAAGACGCAGCGGAGCAGTAGCGAGAATATCATTGGGGAAACTACCAATTTCGCCCGAGCTGGCGGCGGGTTTGCCGTTGACGAAAGCGTCGATGGATCGGCTACGCATCGAAGCCACGTCATAGGCCAAAAACACGTGATGCCATTTGCCCGGCGCGAGCGGCTCCTTGGCCAAGCCGCGACCGATGAGACCGCTTTTAGCATCATAAAACATGAGACCGACTTTGCCGTTTTCCAAATACAGCTCCCATCCGCTCTGTTTGGCTTCGGCATCTAAACTGGAAAGCAACGTGCCGCTCGGCTTGTCGTCGACGCGCACGAGCAAGCTAAAACTCTCGGCTCCATCACGGAGCATCGCTACCGGCGGACCGAGGACGAGATCGAGGCCGTTAATTTTCGGCGCCGGGCCGTACGGGCCCGCGACTGTGGCGGTCTCAGCTGGGGCCACGTGCAAACGACTTTGGCGCTCGCTCCGCTCATGCGGAAGCGGCGTAAGCTGGGGCGCAGAGGCTAACCAAGCAGCGAAGTCGGCATCGGCCTGCTTAGCGCGGGCGGCGAGCGCGGATTTCGTCGTAGCAATTTCACTTTGCAAGACGGGCCAGCGTTCGCGGTTGGACTTGGCTGGCACAAAAAGGCTGGGCGATGTGTCGGAGATATTCCCGTCCATCGCCGGCATCGTGTTGTTGCGGAAAAACGCCGTGAGCGAATAAAAATCCTTGGTCGTGATGGGGTCGAATTTGTGGTCGTGACAGGCGGCACAACCGGTCGTGAGACCGAGCCACACCGTGGACATCGTCTCGACGCGGTCCTTGGCGTAAATGGCTTCATACTCGGCAACGATCGCGCCGCCCTCACTCGTCGTCGGGAGGCAACGATTGAAACCGGAGGCAACTTTCTGATCGAGTGTCGCATGGGGCAAAAGATCACCGGCGATCTGCTCGATCGTGAATTGGTCAAAGGGCAGATTGTTTTTAAACGCATCCGTCACCCAGTCGCGGTAGGGCCAGATCGAACGGTAGTTGTCGATGTGAATGCCGTGTGTATCGGCGTAGCGCACAGCGTCGAGCCATTGACGGGAAAAATGTTCCGCAGAGGCATCCGTCGCGAGCAAGCGATCGACCGCGCGATCATACGCGGCCGGCGAAGGGTCGCGCAGGAACGCGGCGATTTCTTCCGGCGTGGGCGGCAGGCCCGTCAGATCCAGCGTGACGCGCCGCAAGAGCCGCGCGGGATCTTCGACAGCTGCAGGTTTCAAACCGGCAACGACAAGGTTTGCGGCGACGAAAGAATCGATGGGATTCCGCGCCCAGTTTGCGGCGATGCCCGCTGGAGTTGGCACCACGGGGCGAGTCGGAGCGAGGAACGACCAATGCTCCTGATACTCGGCGCCTTCGGCGATCCAGCGTTTGAGCAAAGCGATTTCGGCCGGCTTCAGGGTTTTATGCGACTCGGGCGGCGGCATGATTTCATCTGCGTCTTTCGATAAAATTCGTTCCACAAGCGGACTCACTTCCGGTCGGCCGGGAATAATCGCCGCCTCGTGGTCGCCTCGCTCCACGGTCGCAAATTGAAAACGGTCGAGCCGCAGCTTCGCTTTGCGCGTGCTCGAATCAGGCCCGTGGCACGAGAAACAATTTTCAGCGAGGATGGGCTGAATGTGTTCGTTGAAAGACAGTTTGCCACCATTCGATGGCGGCGCGAACACGGAAGTGGGACTCGAGCAGTATCCGCTTTGGGATAACAACGCCAAGCCGGCTAAAACCGTAGCACCTGACAGGAAAATTCGACGCATAGGGGTAAACGTGAAGACTGAGTAAAAAAGTAATCTAACGCGCCCATGCGCGGCTGTCTATTACAGGAACGACATTTATTGGTGCACCAACGGCAAAGCTCACCCGCGCCGAAACCTACGCGAAAGTTAACTAGCGACTGGGTCTGCCCGCATCCAGCAAACCCAGCCTAAAAAAATAAAATCAGTTGAGCCGCTTCACGTTCTTCACGGCCCACTTGCTGACGGTAAGGCCTTTGGCACTGCGGCTACTCACCGGCAAAGGCGTGAGATCAAAGTCGAGTTCACGAATGCGCGCGCCGCCACGGCCATCGATTGATACGTGGAGCGTTTTCGGCATGGCTTTTTCGGTCGGACTGACTTCGAGGTAGATCACCTTGGAGCTCTCACTGGGGACGAGTGGGTACAATTTGTCGCGAGAGAGTCCGCCGATTTGGAAGCGTTTGGCGAAGGCTTTGCCTGAAGCGCCGTCCTGATAAACCATAGTGTAAAAATTCTTGTCCCCGTCAGCGGGTAGAATCGCGCAGTGGATAATATCGCGCCCCATAAACACCTTGTCGGCGACCTTAGTGACCTTGAGCGAGCCATCAGCCATCAGGCACAATACGCTGTCGAGCACGGAGCAGTCCTGCACAAACTCGTGCTGACGCCAGTTGAGGCCGATGAAACCTTCCTCGCGATTGACGTAGAGGCGTTGGTTCACGGAGACGACCTGCGCGGCGTTGATCTGTTCGATCTCGTCGTAAGTCGTGCGGCGCTTGTGGCCTTTGCCGTATTTTTCGTGCAAGGTCTCGAACCACTTCACGGCATATTCGGTGAGATTCTTCAGGTGATGTTTCACCTCCTTCATCTCGGCCTCCGTCTTCTTCATGGCCTCGTCGGCTTGGAAACGGTTATAAGCCGAGATGCGCTTGATGCGAATTTCGGTCAGACGCGTGATATCTTCGTCGGTCACGTCGCGGCGGAGTTGCTTGAGGAATGGCTTTAAGCCCTCGCGGATCTCGCTGATGACCTCCGCCCAGGTTTTGGATTTCTCGATCCGGCGATAGATGCGCTCCTCGATAAAAATGCGCTCTAAGGAGTCCCAATGCCATTGTTGCTCCAGCTCGCCGAGGCGGATCTCGAGCTCGCGCTTCAAGAGCGTCTTCGTCTTATCAACGCTGCGGCGCAGGATCTCGCGCACGCCGAGGAAATGCGGTTTATCATCCTCGATCACGCAGGCCGCCGGCGATAGGGCCAACTGGCAATTCGTGAACACGTAAAGCTGTTGGATAATCTTCTCCGCATCGGCGCCCGCGGGCAGGTGGACAAGGATCTCGACGACGTCGGCGGTGTTATCATCGACGTGCTTGATTTTGATTTTGCCCTTCGCGTTGGCACCGAGGATCGACTCGATAAGCGACTCCGTCGTCGCGCCATAAGGCAGTTCCGTGATCGCCAGCAGGTACTTAGAACGCACCTCGATCTTGGCGCGGACCTTCACTTTGCCGCCGCGCTCACCGTCATTATATTCGCTGAAATCGGCGATACCGCCGGTGGGGAAATCCGGATAAATGCGGAAGGTTTTCCCTTGGAGGTGATTGATGGCCGCGCGGCACAGATCGTTAAAATTATGCGGGAGAATCTTGGTCGAGAGGCCGACTGCGATCCCTTCGGCACCCTCGAGTAACACGATAGGAAACTTCGCCGGTAGCGTGACGGGTTCCTGCGCGCGACCGTCGTAACTGAGCTGCCAAGCAGTGGTCTTCGGGTTGAAGAGTACGTCTTTGGCGAAGGGCGTGAGTCGGGCCTCGATATAACGAGGAGCCGCCGCGTCGTCACCGGTGAGGGTGTTGCCGAAGTTGCCCTGCGGCTCAATGAGAAACGAGCGTTGGCCGATGCCGACGAGCGCCGCGCCGATCGAAGCGTCACCATGCGGGTGCAACGACATCGCGCGCCCGACGACGTTGGCGACCTTGTGAAAACGTCCGTCATCCATGTCCCACAACGTGTGGAGAATGCGGCGTTGGACGGGTTTGAGTCCGTCATCGAGGTGCGGTACGGCGCGATCAAGAATGACGTAGCTCGCATACTCTAGAAACCAGGAGCGGTAATGTTTTACCAGCGGCGCATCGGGAGAATTTTTCTCCGCAACTTTGGGTGCCGCGACGACGAGCGCGGCGGCCGTATCATCGGCGCCGGAAGCTGCGGGAACCACGGGGGCCGCGGGCGCGGTATCGCCGGAAAGCGAGAGCTCAGTTTGATCGGAGGTCTTCGGTACTTTGCGTTTGGGCATTGCGGGAAAGGGTCGCTGAGATGGTTTACGCTAACGTTCGAGTCGGAGCGCTTCAGGCTTCGACCAGATCTTTTTCCACCTTGAGATTGCCGATAATGAAATCCTGACGTTCGGGCGTATTTTTACCCATGTAGAAAGAGAGCAACTCGTCCGTGTTGTGCAGGTGATGGAGCGAGACGGGCTCAAGCCGGATATTTTCACCGATGAAATCTTTGAACTCATTGGCGGAGATTTCACCGAGGCCTTTGAAGCGAGTGATCTCATGGCTGGCACCGAGTTCGGCGATGGCGGCTTGTTTTTCCTGTTCGTCGTAACAGTAGATCGTTTTCTTTTTGTTGCGCACCCGAAAAAGCGGCGTCTCGAGAATCGAGAGGTGCCCGCGGGCGATCAGGTCGGGGAAAAATTGCAGGAAAAACGAGAGCAACAGCAGGCGAATGTGCATGCCGTCGACGTCGGCATCAGTCGCGATGATGACTTTGCCGTAGCGCAACCCGTCGAGCCCTTCTTCAATGTTGAGCGCAGATTGGAGAAGGTGAAACTCCTCGTTTTCGTAGATGACTTTTTTGGAGAGGCCGTACGTGTTGAGCGGTTTGCCCTTGAGGGCGAAGACCGCCTGCGTCTGCACGTCGCGGCAAGCGGTGAGCGAGCCGGCGGCGCTGTCGCCCTCGACGATAAAGAGGCTGGAGCCTTCGGCGCGCTCGTTCTTGTCGCCAAAATGGAGGCGACAGTCGCGGAGCTTCTTGTTGTGCAATGACGCCTTCTTGGCGCGCTCGCGGGCGAGGTTGCGAATGCCGGCGAGTTCCTTGCGCTCGTGTTCGCTGGCTTGAATTTTTTTGAGAATTGCCTCGGCGGTCGCGGGATTTTTGTGGAGATAGACGTCGAGCGTCTGCTGGACAAATTTGCCGATAAAATCTTTCACGCTGGGGCCACCTGGGCCCATGTCGGCGGAACCGAGTTTGGTCTTGGTCTGCGATTCGAAAACCGGTTCCTGCACGCGTACGGCGATCGCGGCGACGATGGATTGGCGCACATCGGCGGCGTCGAATTCTTTTTTGTAAAAATTGCGTACGGTCTCGACGACGGCCTCGCGGAAGGCCTGCTGATGCGTGCCGCCCATGGTCGTATGCTGGCCGTTGACGAAGGAGAAATATTCTTCGCCGTAATGGCTGCCGTGCGTCATCGCGAATTCGATGTCTTCACCTTCGAGATGGAGGATCGGATACAGCGTCTCGCCGGTGAGATTTTTCGCGAGTAAGTCTTCGAGGCCTTTTTCGGATTTGAAAGCCTTGCCGTTGAAGGTGAGCGTGAGCCCGCGATTCAAGAAAGCGTAGTTCCAAAGCATGTCCTCGACGAATTCGGGACGGAACTTGAAGTCGGCGCCGAAGAGCGCGGCGTCGGGGATGAACTCGATGAGCGTACCGTTGCGCTCAGTGGATTTGATAACTTTGTGGTCTTTCTTGAGTTTACCCTGCGCGAATTCTACGAGCTTTGATTCGCCTTCGCGGACGGCGGTGGCGCGGTATTCGAGCGCGAGGGCGTTGACGGCTTTTTGGCCAACCCCGTTGAGGCCGACCGCTTTTTGAAACGTTTCGCTGTCGTACTTGGCGCCGGTGTTGATGATCGAGACGCAGTCGATGAGTTTACCGAGCGGGATGCCGCGGCCGTAATCGCGCACGCGCACGGTGCGATCGTTGAGCTCGATCTCGATTTTCTTGCCGTGGCCCATCATGAACTCGTCGATCGAGTTATCGATGGTCTCCTTCAAGAGAACGTAGATACCGTCCTCGGCGTGGGTGCCGTTGCCGAGCCGGCCGATGTACATGCCGGGACGCAGACGGATATGCTCGAGGGACGAGAGGGTCTTGATGCTGGCTTCGGTGTAGTTGGACGCCATAGGTGAAACGTGCGCTCAGCGTCCGTGCGCAACGAGCCGAGACAAGCGAAAATACCCGAAGCCTCCCGCAGCGGGGCGCGCTGCTCTACGCCATCAAGCCTTTAACCACTTCGCCGGCGATACCCGTAAGCCGCACATCGAGCCCTTGGAACTTGGTGCTGAGCCGGCGGTGATCGACGCCCATCAAAGCGAGCATCGTCGCATGTAAGTCGTGGACGTTGACCGGGTTTTCCACGGCGCGGTAACCGAGTTCGTCGGTCGCGCCGTAAACGGTGCCCGCCTTCACGCCACCACCGGCCATGAACACGCTAAACCCCAAAATGTGGTGATCGCGACCCGTGCCCTGCCCCATCGGCGTGCGGCCAAATTCGCCGCCCCAGAGGATGAGCGTATCGTCGAGCATGCCGCGTTGTTTGAGATCCGTGATGAGCGCGGCGGTCGCTTGATCGACGTCTTGCGCGCCGCTTTTCATACCGCCCTCCAAGTTGTCGTGATGGTCCCAAGCGCGGTGGTAGAGCTGGATCATGCGCACGCCGCGCTCGGCGAGTCGGCGCGCGAGGAGACAGTTGGAAGCGTAACTGCCGTCGCCCGGTTCTTTCACGCCGTAGAGGTCGAGCATGGCCTGCGGCTCGTTTTTGAAATCGGTGAGATCGGGAACGCTCGTCTGCATTTTGAACGCCAACTCGTATTGCGCGATGCGCGTGGCGATCTCGGGGTCGTGCGTGCCCGCGGCGAGCAATCCGTTCATGCGGCGCACTTCTTCTATGACCTGACGCTGTGTGCTCTGGCAGACACCCTCGGGATTGCCGACGTAGTGGACGGCGTCGCCGCGGGCTTGAAACTGGATGCCTTGGAAACGACTCGGTAGCACGCCGCTCGACCATTGCCGCGCGGAAATCGGTTGCTGGCCGGTCTTGCCCTGCGAAGTGAGTACGATGAATCCGGGCAAATCCTGCGTCTCTGCGCCAAGACCGTAGAGCAACCACGAGCCCATGCTCGGGCGGCCCTTGATGATCGAACCGGTGTTCATGAACGCGTGCGCCGTGTCGTGGTTGATCTGCTCGGTCTGCATCGAACGCACCACGCACAGATCATCCGCCACGCGCCCGATGTGCGGGAAAAGATCGCTGATTTCGATACCCGCTTGGCCGCGTTTACTGAACGACGCGATGGGGCCGCGCGCTTTCAACACCATGTTTTGCAACTGCGCGAGTTGCTGGCCCGCCGTAAACGAGGCCGGGAACGGCTGCCCATCGAGGGCTTTGAGCTGCGGCTTCCAATCGAACGTCTCGAGCTGCGACGGGCCGCCCGCCATGCAGAGGAAGATCACGCGCTTAGCGCGCACCGGCAGATGCGCCTCACGCAGCGCGCCGTTCCAGCCCGTCGGCGGCATCGCCGGCGCCGCGGTCGCAGCCGCGAGTTTGCTCTGCAACAATGCGTACGCGATGCCGCCGAGGCCGTAGGCGCTCTGAGTAAGAAACGTGCGGCGATTGACGCTCAAGGCGTGCGCGGTGGGATCGAAAAGCGACATGGTCAGTAACGGGTGATGACTTCTTGCGTATTCAGGAGCACGCGCGCGAGTTGAGTCCAAGCGGCGGCTTCAACGACATCACGGCCCGTGGGCGGAGCGAGGCCGATGCGAAGCAGTTTTTCAGCGGAGGGAAGATCGGCGCGGTAAATCTCGCGTTGAGCGGCGAGGAACGTCGTGAGCGAGTCACGCTCGGCGCGCTGCGGTGGACGTGAGAGCGCGAGTTGAAACGCGAGCTCTAGACGCGCGGCTTCATCGCGGGCACCGGCGGATAAAATACGGCCAGCAAAAGCGCGGGCAGCTTCGACGAAGCTGGGATCGTTCAACAACGTGAGAGCTTGTTGCGGCGTGTTGCTGACGTTGCGCGCCGCGGCGCATTCGTCACGGGAAGGCGCATCAAAGTTGGCGAGCATCGGATGCAGAAACGTGCGCTGCCAATGCGAGTAAACGCCGCGCCGCCACTGCGCATCAGCATCGCTCGCGAGGTAATCGCGCTCGGGAAATTGCAACGCGACGTAATAGCCGGGCGGTTGATACGGCTTGGCGCTCGGGCCACCGAGATCGCGCAAATCGAGCAGACCGGAAATTGCGAGGGCGTTGTCGCGCACAAACTCAGCCTCGAGCCGCCGCGGATTTTGCGAGGCGAGCAAGCGGTTCGCTGGATCGATATCGCGCAGCTCCGGCCGCAGGCTGCTGCTCTGGCGATACGTGGCGCTCGTCACCATGAGGCGAATCATGTGCCGCAAGTCCCAACCGCTGCCGCGGAATTCACTCGCGAGCCAATCGAGCAACTCGGGATGCGAGGGTAATTCTCCTTGTGAACCCAGATCGTCCACCGCCGCGCTAAGGGCATTGCCAAAATAAAGCGCCCAGAGCCGGTTAGTGACCGCGCGCGCCGTAATGGGATTTTCCGGGGACACAATCCACCGAGCCAAATCGAGTCGGGTGAGCCGTTTTTCCGGCGTGCTTTCGAGACGACCCGGAAGAAAACTCGGCGTCGCCGGCGAGACGACTGGGCCGCTCTCATCCTGCCAGTTGCCGCGCGGCAACACGCGCACGGCAATCGGTTCGGTCGCCTCCGTGATCATCGACCAAGCTTTGCCGCGGTAGGTGTCGTTGAGCTTCGTGACGAGTTGATGATAACGCGCAAATGCCGCCGGTTCGTCGGCGGTGCTCATCAGCCACGTGTCAGCGAGCAAGGTTTCCTGCGCTGGCGTGCGCTGCGGCGCGGTCAACGCGGCCAAGGTCGCAGCCGACGCCACTTCGAGCGGATCGCGTGCGCCGAGGCGGCTCGTGGACATGCGGAATTTCGGCAACGTCTCACCTGAGACAATCACCACGAGCGACTCTCCCGCCGCCAACGTCAGCGGCTCCGCCAGCAACCAAACCCCCGTGATCGTCTCCCGCTTCGTCGGCTCGGGCAACCGCCAGCCTGCGGTGACGCCGTGCAGTTCGGCGCCGTTGACGAATCGCGGCGCCTTCACCGTCGCATCGGCGAAGACTACGTCGAGTTTGCGGACTTCGCCCTCGGCGCATTGCACGCTCGGGATCAGCATGACGTTTGACGGCGGCCATTTCCATTCCACCGGACCGGCAGGCGGATCAAGCATCACCTCAAGTCGTAAAGCGGTGATGCGACCGCCATCAGGTTGGAACGTGATGCGATAAAATTCGCGGTTGGCCAACGGTTGGCCGCCGCAAACGGTGCCGTCGGTTTCGACAGTAACAGGACGCTCAGTGATGACTTTGTCTCCTTTGCGCAGCTCGGCTTTTGTCGCGCGCAATGACTCCCAACCCGTCGGCACGCGGCCGAGGTACGCGCGGGTTTCATCGAGCCATGTGGCCAGGCGGGCCGCTGGAGCAGGCGCTTGCGCGCGTTGGCGCATCGCGGTGACGTGCGCGGCGATTTCATCCTGAGCGCGCGCGTGCCGGGCCACGAGGTAAGGGCTCTCGACTTCGATCTCTGGGGGAAACGGGAAGTCGTTATTGAAACCTTTCAGGTCAGGATTGCGTGAGTAGTCGTAATCGCCGTACACGCCGTACTGTTTAACATCGGCGAAGAACGACTGGAGCTCGTAAAAATCGCGCGTCTTGATCGGGTCGAATTTGTGGTCGTGACATTCCGCGCAACCAAACGTGCTGCCAAACCACGCGGCCGCCACGCTGCGCACCCGCTCGGCGCCGTACTTGGCGAGATATTCCTTCGGCTGCGCCCCGCCTTCGCGCGTCATCATGTTGAGGCGATTATACCCAGTGGCGACGCGTTGCTCGATCGTGGAGTTGGGCAGAAGATCGCCAGCGAGTTGTTCGATCGTGAATTGATCGAAGCGTTTGTTGGCATTGAAAGCGTGGATCACGTAATCGCGGTACGGGAAAATCCGCTGGTTCTGATCGCCGTGAAAACCCACCGTGTCCGTGAAACGCGCGATATCGAGCCACCAGACGGCCATGCGTTCACCGTGGCGCGGCGAAGCCAGCAAGCGCTCGACTTGTTTCTCGTAGGAATCAGGCGAACGATCCGCGAGAAACGTCGCCATCTCCTCGAGCGTGGGCGGCAAGCCAGTCAGGTCGAGCGCCACCCGACGCAACAAGCGGGACTTCTCTGCTTCAGGAGAGGGGTTGATTTTCTTTTCGGCGAGCCGAGCGCGAATGAACGCGTCGATGGGGTTTACGTCGCCGCGCGCCTGAGTCGGCACCGGGGGTGACACGAGCGGCGCATAAGCCCAGTGCGGCTCGTACACGGCGCCTTCCGCGACCCAGCGGCGAAACAATTCTTTTTGCGCCGCCGTGAGTGGTTTGTGCACGTCGACGGGCGGCATCGGGTCGCTGTCGTCAAAAATACGGCTGATGATTTCGCTGTCGTCCGGTTTACCTGGCACGATGGGAAGCGCCTCGGTCTTGGTCGGCTTCAATGCCTCATCGCGCAGATCGAGCCGCATCCCGGCCTCGCGGGTTTTGGCGTCGAAGCCGTGGCAATGAAAACAGGTGTCCGACATGATCGGTCGGATATCGCGGTTAAACGAAATCTTCTCGGGCGCGGCGGTCACGCGCGCGGCGGCCCCCAACAAAACTATGTAGCCGAAAATAAAAAACGGAGAGCGGGACAGAGCCATCATGGACGCTAATTCACAGCAGACAGGTGAAAATGTTTAAGAGGGTTTGAAAGCCTCGTGATCAACGGTCTTCACCTACGCGAAAGCAAGCGCGGAGCCCTTATTAAACACCGAGAAACTTCCTGAAAATTCACCGCGCAGCCTGCTTTAAAGCGAGCGACTCACGGCACGAACATCAGTTCGTTGGAATTCAGCAACGCACGGCAAAAGGCTGTGAGGCCATGTTGAGCGATAAGGTCGGCGGCGGCGCTAAGCTCCGCGGCGCTAGGGGTGCGTTGCAGCACGCGAGCGTAAGCGGTCGTGATGTTTTCGGCGGTAGAGCCGGTGAGTTGGGTCGCGAGGGCTGCTGCCAGATCGAGCGTGAAGCGGTGGTTAAGCAGCGTCAGCGCTTGCAGCGGAGTCGTCGTTTGCGCCCGACGCGGAGCCGCAAACGCAATATCAGGCAGATCAAAGTCGTTGAGCACATCGACGATGCTAGCGCGGGCGTTTTGGTGGTAGACGGCACGCCGGTAAGTCTCAGGACCGGGTTCATCGAGCGGGAAGTAAGTGCTGACGTTGTTCTGCGTGAAACGATAGAGCCGGAACCCCGGGCCGCCCATGCGCCGATCCAGTTTACCAGCGACCGAGAGCATCGTGTCTCGTAGTTGTTCGGCATCCAATCGGCGCGGGGGATAACGCCAGAGCAAACGGGCGTCCTTGTCGGCTAGCGCCGCTTCAGCGTGATACGCGGAAGACTGACGATACGTGCGCGAGAGGAGAATTTCGCGGTGCAATGGCTTGAGGTGCCAGCCGTTTTCCAAGAGCCTCGTGGCGAGGTAATCGAGTAGTTCAGGATGCGTTGGCCGACCGCCGAGGAAGCCGAAATCGCTGGGCGTATCCACGATGCCCGTGCCGAAGTGGTAGTGCCAGAGACGATTGACGAGCACGCGCGGGGTGAGCGGATTGTCGGGGCGCGTGATCCAGCGCGCGAGCGCGAGTCGACGTTCACCTTCGGAGGCGTCGACGGGCAATTCGTAGGTCGGCGTCACGCGATCCAACACCGCCAAACTCGCGGGCGGGACCGAAGCCAGAAGTTTCATCGGATCGCCGCCTTTGTGGACAAAGGTGGGTTCGGGTGCGGCTTGATGAAGTCCGACCCAATATTCGCGCAGCTTTGGCACGGCCTTGAGTTGCGCTAAGACCTGATCGAGCTCGCGGCGCAGTTGCGCCAACGCCACGGCTTCCTCGGGTGTCGTTACCGTCGCTCGAAACCGTTCCACGCCGTGACTTGGCGTCCAAGCTTCGCGACCCGCGCTGCTGGCAACCTCGCGCCAATCGCGGCCATCGACCGAGACAAGAACAGCATACTCGCAAGGACTGCTGCCATTGATCGCGGCATCTTTAAACAGAGCACCGCCCTTCGCGTTGGAAAATGCGATGCGGTCGATCGTCTCCAGCTTGGGCAAGGTGATCGTGAGTTCGGCGGGAGACCCGACGAACCACTGTTCACCGTATTCACCATCGATCACGAGTTGGGGACCATAGGCATCGGCAAAATCCTCTGCACGGGCGGAGCGCGCACCCGAGGCTTGAGCGCCGGCACGCGCCAACGCCACATTACGCGGCTCCGGGCCCGCACTCCATATTTCAAATTCCACTAATCGGGTCTGACCTAAATTTTGCTGGCGCGGTTTACCAGTGTGAGCACGGATGATAAATTTCACATAACGCGCCGCGACCGCGGCAAACCGCTCCTCCGTGAAGCGCGGATCGACCTTCGGGCGGGTCGGCGGGAATTGGTTCAACTCAACGAGCGCACGCGCCTCGATGACCTGATCCAGAGCTTCAATTTCACGCTCAAGTTGCGCCTTGCGCAGCGTAGGCGCAGCGATGGCGGCGGCGTGGGTCGCGCGCTCTTCGGCACTGGCGATGACCCGACGCCCATGCGTGACGCCTTCGAAGGCAGCGCGGAGGCGATAATAATCCTCCGTGGGAATGGGATCGAACTTGTGGTCATGACAACGCGCACAATTAAACGAGAGCCCTAAAAACGCCCCACCCGTGGCCGTGATCATATCGTCCAACGTCGCCGCGCGGATATTCTTTTTAGCCGCGAGATCTAGATTGAGAACATCATCATAAGGACCAGCGACTAGAAACGCACTCGCGACTTCGATCGCGGGGTTATCTTTCGCGATGACATCGCCGGCAAGGTGCTCGGTGATGAAACGGTCAAACGGTTTATCCGCGTTGAAGCTGTGGATGACGTAATCGCGAAACGGCCAGAGATCATCGATGATGACGTTGCGCTCGAAGCCCAAGCTCTCGCCAAACCGCGTGACGTCCAGCCAATGCCGCCCCCAGCGCTCACCGTAGTGCGGCGAGGCCAGCAAACGATCCACGAGCTCGCGCGTCGCCGCCTCCGCATCTTTTTGCGACGCCGCCACGAAAGTCTGCACTTCCGCATACGTTGGTGGCAGACCAATCACATCGTAACTCATACGACGAATCAGCGCGGCTGGATCGGCTGGGGCATTCAGCTCCAGTCCTTTTTCTTTTAGTTTTTCTGCGACGTAATCATCGATTCCCTTGTTCGAAGCGGGACGCGCGATCGGCTGCAACGACCACCAAGATTTGTCCGCTCTTTTCGCTTCACCCAGCGCGGCCGTGCGCGGATCAGGCGCTCCCCGTTTCACCCAAGTGATGAAATCCGCAATGACCGCATCCGGCAACTTCGGCCGCTTCGGCGGCATCTCAAGATCCTCCTCGAGATGACGAATGGTGCGAATGAGCAGACTGTTTTCGGGATCACCAGGAATGATGACGGGCTGACCGCCGTCCCCGCCTTTCTGCCAACCGGCGCGCGAATCGAGAAACAGATTAGATTTTAGTTTTTTTGCCTGAGCGCTGTGACATTCATAACAGTACTCAACAAGCGCTGGCCGAATTTTTTGTTCAAAAAAAGCGATCCCGGCGGCATCCGCTTCTTCTGCAGCTCTGGCCCAAGCCGAAACGAGTGATGCGGCAAAAACGGCAAACAAAAACCTCAGCGTACGGAAGCTCATGCGAGTATGCTCTTAATCACATGACCATGCACATCCGTAAGACGCCGTGCCGCACCGTTGTGGTAATAAGTAAGCCTCTCGTGATCGAGCCCGAGCAGATGCAGCACGGTCGCGTAAAAATCGTAAACCGTAGTAACGTCTTGCACACTACGACGGCCGAAATCGTCCGTGGCCCCATGACTGACGCCGCCGCGCACACCGGCGCCCATCATCCACGTGGTGAACGCATCCGGGTTATGATCTCGGCCCGTGGTACCTTCCTGGTGCGTCGGCATGCGGCCAAATTCGGTGCACCAAATGACCAACGTGTCCTGCAAGAGGCCTCTTTGTTTCAAATCCGCGAGCAAGGCCGCCGTCGGTTGATCAAAAACTGGCGCGTGCCGATCGTAATCGGCCTTGAGCGTTTTATGCGCATCCCAATTGAGCAACCCATCGACGGCGCTCGCGCGCGACGCGCAATAGAGACTGACGTAGCGCACGCCTTTTTCGAGCAGGCGGCGCGACAGGAGACAATTGCGCGCGTACGCCGCCTTGAGCGGATTGCGGTCATCGGTGCCGTAGAGTTGATGAACGTGCTGCGGTTCGCGCGAGAGATCGCAGACTTCGGGCGCGGTCAGCTGCATGCGGGCAGCCAATTCATAGCTCGCCATGCGCGCCTGCAGTTCATCGCTACCGGGATGCATCGCGGCGTGCTCGGCGTTGATGCGTTCGAGGAAAGCCCGCGTCGCTTTATCTTCGGCGGCGCCGATGCTCGTGGGACGGGCGAGATTTCGCAGCGGCTGTTGCGCCGCCAACGTGACACCCTGATGCTCGGCCGGCAAAAAACCGTTACCCCAATTCGCCTTACCGTTGGGTGGCTCGCCCCGGATGTCTTGGATAGCAATGTAAGTTGGTAAGTTCTCATTCAAACTTCCCAACGCGTAGCTCAACCAGGCACCGGCGCTCGGAAAACCCTCGCGCGCGAAACATGTGTTCATGTTGATACAACCCGGCCCGTGCGTGTTGGTGCGCGAGGTCATACTGTGGATAAACGCCATGTCGTCCACTTGTCCGGCCAGATGCGGCAGCAGCGTCGAAATCATTTTGCCGCTCTGCCCCGCCGGCGCGAACGCCCAAGGCGATTTCATGAGGTTGCCGTTTTTCCCCTGAAACGTAACTTCCGTCTCACCACCCGGCATGGGCGTACCGTCATATTTTTCTAAAAGCGGTTTATAATCCCAAAGATCGATATGCGAAGCCGCGCCCGGACAAAAAATCTGCAACACCTGCTTTGCCTTGGGCGCGAAATGCGCGGGCCGGGCCGTCGCCGCGACGAGCTCACGCGCGAGCAAACGTGAGAGTGCGACACCGGTGAGACCGGTCGTCATCTGCCCGAGAAATTGCCTCCGGGCGAGGCCGAACAGGGGTGGGTTCATGCCTAAAATTGTGAAGGTAACCGCGACACGAATCGTTTCCGAAAAAACTCACGCCGCGCTCACCCCACTCCGCATTTAGTGCCAGCCCGGCCAGTTCGTCGTCAACCCTCGACGCCAAACTCATATCCCTCTGCGCCAACCAGAGCGAAAATCGTTTAAGGATCCACGACCACCGTCAGCCCGACCCACACGAGGGGCAGCAACGTCTGCGCATCCCAGTTTGCGAGGCGGAAACAACCATGCGACTCCGTGCGCCCGACTTGCTCAGGTTTCGGTGTGCCGTGAATGCCGTAGCCCGGACGATCAAGACCGATCCAGGCCACGCCGACAGGATTGTTTGGGCCCGGCGGCAAAATCAATTTTCGACCGAGTTGTTGTGCTTCCTCCGATTCCGGAAACACCGCCGGATCGAACGTATAATCGGGGTTAGCGATCGCCACCGTCACGTGCAACTCACCGACGGGGCGCTTCTCGACTTTGCGCGCGATGCTCACCGGAAAATGCGCGAGCAACCGATCTTCCGCGTCGCGCACCTGCAGCACCCGCTCCGCCAGTTTCACGTGCAACCGCGCCGCGACGCCGCTCACGTTAACTTTTCCCACCGCCGGCACCGTAAAGACGGTCCCGGGCAAAAGCGGGCCGCTCCAATCCATCGCCGGATTCAATCGCTTCACCAGATTTGGACTCGCGTGCGCGCGCTCGGCGACCAGCTCCAATGCCGTCTCATAATCGAGCGCGGACTGCGTCGATTTTCCGATCCACGTGTCACTCAACGGCTGGAGCCGCGCGCAATCTGCGGCGCTCAACGTCAACGTCGTCAACGGCTCAGTCCGCATTAACAGGGTCGCGCGCGTGGGCCCATCCAGCGCACCCGAAGGCGCGAGATGCTCTTTTTCCTGAAACGCCCGCAGCGCCGCCGCCGATTGTGCCCCGCCCACACCATCAATCGCGCCGCTCGAAAAACCCCGACGCGCGAGCTCGATCTGCGCCTCCAACCACGACGTCACCGGTCGCCCCACGTTGGCCTCCGCGGGAACTTCGACCACCGGATCTGGCGCAGCCGTTGCTGCGGCGGGTTCAACGACCGGAGCGGTCACGGGTGTTTCCTCCGGCGGGGGCGGCGCAGGAAGTTTGAACTCCACCACCGGTGCCGCACTCGCGCCCAGCGCCGCGCACAAGCGCGCCACGCCGAGCCCACGAGCCGCCACGGAAAAAACATTCATCGGGATCGAGCGTGCAGCAACGCGCCTCGTTGCCAAGACTCACTCGGGCGTCATCCGCCGACGCCCAAGTGAAACCTCACAGTCCGCCATCGGGCGCGGCGGTACCGGTGGCGCCGCGGCGCGACCGCGTTTTCTGCGCCGCGAGGAACGCCACGACATCGCGCACCTCGCGCGGCTGCAAAATACCGAGCATCGGCGGCATAATGGAAACCGGCGGGGTTTGCGTCACGATATCGGCGCGAGCGAGCGTGCGGTTGGTGCCGTCAAAAAGCCGAACCCCGACCGACTGCGGCGTCTCGCGTGCGATCGTGCCCGCGACGACGGAACCGTCTTTAAGCGTCACACTCACCAGGCCGTAACCGGTGGCAATTTTGGCGTTGGGCACGAGTAACGATTCGAGGAGATAAGCGTGGTCACGCTGGCTGCCGATGGTGCTCAGATTGGGACCGACTTCGCTGCCGCCGTTGGCTTCGATGCCGTGGCAAGCGAGGCAGTTGGCGTTAAGATTATTTTGCACAACGTCCCGACCAGCGAGGACGCTACCACCGAGGAGCAACTCGCTCTGCGCGACGCCGGCGGCAGATGCGGTGTAGGCTGCGACTTGCGCCGCGAGCTTAGAATTGGCCGTGGCGCGAGCGCGCGCGGCGTCGAGCACATCGAGTTTCAAATCGGGCGCGCAGGTGCCGGCGACCAAGCTGTCGGCGTACGTGAGCAGAATCGCATCGGCGGCCGGCGTGGCGGCTTGAGCGAGGAGCGCGAGCGCGTGTTGTTTTTCGGGGAACGTGCGCGATTGCAGGACCGATGGCACCTCGGCGACGAGACGGTCGGGTTGAGCCGGCAAGAGCAATGCGAGCGCCGCACCGTGCAACGGCTCGGGCGAGGCCGCGGCGAGCGCGGTATTCAGGGCCGCAGCGAAAGCAGTTTCGCCGCGCAGCGCGGGATCAGCGAGGAGGCGGAGGGCTTGAGCGCGGAGTTCGCCGGGCGCCGCAGTTTCCGCGACGATGGTGGCGATCTGCGCGGGGGCGGCCCGCAGCGCGTGCGCGATCATAATTTGGATCGCGAGGGTTTTGAGTTCCGGATCGGTCAACGCCAGGAGCGCGTCGAGTTTCGGCGTCAGGACGGCGGCGATGGGTTGCGGTTTAAACGTGCGCGCAAAGCCATCAACGAGATCGAGAGGCTCGGGCGCGTTCCACATCCGCAAGCTCGCGAGGGCTTCTTCGCGGAGCGAGCGGTCGGCGCGCCCATCGAGGGCGAGTGCGAGCAAGCGGGCCGCGGCTTCGGGCGTACCGAGACGGAGGTTGGCGTTGAGCGCACGGCGAGAGATGAATTCGTTGGGCGAACGCGCGTCGATGAGCGCGGCGAGTTGGGGCAACGCAGCGGGAATCCCGCGTTCGTCGTGGATCGCACGGGCGGCTTCGGCGACGACGAGCGGATCGGCATCGTTTAAAAATTCGGCGACGAGCGGGGAAACGTGGCGACGGAGCGCGACGACGCTGACGAGGCGGACGTTTAAGGAAGGATCGTTTTTGCGCGCGGCGAGTTGGGCGGCCGTGGCGCAGCCCGTGAGGCCAACCACAGCGCCGTGCCGCAACACCGGCGCAGCGGCATCGGCGGCGGCGAACGCGAAGAGCGCGTCCACGGCGGCGGGCTCGGCGTGTTTACCGAGGGCAATCGCGGCTTGGAGACGCACGCGCGGGGCAATGTCCGTGAGCAACGGAATGAGGCGTTTGGCGTCGGGTTTCGCGCTAGCGGCGTCGCCGAGGATTTTCGCGGCCTGCGTGCGGATTTCCGCGTCGGCATCCGCGAGCAAGGGCCACGCGGCGGCGACGGGCGCCGCAGCGCGGCGGAGGAGCTGGCCGTAACCCCACACGGCGTGCACGCGAGCGAGGAGCGGCGCGGCGGCATCACGGGCGACGGCGAGGAGCGCATCGGCTTGGCCGCGTTTGGCGAGCTCGAGTTGGGCGCCTTGACGGACGCGTTGATCGCGGTGACCGAGAAGGGCGAGGAGTTCAGCCGAAGCAGTTTTGGCGAAACCGGCGGAGAGCAAGAGCCGCGTCTGGAGACGCTGGGCGTCTTTGGCCGTGGCGGGTGTTTCAATGCGCCAGACGGCGCCTTTACCATCGAGCGGATAACCGCCCATCCAATCGGCCATGAAAAGCGAGCCGTCCGGATGCCACGCGAGGCCGATGCCCATGATGCCTTCATTGAGAATGCGGGCGTCGACCATCTTAAATGAAGCGCCGTCGCGCTCGGCGCGGAAGGCGCGCATTTTCCCGGAAGGAAATTCGTTGAGGATAAACAGGCCGCGCTGCGCGTCGCTGAGTGCGGTACCGGGGTCGTGTTTGAAACCGGCGGGGCCGTCGGAATAATTGAGCAACGCGGGCAAAAGGTAAGCGGCCTGACCGGGAAAATGTGGTTTCCAAATGCCCTCGCGCATCCACGGGGCGGATTCCTTCATGTATTGATAATTGCAGCGCCAACCGGTGTCGCTGCCCTCGACGATGTAGGCGAAGCGTTCGCGTTCGCCTTTCATATCGGCGTCGTTGTCCACGACGAAGAGATCACCGAAATCGTCGAAGGCGGGCTCTTGGGGATTGCGCACGCCGTGGGCGTAGACCTCAAAGTTGGAACCGTCGGGCTCGATGCGGAGGATGGAGCCTTCGTTGGGATAATAAAAGTGGCGGCCTTCCTTGGAGGTGACGTTGGTGCCCTTGTCGCCGATGCTCCAATAAATGCGGCCGTCGGGTCCGACGCTCAGACCGTGCATGTCGTGGCCGGCGTAAGCGATGTGGATGCCGA
>CANFSZ010000045.1 GCA_947449835.1 Opitutia bacterium
GAACCAACTCGGCTTCAATCACGAACGCCTCACTTATCGCTTCGAGGGCCGCGACTACCGCCTCACCGACGTGCACGGCAAAGTCGTGAAGGGGATTTTGGCCTGACGCGCGCCGTCGCGCGTTTGCGCAGGCTCGACTGCGCGCGCTTGAGCGCGGTTTAATAACCGACGGCGGCGAGCTGGGCGCGGAGCGCCGCGACGGCGGCGGCAGCCTCGGGCGCCGGGCCCGTTTTCCAGAAACACTCGATCGTGAAACGGTCGTGGTAGCCGATTTTTTTTAACGCGCGCAGGAACGGGCGAAAATCTTCGCCGTTCACGCCGGGCGCAGCGCGGTCTTTGTCTTCGGCGAGATGCACGTGGTACACGGGACCGACGCAGAGAATGTCATCGGCCGATTCGCCGTTGCGCAGCATGTGGAAAATATCGACAAGCATTTTTACCGAAGGGTGATTCGCGCGGGCGACAGCCTCGGCGCCTTCGATGATCGTGTTGACGAGGTTGCACTCGCCGCGGTTGAGCGGCTCGACGACCAGCGTGACGCCCTGAGCTTGAGCGAGCGGGGCGAAGAGGCGGAGCGTCTCGACGTATTGTTCGAACGCGCGTACGGCAGACCAACCCTCGGGAATCATGCGGGCACCGGCACTGCCCACGACCATGATCGTCATGCCGACTTGGCGGGCGCGGCGAAAGATCGTCTCGGCGTACTGCGTGAGCGCGGCGGTATCGACGGCGGGGCCGACGATTTTCAGGCGCGCAGGCAACAAGCAGTTGGCGGCGGGCATTGCCAGCGGGCTCGCCCGGAGTGCGGCGGCGTGTCCGGCGAAAGCGTCATCGTTGGCAAACGGCAGGAGGAAATCTTGCACGTGACCCTCAATGAAATCGAAACCGTGCGGAGCGGGCAGGGTGGCGAGCGTGGCGGGGTCGAGGCAGAGGCCGATTTGCATGAGAGAAAGTTTAGCCGCGGATTCCGCGGTAGGGCAGACACACATTTACGCTGACGGTCCGTTCGTCGAGCTGCGTCGAAAAGAAACGGTGTGCGCCGGCCCGCGATTTATGCGGGCGCGGCGCAGCGCGGAAACAAGACGCATTAACGCGCGAACGATTTGGAGAAATCGGCGGCGGGGGCGGAGGCGACGACCTTCTTAGGTTTACGGCGGGCGGAGGCGGCGGCCTTTTGGTTGAGCAATTTCGCGTAGCGTGCGCCGTTCAGCGGGAGCGAGATCGTTTCATCGGTCCAGGCGGAGAGGAGCATAGCGTTGGCGAGTTCGATGGAGTGAATGCCCTCGGCCGCAGGAGAGAGCAGGGTGGCGCCGTCGAGAATGGCGGCGGTGAAATTCTGGAGGATTTCGTTGTGCTGGCCACCATGGTTGGGGGCGCTGATGGCGACGTCCCAGGTATCAGGCTGCGCGAAACCGGCGGTGGTTTTGCGCGAGAATTCCGACATCGGGGTCTCGTTGCGCGTGAAGGTGATCTTGTCGTTTTCGTAAACGACTTTGCCGCGTTCGCCGGTGATTTCGAGGCGGTTGGTGCCGGGGGCTTCGCCGGTGGAGGTGATGAACACGCCCGTGGCGCCGTTGGCGAATTCCATGTACGCGGTGACGTCGTCTTCGACCTCGATTTTGTGGTATTTGCCGAAACCGCAATGGGCGCGGATGCGCACGGGCATGCCGAAAATCCATTGGAAAAGATCGAGGTTATGTGGGCACTGGTTGAGAAGGACGCCGCCGCCCTCGCCGGCCCAGGTGGCGCGCCAGCCGCCGGAGGCGTAGTAGGCCTCGGTGCGAAACCAGTTGGTGATGATCCAATTCACGCGGCGGATTTGGCCGAGTTCGCCGGAGCGGATGAGGTTGCGGATTTTTTGGTAATACGGGTCGGTGCGCTGGTTGAACATCGCCGCGAAGATCTGTTTTTTATTTTTATGCGCGGCGAGGAGGCGTTCGCCGTCGGCTTTGTGGACCGAGACCGGCTTCTCGACCATGACGTGCAAACCGGCCTTGAGGGCGTAGATGCCGAGCGAGGTGTGCTGGTAATGTGGCGTGGCGATGATGATGGCGTCGATGAGGCCGGAATCGATCATCTCCTCGGCGGTGGCGAAGGTCGCGACCTGCGTGAACTTCGCGCGCCGGGCGGCGTCGGGTTCAGCGATGGCGGCCAGAGTGAGGCGTGGAATTTTGCCGGCGAGGATGCTGTTGGCGTGGGCGGTGCCCATGTTGCCCATGCCGACGATACCGATGCGAACGTTGCTCATAATGGATGAAGGGTAAGATGAAAACGCGGGAGAGGGGTCTCCACGGCGCTCGTTTACACCGGAGGCGTGCGGGCGGGTCGGCAAACATTTTTCCCAGAGAAAACGCGGGTTTGAGGCAGATTTTTGAAAAAGTTGTACTTTAGGAAAAGACCCGAAAAAGCACTTGCTTAAGACCGGAGCATCTAGCTTGCTGACCCTTCATCTGTTCGGGCTGTAGCGTAGCCTGGTAGCGCGCTTGCATGGGGTGCAAGAGGTCGTGAGTTCGAATCTCACCAGCCCGACCATTTCAAAATAAACTCCGAACTTAGTTCGGATCGTTTAACGACCGGGATGATATCCCCGGGGTTAAACGTGTTACGGAACCCGCGCGTCAAACGCTTCGGGAGTTTAGTTCGGATTTTCCCATTAGAAATCCACGCCGCTGGCACGATTTTCGGCGTTTCCCTGGGAAAGTGTTTAACGCTCCGGGATTAAAAGCCGTGGGGAATTCTGCAGCCATCGTAAACCGTGGCTTGCGGACGTAGTCTTATCGTGCCCGCAGCACTGGCTCGAAAAACATTCGCAACACGCCCACGACTTCGCTGAATCGCTCGGGGAGACCGGTCAGGCCGTTGCGGCGCAGGAACGCGGCCCACTGCACCTTTTTGGTCGGATCGTTGGCAAACGCATCGGTGAGAGCTTCGGGAATCGGTGGCAGATTCGTCTGCCGGCGGGCAAACGTTGCGTCGATGGCTTTGCGCAGCGTCGGGCCATCGAACTCGAACCGCTGCGCGAGGAACCAGATGTCGTGAAAGTCCTTCATCCGGGTGTTGGCGATCCCCAGCTTCACTATTGCCTCGAACTTCTCGGCGACGACCGTGTAGATGGGATACGTGCGAATCTGCGGTGCGGGAAATTCCAACAGCGCCGGGAAGGTCGCTCTCTCGGGTGCGGGCGTGACGACATCCCCCGCGCCCACGTCGATCTGCACCGGCACCTCTGCTGTGCCGAGCTTGCCCAGTAACCGGATGCGGACGCCGCCGTAGGCGTTGTCTTCCCGGATGTCGTCAGCTTGCACGGACTTCGGGTCGAATACGATTCCGTCGTCCACCACGGGCACGACTGCCACGGCTGCGAATACCCGGATCAAGTCCGCTTTTTCCGTGGAGCCGAATCCGAGGAGGTCGAGATCGCGGGTGGGTCGGTGAGTTTTCTCGTCCCAAACGACAAACAGCATCGCGCCCTTGAGCAGGAACCGGTCGGCGTGGGGCGATTGACTCAGCCGGAAGAGGAGGCGCTCGATGCCATAGCGCAGGACCAAAAGGTTGAAATCTTCGCCACGGGTCGCGGCCACGTTTTGCAGCCGGGCTCTCACGGAGGCGGAGATGTTCTTGGGCGCGTTCATGCGAGCATCTCGATATAGGGTTGAATGACCCGGCTCACCCGGCAGACGGCGGCCGCCTTGGAGAGTTCGTTCATGGTGAATTTCTTCTCCCGCCAGCCGTCGCGCAGCGCCTCGATCGCCACATCGAGGCCATACCTGTGCCGATACTTGAAGCAGTCGGCCACGGTCTTGGCCGGAGAGTAAACTCGCACGGTTCCGCTTGGCAGTGCGTGCTCCTGGACGCCGAAGGCGTGGGAAGCGGCCGAGAACTTGCAGAACCGAAAGGGCAGATTTCCGTTACCCGGGAAATTGGTGTCGCGCGGGAGGGCCAGCCAGACTTGATGCGGCGACTGCGTCCCGATCCGGTGGAATTGGAGCGCGGAAACCAGGCAGACCACGGCGCGCGGCACTCGTTTGGCAGCCTCGACCAGAGAGAGGTTTTGGTCCGGCTCGAAGTCAGCGGATGCGTAGAGTCCACGTCCGAGTTGACGCGCGTGCCCCTGTCCGACCAGACGGCGAAGGTATTCACGCGAGTAACCGGCGACCACCATGTCGCGGGCACGGAAAACCCCGAGGCTGCGGACAAGGTTGCACGCCTTCAGGATCTGGGTGCTAGTGTTACGATTTGATTTCACTTATTTATTTATGGTATGATAACGTAACAGCCGTTCAAGACTGATTTGAATTGGGTGGCGCACGGTTTCGGAAGCCCGGCGGCCAGCGGCAAGATGCCTCCGCGAAGCGTCCGCGGTGCGAATGCGTTTAATTGCTGCTGCGTCGGCTTCGCAAACGATCCCGGCTTAATGTTATTTCGCACCAGCGAACCTTCGCCGCGAATCGAGTTATCAACCAGTTTACGCTCGGCAGTTCGGAGCTGGCTCACATATTAACACCACTAACGTTCGCTGTTTAACCGTCCGCCCCGACCATTTCCCCGGTTATGTTTAACTCGTTTCCCTGCGATGGTACGGGGCCGGAGAAAGTCCAAGAGCTTTTGATTTGTTGGGATTCCCGCTTGGTTTTAGACCTGCCGCGCTCACTCTATTACCTGTGACTTCAAGCGTATCTCACCGCCGCCGCCGTTGGATTTTTGCTGGGGCGTTGGCTGGCCTGATTGTAATCGCTTCGAGCCGCAGCGCGGTCGAAGGACCGTCGGTTCGCAATTTCGACAAAGTCGCCCATTTCTCCGTCTACGGACTTCTCGCCACGCTCGTGTTGCGGGCCTTGATCAGCGCGCGGGCTTTTTGGGCGATCGTGATCGTTTCGGCTTTCGGCGTGAGCGACGAACTTCATCAATATTTCACGCCTGGGCGCTCGATGGAGTTCATGGATTGGGTGGCGGATACGCTCGGGGCCACGTTGGCGGTCGGGCTTTACACGTATTGGGCTTGGTATCGGAAATTGCTGGAAGCACCGCTTTGGGGGCGTCGTAATTCCGATCCAGCGGATAACTCCGCCCAACGTCCATGACGCCCGAATCCGCCGCCCAACGCATCGCGACCCTCACCGCCGACATCCGGCGGCACGATGAACTTTACCGCAACCGCGCGCGGCCCGAGATCGGCGATTTCGAATACGACGCGCTCAAGCGCGAGCTCGAAGAACTCGAGCGCCAGTTCCCCGCGTTGATGGTGCCCGATTCGCCGACGCAACGCGTGGGCGACGACCGCGCCGACGGTTTCGTGCGCACCAAGCATCGCCTCGCGATGACCACGCTCGACAACACCTACGACGAGGGCGAACTCCGCGATTTCCACGCACGCCTCGCCAAACTGTTTGGTCGCGACGACCTCGTTTATTCCGTCGAGCCCAAGATCGACGGCGCCTCGATCAGCGTGACGTACGAAAACGGCAAACTCGTTCGCGCTGTCACGCGCGGCGATGGCGAGGAAGGCGACGACGTCACGGCCAACGTCAAAACCATCGCGCACCTGCCGCACACGCTGCGCGCGCCCGCCGATCTCACGACGCCTCCCGGGCCGGCACTGGTGGAAATCCGGGGGGAGATTTTTCTGCGGTTTTCCGAATTTGCCCGCATCAACCAGACGCAGGAAGAAGCCGGACTCGAACCCTACGCGAATCCCCGCAACCTCGCGGCCGGCACGCTCAAACTCCTCGACGCCGCTGAAGTCCGCGCGCGCGGTCTCGAAATTGTACTCTACGGTTTTGGCGCGCTGGAGCCGCAAGGTTTGTTGGCCTCGCAATCTGATGGGCACGCAGCTCTCGCGCATTGGGGCCTGCCGACCCTCGAACACCGTCGCACCGTGCGCGGAATCGAAGCGGTCGTCGCGGCGATCCGCGAACTCGATGCGCACCGCGCGACGTTGCCCTACGCGACAGACGGCGCCGTGGTGAAACTCGATGATTTCGCGCTGCAACAACAGGCCGGTTTTCGCGGTGAAGGTCAGAGCGCGCGGAAACTGTCTCCGCGTTGGGCGTGCGCGTATAAATTTGCCCCCGAGCGCGCCGAGACGCGGCTGAAGGCGATCACGATTCAAGTCGGACGCACGGGCGTTTTGACGCCGGTCGCCGAGCTCGATCCCGTGCAACTCGCGGGCACGACGGTGGCGCGGGCGACGTTGCACAACCGCGATGAAATCGCGCGCAAAGACATCCGCGTCGGCGACACCGTTTACGTGGAGAAAGCCGGCGAAATTATCCCCGTCGTGATCGCGGTGAATCTGGCGCGCCGTGCGCCGGAGTGCGCGGCGTATGTTTTTCCTGAAACGTGTCCGGTTTGCGCGACGGCCACCGTGCACGTCGCGGGCGAAGTTGCGATCCGTTGCCCGAATCCCGATTGCGCGGCGCAACTCGTCGGCCGGCTCGATTACGTCGCCGGTCGCGGCGTGCTCGACCTCGAAGGCCTCGGCGGCGTCGTCGCCGAAAAACTCGTCACCACGGGAGCCGTGCGGGAAATGTTTGAACTATTTGCGCTCGAGGCGGAGTCGCTCGGCGCGATGAATCTCGGGACGGCGGAAGAGCCGCGCATTTTGGGTGTGAAGAACGCGACCAAGATCGTCGATGCGATTGCGCGGGCGCGGGGCTTTGACTTGGGGCGCTGGTTGTTGGCGCTACAGATCCGCGACGTGGGCGGAGCGACGGCGCAGGATATTGCGGCCGCGCATGGGACGCTCGAGGCGGTGGCGCAGTCGGAGATTTTACCCCGACTCGCGCGCTTGGCCGATGTCGTCGAAGCCATGAGCGAGGTGAGTCCGCGCTCGCGGTTGAATCCGCCGAAGGATGAAACCGAGCGGCAGGCGCGGGCGGAACGCTACGCGGCGCTCGCCGGCGAAAAAGCGGAGCTCGAAGCGATCCGTGAGCGCACGCCGGGTGCCGAAAAAATCGGCGCCGAAGTGGCGCGTCACACCGTGGCGTTTTTTCGCTCGGACCGCGGTCAGCGCGCGCTCCAGCGTTTGGCGGAATTAGGCATCGCGCCCGTGGCGGCCCGTCTGGCGACGGCACCGGTGGTGGGCGTTTTCTCGGGCCAAACCTTTGTTCTCACGGGCACGTTGCCGACGCTCTCGCGGGAAGCGGCGGCGGCGAAGATCGAAGCGGCCGGCGGAAAAGTGAGCGGCAGCGTGAGTAAAAAAACGAGCTACGTACTGGCCGGCGAAGAAGCGGGTTCGAAGCTGGAAAAAGCACAAACGCTCGGCGTGGCCGTGATCGACGAGGCGGAGTTCCTCCGCTTGCTCGGGCCGGTTTAACCGCCGAGTTTGAAGCTGGCGCTGACTTGGAAGACAGCGCTCACGATCGCGAAGGCGATGAATCCGACAAAGGTAAACACGCCGCCGAGCACCACGCCGGCGACCATTTTGGTGAACACGTTCAGCTGGCCGCTGATGATTTTTTGGTAGGCCTGCGCGATTTGTTTTAGGCTAGGGACGACGTTGCCGGTGTTTTCTCCGATCGCGAGGCGGTCGAGGACGAGGTCGGGGAAACAGCCGGTGCGCATCATGGCGACCGAGAGCGATTCGCCCTCGAGTACGCGGCCGGTGGCGGTCTTGAAGGCCTCGCGGTGAACTTCATTGCCGATTTGTTTTTCCGTCATGCGCAGCGCTTCGGAGGCGGTGATGCCGTTTTCCAAGAGCACGGAAAGCGTCTGGCTAAAGGAGAGCACCGTCTGCGCCACGATGAACGGGCCGATGAGCGGGAGTTTGAGGAGCCACGCGTCCGTCTGCGCGCGGCCGGCGGGGGTCTGGCGCCACGCGAGGAACGAAGTGATCCCGATGACGACGGCGACGACGGCCATGATGCCCCAAATACTGAGGGCGAAGTTGGAGGCGCCGATGAGCAGCTTGGTGGACGTGGGCATCTTGCCGCCGAGCGAACTGAGGAGTGTCTGCAAGCGCGGCAGCAGAAACGTGAGAAAAAATAAGATCACGCCGCCGGACACGAAGACCATGAACACCGGATAGGCGAGGGCCGACATGAGCTGGCTGCGTAGTTCGCGTTGCTCGATCAAGTGCGCGATGAGGCGGGCGAGGGTGTCTTTGAGCGAGCCGGTGGCTTCGCCGGCTTGGATCAAGTTGACCGTGGCGCTATCGAAGACTTCCGGGTAATTGCCGAGGGCGCGGGAAAGCGGGGCGCCTTCGCTGATGCGTTCCCAGACGCCGGCGCAGAGGGTGCGCAGGCGAGGTTCTTTGATGCGCGTGGAAAGGAGGCGGACGGCTTCACCCGCGGAAAGGCCGCTGCTCGTGAGATCGTGGAGCGATTCGAGAAACGGCAGGCGCTCGGAGCGGCGCGGGGCTTGGGCAGCGATGCGTGCGGCGGATTTTGGCGCGCGCTTGGCGGTGGCTTTGCCGCCTTTGCCGACGGGGCCGGCTTGGAGCTCGGTGACGGTGGCCACTTGCAGACCGCGGGCGGTGAGGAGGCGCAGGGCGTCTTTACGGCTCGGAGCGTCGAGCTCGGCGGAGACGGATTGGCCGGCGCGATCGCGGGCGCTGTAGGCGAAGCGGGCCATTTTACTTTTCCACCACGGTCACGACGCGGAGGACTTCCTCGAGCGTGGTGTGGCCGGCTTTGACTTTTTCCCAGCCGCTCTGGCCGAGGGTGCGCATGCCTTGTTTGCGGGCGGCTTGTGTAAGAGTGCGTGTGCTCTCGCGTTGGAGGATGAGCTCGTGGAGCTCGTCGTTGAGACGGAAAATCTCGAAGAGGCCGATGCGGCCGCGGTAGCCCGTGCCGCGGCAACGGTCGCAGCCGACGGGGTGTTTGAGCGCGGTGATGAGTTCAGCTTCGGCGGCGTCGCACTCGAGGATGGCGAGGGTCTCGAGGAGTTTGACTTTGCTGATGGGCTCGGGCGCGCAGCAGTTGGGGCAGAGGCGGCGGACGAGGCGTTGGGCGATGACCAGCTCGATGGCGGAGGCGACGAGGAACGGCTCGATCCCCATGTCGACGAGACGCGTGATGGCGCCAGGGGCGTCGTTGGTGTGGAGGGTCGAGAACACCAAGTGACCGGTGAGAGAGGCGCGGATGGCGATCTCGGCGGTGTCTTTGTCGCGGATTTCGCCGACCATGATGACGTCGGGGTCTTGCCGGAGAATGGAGCGGAGGGCGCTGGCGAAGGTGAGGCCAATCTCGGAGCGGATCTGCATCTGATTCACGCCGGGGACTTCGTATTCGATCGGGTCTTCGACGGTGATGATGCGCAGATCGGTGGAATTGATTTTGCGCAGAAACGCGTTGAGCGAGGTGCTCTTGCCGGAGCCGGTGGGGCCGGTGACGAGGATGATGCCGTGCGGATAATCGAGGACGCTGATGATTTGGGCCTGCTCGTCGGGGCTCATGCCGAGGCGGTCCATCGTGTAGGCTTCCTTCTTCTGATTCAGGAGGCGGAGCGAAACAGACTCGGCGTAAATGGTCGGCGCGGTGGCGACGCGGATGTCGAGGACGGTGTTGTTGGCCTTGAAGTTGATGCGGCCGTCCTGCGGGAGGCGTTTTTCGGAGATGTTGAGGCGCGCCATGATCTTGAGGCGCGAGATGATGGCGTCCTGAAAGCGCAGGAGATTCTCCGGGACGGGCACGGGCACGAGCAGGCCGTCGACGCGGTAGCGGATGCGGAGTTGTTCTTCCTGCGGTTCGAAATGGATGTCGGTGGCTTGGTCCTCGACGGCTTGTTTGATGACGTCGGTGACGAAGCGGACAACCGCGGCGTCTTCGTCGACGACTTCTTCGGCTTGTTGGACGGATTCCGGGGCGACGTAGGATTCGTCACCGTCTTCGAGGGCGCCGGAGCCGACGCCGAAATTTTCGATGATAAGTTGGTGGATGCGCTCGGGCACAGCGAGGTGCC
The DNA here is from genome assembly GCA_947449835.1 of Opitutia bacterium. GTDB lineage: Bacteria > Verrucomicrobiota > Verrucomicrobiia > Opitutales > Opitutaceae > Tous-C4FEB. The sequence goes on from CANFSZ010000045.1 coordinate 9,901, forward strand.
ACACGAGGGGGCGCGGGGTAAACGTCCGCAACCAATCGGCCATGATCGCATCGGGGAGCCAAGCGGTCGCGAGATGCAAGGGCGTGCTGGAGGTCGCTTCGGCGGCGTCTTCGCCCTCGGGAGCGGCGGGGCCAAACTGGATCGGAATGATCTGGTAATCGTGGACGAGGCGGGCAGGGAGGAGGCCGCGGGCAGCGGGATCGGTCTCGAGGTTGCTGGCGATATCGAGACCGGCGGCTTGGGCGACGGCGGTGAGGGTCTCGGGCTCGGGCAGCGTGAGGGCGGCGGCGAGGGCGGCTAGGCGTTGGCCGCGCGCGGCTTCGCGCACGGACTGAAGTTGTTCTTCGGTGAGCCGCGCGGCGAGGACCGCGGGCAAGGTATCGGAGGCGAGCGCAATCATCGGGAGGAGGCGGCGCGCGGGCTTACTTGAGCTGCTCGAGCAAGGAAGGTTTGGCCGGTTTCGAGGGGTCGATGAGATACTGGTTGATCTGCTCCTTGTTGGAGAGGCCATCGATGTTCTTCTTGGTGTCGGCGGAGACTTCGGTGGGCTTGATGACGTGAGGGCGAACGAAGAGGAGCAGTTCGGTGCGTTCGACCGATTTCTCGCGGCCGCCAAGCAGGTGGCTGATAATCGGGATTTCGGCGAGGAAGCCGATCTTGGCGCGGTCGTTGCCGAATTTCTGGCGTTGGAGGCCGCCGAGGACGACCATCTGGCTGTCGTAGACGTTGATGAACGACGTAGCTTGGCGGGTGCCGATGATCGGGACTTGGTTGCCGTCGATTGTCGTGCTGCCCAGGAGGTCGTCGACCTTTTGGTCGATCTTGAGCTGGATGCTGCCGTCGTCGCCGATGAGCGGGGTGACCTTCAGGTCGATGGCGATGCTTTGATAGGTGTAGGTCGAGCTGGTGCCGCCGGTGGTCGAGACGCTGGTGGTGCCGGTGACGACGGGGCGTTTTTGGCCGACGACGACTTCGGCTTCTTTATTGTGCGTGGTGACGATGGTGGGAGCGGAGAGGACGTTGACGTTGCTGCGCGTCCCGGCGTCGGTGAGGGCGGCTTTGAGCGAAAGCGGGTCGACGATACCTTCGGTGATATTCCAGCCGGCGACGGCGCCGGAGAAATTGGTGATGGACCGCACGCCGGTGGTGGCGTTGGTGGCGGCGGTGAGGTTGAGGGCGGAGAGTCCGGTTTTGTCGGTGTCGCTCAACGTGACTTCAGCGATGATCACTTCGATGCGGACCTGGGCGAGGATGATGTCGATTTTATCGACGAGGTCTTTGATGAGGCGGATGTCGTCGCCGGTGCCGGAGACGATGACGGCGTTGCTGCGCTCGTCGTAGGTGACGGTAACAAGCGTACTAAACTCGTTGGAGCCAGCGAGGCCAGCGGTCTCGGTGCCGCTGAGGGTGACGGTCGCAGGCGTGGGTTGCGGGGCGGCGGGCTGAGGCGCGGCCGATTGGCCGGGCACGGTGACTTGGCCCGGGCGGACGGATTGGGCGGAGGCTTTTTGGGCGGCGTTGGTCTGGCCGGTGACTAGCTGCGTCAGGAGCGTGGAGACGTCTTTGGCGGCGGCGTGCTTGAGGTAGATGACTTCGTTGCGGGTGTTGGGGTCGGCCTTGACGTCGAGTTTGGCGATGAGCTCGTCGAAGAAGGGATATTGGCGCGGGTCGGCGATGAGGATGATCTGGTTGGTACGATCGTCGGCGTTGTAAGTGGTGCTGGTGCCGAGCTGGGTCTGGAGGCTGCCGCTCAAAACGGTGCGGAGCTTGTTGACGAGGTCGGAGGCCTTGGCGGATTTCAGCGGATAGAATTTGGGGTTGAGTCCGGTGGTGGCGGGGCGATCAAGAGTTTTGATCAGGTTTTCGATGCGCTGCAGATTGCTCACGGAATCGGTGACGAGGGCAGCATTGGTTTTATCGAGGACGACGACACCGCCGCCGACGCCCGGCGTGAGCAAGCCCTGGAGCTGGGGCATGAATTCGTTTACGCGTAAGAAATCGAATTGGAAAACCTTGGTGGCGATTTTGCCGGAGGCGGGCTGATCAAAGGCGGAACCGGTGATCATTTCTGGGGCTTCGGTCTTGGCCTGAGCGAGGGCGATCACTTTGAGGAAACGATCACCGAGTGGGGCGACGCCGATCTGGTTGAGGGCGAGGAGAGTCTCGATGGCGAGGATGAGCTCGGAGCGCGGGATGGGGCGATCAATGACGAGCGTGTATTCGGCGGTGGGCAGCGCGGCGGGGCGCAAAATGCTGCGGCCCGTGTGAAACTCGAGCGCGGCGAGGACGCCGTCGATGGGCAAGCCGCTGATTTTAAACGACGGGATCATTTCGTCGCCGTTGGGTTTCACGTCGGGCGCGGCTGGCTTGGTGGCCGGAGCGGGAGCCTGGGCGAACAAGGCCGTGGAAAGAGCGAAGAGGCTGGCGACGAGGCTCAGGCGGGCGATACGCGAAGTCATGCGGGAAGGGGCGATAAAAAAGGTTAAGCGCCAGAGGCGCACAGAGGTTTTTATGGAGGAGTAAGCCGGCGGGGTTGTAAACGGTCTTGTGTCATGACGCCGCGCATCGCGGAAAGTTGCCTTCATTTATAGGTTTGGATTTGTCGCTTGCGGGCGGTCGGGCTGGGGCCAACGGTTTTTGCTGCGATGGGCAACTCCTTTGGAAAACTTTTTACGATCAGCACCTGGGGCGAGAGCCACGGTCTCGGCGTCGGTGTGACCATCGATGGCTGCCCGCCGGGCTTGCCGATCACGGCCGAGGAAATCCAAGTCGAGCTCGACCGTCGTCGGCCGGGTCAAAGCGACATCGTCACGCCCCGCAAAGAAGAGGACAAAGTCGAGATCTGGTCCGGAATTTTTGAGGGCAAAACCACGGGCACGCCGATCACCTTGATCGTGCGCAACGCCGACCAGCGCTCCAACGCCTACGACGAGATGCGCGATAAATTCCGCCCCTCGCACGCCGATTTCACCTATCAACAAAAATTCGGGCTTCGAGATCATCGCGGTGGCGGGCGCAGCTCGGCGCGCGAGACCGTCGGTCGCGTCGCAGCCGGAGCGATTGCCAAAAAGATTTTGGCGCATCGCGCCACCAACGGCGCGGGCGGTGTGGAAATCCGGGCGTTTTTAACGCAGGTGCACGACATTGCGGCGCCGGTGGATGCGTTGGTGAATTTCCCGACGCTCGCCGAAGTCGAGGCGACGCCGGTGCGTTGTCCGCATCGTCCGACGGCGGAAAAAATGATCGAGCGCATCAAGGCCGTCCGTAGCGAAGGCGATTCGGTGGGCGGCGTAATCGAGTGCCGCGTGCGCGGGTTGCCGGCGGGTTTGGGCGTGCCGGTTTTTGATCGGCTCGAGGCGGATCTGGCGAAGGCGATGCTCTCGCTCCCGGCGACGAAAGGCTTTGAAATCGGGAGCGGCTTCGCGGGCGCGCAGTTGCGCGGCAGCGAGCACAACGACGCGTTTGAAAACCGCGCCGGTGCGGTGCGCACCGCGACGAATCGCTCGGGCGGCGTCCAGGGCGGCATTAGCAACGGCGAAGAAATTGTCTTCCGCGTGGCGTTCAAACCGACGGCGACGATTCTGCAATTGCAGGCGACCGTGGATAAAACGGGCGCGGCGACGGAGCTGATGGGCCGCGGGCGGCACGACCCGTGCGTGGTGCCGCGTGCGGTACCGATCGTCGAGGCGATGGCGGCGCTGGTGCTACTCGATCACTGGCTGCGCCAGAGCGCGCAGTGCGGGACGTTTAAATTTTAAGTCGGTCCGGCGAAAGAATCGTTCGCACTTTGGCGGAGCTTCGCATTGAGTGCTGGATAAATGAATAGCGTGGAAAAACCTTTGGTGTATGTGATCCTCGGTGCGGCGGGCTCGGGCCGGCGCGAGGTGTTGTGCGACCTGATTGAAGGCGGCCTGGGCGAAGACGCGCGGCCCGCGGTGATGCTGGCCGCGGCGGAACCGGCGGCGGAAATCGACGCTAAGTTGCCCGCGGTCTCGCGCTGGACGTGGACGCTCGCGGGCACGATCGAGGCGGATTTGCCGGCGGGAGCGACGCATGTGTTTTTCGTGACCGACGGACGGCGCAGCCCGGTCGATCAGATGGAAGCGTTCAAGGCGTGGGTGGAAATGAAGCCGGCGGAGATCGCGCGAGTTTACACGGTAATCAATTGTCAGTTGGCGGAGAAACATCCGGCGTTGCGCGCGTGGTACGAGGCGTGCGTGCATTTTTCCGACGTGGCGCTACTCAATCGGCGTGAGGGCGTGGGTAACAAATGGATGAGCGATTTCCGCGCGTTTTTCGCGGATCAATTTGTGCCGTGTTTGTTTGAATTGGTGAAGGTGGGGCGGGTGAAAAATCCGCCGCTCATCCTCGAACCGCAGGCGCGGCGGATGACGCATATTTTCGACGACGAGCTCGAATGGTTTGTCGTGGACGAAGAAGGCGTCGAGGACGATGGCAGCGATGCGAAGGACGGCGAAGAGGAAGAAGTCCAAGTCGCGCGCGAGGAAGATCCGTATTTCGCGCGTGATGCGGCGGGCCGTCGCGCGAAGCGCATCGTTGAGATCGCCGAGCTGTTGCCGAAAGTGGACGGCGCTTCCGCAGCGGAAACGACCTGAGCGGCGAAAAAATAAAAAGCCCCGAACTCGAACTTTCGAGTCGGGGCGAAGTGGCGGCCGGAGTGGCGCGCGCGGATTATTTGGCGGCGGCGACGGCGGCGACGAAGGCTTTGGCTTTGGCGGTGATCGCAGCCCAATTTTTTTCCTTCAACGCTTTGGCGTCCACGAGGGAACTACCGGCGGCGGTGGCGAAGGCGCCGGCTTTGAGGAAGTCGCCGATGTTGTTTTCATTCACGCCACCGGTGGGGACCATCTCGATGTGCGGGAGCGGGGCTTTGACGGATTTGATGTAGCCGGGGCCGAAGAATTCGGCAGGGAAAATCTTCGCGGCATCGGCGCCGGCTTCCCAGGCGTTCACGATTTCGGTGGGCGTGAAAGCGCCGGAGAAGATCGGCACGCTGTAGCGTTTGCAGAGCGTTATGACATCGGGGCGCAGGGCGGGGGTGACGATGAATTTGGCGCCTGAGAGGATGCCGGCGCGGGCGGTCTCGGCGTCGAGAACGGTGCCGAGGCCGAAGAGGAAATCAGGGAGTTCCGACGTGGCTTTCTCCAACATGCGGATGGCGCCGGGGGTGGTCATGGTGAGCTCAATGCTCGTGAGGCCGCCTTCGGCGAGGGCTTTGGCGCAATCGAGGAGGCCGTCGGGGTTGTCGGCGCGGATGAGGGCGATGACGCGTTCGGTGCGGAATTTCTGGAGAATGGCTTCTTTTTTCATGAGAGCCCTGAGGTTGAGGCGCGGCGCGCGGGGAGGGAAACCAAATTTCGCGAGTGAGGCGCGAGTGGTTTAATTGGCCGCAGTGGGGCGGGCGGGGGCGGTCGCAGGCGTGGGAGCGGCCGACGGGGCAGGGGCCGCGCTCGGTGCGGGGGTGACCGAAGGTGCAGGGGTGGCAGTAAGTGTGGCGGGCTCGGCGGCGGTTGGCTTGGCGGTGTTGGCGCTTGCCTCAGGCTTGGTGACAGCGGCGAAGCGGTTGCGGGCGAGTTCCATGGCTTTGGCGCGTTGATCCGGGGTCATGTCGCGCTCGATCATGACCATGTTGCGTTGGGCGGTGGCGTTGCCTTTGACGCTGGCAAGGTTGAAGCAAATGTGGGCTTCGACGAGGTCTTTAGGAATGCCGTCGCCGGTGGCGTATTTGGCCCCGAGGTTAGTCTGGGCGGGGCCGTGGCCGCGGTCTGCGGCCATGCGGATCCAGCGGACGGCTTCAGCGCTGTCTTTGGGGACGCCGGCACCGGCATCGTAAAGAAGGCCGAGGTTATATTGGGCGAGCTCGTTGCCCTGTAGGGCGGACTTACGGTACCATTTGGCGGCTTCGAAGTAGTCTTGGCCAATGCCGTTGCCGGTGTGATAGAGGATCGCAAGGTTGACTTGGCCGATGGCGTTACCGAGTTCGGCGGATTTGCGGAACCAGATGAGGGCTTCGGCCGGGTTTTTTTCGACGCCGCCGCCGGTGGCGTACATGAAGCCGAGGTTGCATTGGGCGGAGATGCTGCCGAGTTCGGCGGCTTTGCGGTACCATTTGACGGCTTCGGCGTTGTCTTTGGGGATGCCGTCGCCGGTGGCATATTTTTCGCCGAGGAGGGTTTGGGCTTCGGCGTGGTCTTGTTCGGCGGCTTTTTGGAGCCATTGGACGGCTTCGATGGCGTCTTTGGTGGTGCCGTCGCCGCGTTCGCAGAGGAGGGCGAGTTGGAATTGGGCGGCGGCGAGGCCTTGTTCGGCGGCTTTGCGGTACCAGCGGGCGGAATCGGCGGAATTTTTGGCGAGTTTGCTGCCGAAGAGGATGCCGAGGTTATATTGGCTGGTGACGTCGCCTTGCTCGGCGGCTTTGCGTAGCCATTGGGCGGCTTGGGGGATGTCTTTGGCGACGCCGGTGCCATTCAGTAGGATGAGGCCGATGTTACGTTGGGCGCCGACGTTGGCTTGTTCGGCGGCTTTGCGAAACCAGAGGGCGGCTTCGGTGGAGTTTTTGGCGACGCCGTCGCCGGCGGCGTAGTGGTTGCCGAGTTTGAACTGGGCGGCGTTGTTGCCGCGTTCGGCGGCCATGCGGAACCAGCGGGTGGCTTCGGTGGCGTCTTTAGCGGGACCGACGCCGGATTCAAACATGAGGCCTAGGTTATACTGGGAGCCGATGTTGTTTTGTTCGACGGCCTCTTGGTACCAGCGGGCGGCTTGGATTTCGGAGGCGAGTTGTTTGTCTCCGCCGCTGCGGATAAGGCTCAATTTGACGCGGGAAACCGCGTCTCCGAGCTCCGCGCGTTTGATCAGTTCGGCCGCGGATTCTGCTTCTGTTTGGGCATGGGCGACCCCGGCTAAAATGACTCCTAGAAGGAGAAGCGAGGGGGGTTTCATGGTGCGTGGCGCGAAGGATATACGAGCGGCTAGTCCGCGTCGACAATTCGAATCTTAAATAACGTCACGAACCCAGACCGGCTTTAGGGCTGAGTTGGGCGGCAGCGGCCCCTAGGAGCGCCGGCTAAACTAGATGTTAGCGTAAGTGTCGATCGTAGCGCGGTCTTGGGAGACGTGAAGGACGACCCGTTGGATGTCGTCGAGGCGCAAATGGCAGGTCGCCAAGGTGGCGGGGTCCACCTTGATCGCGTAACAGGACCAACCGCCAGGGTTGGACACAAAGCGGGAGGCGTAGTCGGCAAGGTGGACGAGCGAGGCCAACTTATGATCTTTGGTGGGCTGGTGGTGGAACGCAACGGCATCGGAAACCTCGACGGGCAGTTTCCATTGCTGCATCAGGCGAGAGCCGAGGGCGGCGTGGTCAATGAGGCACAACTCGTTTTCGATTTGTATCCAGTTGGCGTCTTTTTCGAAAGCGGCTTTGTTCGCTTTCTCCAAGTGGAGCACAAGTTCGGTGCTCAGGGCGGCCTTGCCGGTGTCGTGCATGAGCCCGGCGATGAAAGCGAGGGAAGGGTCGATTGAATCCCGGCCGGTCTCGGCGAGGAGTTCGCATAATCTTTGGGAGATTAGGGCGACGATGACGGAATGGACCCAGAGGTCGCGCCGTTGCATACCGTAGCCTTTGTGCTCGGCGGCGAGTAATTTACCGACACTGAGCGCGGAAACGAGGCGCAGGATCGCGGTGTAGCCCATCTGGAGTACCGCTGTGTCGAGGACTTGTAGAACCTCGGCCTCGGAGCGCTTGCGTTCGATAATGTTACCCTTCTCGTCGACCTGGGCCTCTTCGTTGGAATCGAGTTTGCGTACCAGCTGGCCGGAGAGCTGGCGGTCGGAATATAACGCTTTGACGACGTGTTCGTTTTCCTGAGTCGGATTACGCAACATCAACATCAGCCGACACACGACTTCGAGGGAGGTGGGCAGTTCGCCCATCTGGCGTGTGATGCGCTCAACCAATTCATCGTTATGCGAAGTGCTCATAGGTTTTTCTCCGGTTGACCCGCTTCTTCGATGAGAACTTTGCCAGTGCCGTTACGAATGGATACGTCTCGTATACCGGTGCCGCCCAAGGCTTCAATCGGGGCGGTAAGTCCCGCGGTCTTGATCAAGTCCCGCAGCCGGTTCGCGACTAATTTTCCAATATTGAGTTCGATGGTGGGCTCGGTGGAACTCGCTTGGGTGGAGGTGATTTCGCTAGCACCGATCAGATAGATTTTGAGGCGTTTTTTGGCTTCGGTCCAGGCCTCGTCGCCGGCGTAATTGCGGGAGATCCCGCGGAAGGTTTCCATCAAAGCAGGGAAAGCCGTGTCGCTGAATCCATAGGGGTTTTTCCGGGCGAAGGTCGTGTTGCTGTTCGAATCGGGCATGAGTACGTGGGCAATCGCGCTCGCATGGACTTGGGCGTCGTGAAGGATCACGCAGACGCCGAAGCCGACTTGCTCGGCGGAGAATTCAACCTCCTCACTGTCGGTCGCGCGACCAGTGGCCGCGTAGACGGGTACTGTATTGGAATTGCTCATGACAAACTTGTCGGAGGTTAAGGGGTATAGAAAGGCGGAGAAATGGCGGGGTGGATGCGCCCGCCGCGCATTGGAGGTACAATCAAAAGGATAAAATCATCGAGGCGAAGGCAAAACTTGCCTGCGCCTAATTTGAATTTATATACTATTGATAATAAACGAAATAAAAACATGGCATTGCGTATGCTTAGTCGAGGGCATGACCGTAGGCCTCTATCAAAATACCGCAGCCCTAGCCGCTCTCGAGCGCTGGCAGCAGGCCTCCTCGCATAATATTTCCGCCAGTCAGGTGCCGGGTTTCAAGCGCCAGTTGGTTCAATTCTCCGCTCAACCCTCCGGCGAGCTGCGCACCGGCCAGTTTAAATCAGATGAAGGTTTGAATGGTTCATTCCCATCGGCCCGCGTACGTTTGGATTTCGCTCCGGGCGAAATGGTCCAGACGCGCCGCGATCTCGATGTCGCGATCTCAGGTGATGGTTTTCTCAGCGTGCGCCTCCCTGATGGACGCGAGGGCTTTACCCGCGCCGGCCAATTGTCCGTGCGCGCCGATCGCACTTTGGTCACTTCCGATAACTTGCCGGTGCTCGGCTCTGGTCGCGCGCCCATCACGCTGCAGGCGGGTGGCACGATCTCCATCAACGCTGATGGCGAGATCAGCCAAGCCGGCCAAGTCGTCGATACCCTCGCGGTCAGTCGCTTTGCCGATACGCAGAAATTAGAGCCCTTAAGCGGGGGCGTGTTTTTGCCCACCGCCAACGAAGCCCCGATCGCCGTCGCCGGTGGCAGCGTCATGCAGGGCTACATCGAAGGCAGTAACATTTCCCCGATGCGCGAGATGGTCGACTTGGTGGCGATCTCCCGTGCCTACGAAGCTAACCAGAAAATCATCTCCACCCGCGACCAGTTGCTCCAACGCACCCTTGATACCCTCGGCTGATCCCTTTCGACCCTCCACCCCAAGTAAACCTGCACCATGAATCTCTCCCTTTACTCTGCCGCCACGGGCATGGAGGCCCAACAGCTCAACCTCAACACGATCGCCAATAATCTCGCGAACGTGAACTCCCGCGGCTTCAAGCGCAGCAAGATCGAGTTTCAAGATATGCTCTACCAGAAGCCCCGAGCAGCGGGTGCTCAAAACGGCGGCGGTAACCAACTCCCCACCGGCATCGAAGTCGGTAACGGTACCCGCGTCGTCGCTACTTCCAAAGTTTTCTCGCAAGGCCAACTCACGTCTACGGGCGAAAAGTTCGACCTCGCGATCCAAGGCGACGGCTTCTTCGAAGTCCAACGCCCCGACGGCACTCTCGCTTACACCCGCGACGCGTCTTTTAAAATCAACGCCACCGGCCAAGTCGTCACCAGCGACGGCTTGCCCGTACTGAGCGGCTTTCAAACCGTACCTCCCGGCACCACATCCGTGACCGTCGCCGAAAACGGTGAAGTCACCTTGGGCAGCGCGGCCGGTTCGCAGACTTTCCGTCTCACCCTCACGCGCTTCGCCAATCCCGCCGGTCTGGAAAGTTTGGGCTCCAATCTTTTCCGCGAAACCACCGCCAGCGGCACGCCCGAGGCCGGTGCGCCCAACGAACAAGGTTTCGGCTCCATCCAGCAGGGCTACGTCGAGACCTCCAACGTCAACATCGTCGAGGAAATGGTGAACATGATTCTCGCCCAGCGCGCCTACGAATTAAACAGCAAGGCCATCCAGTCCTCCGACGAGATGCTGAAGAACGTCAACGAACTGAAACGCTGATCATGATCGCTCGTTTTTTCATTCTCATTGGTTTGCTCGTATCGCCTTTGGCCTTACGCGCGCAAAACGAAGCCCCCGTTTGGGTCGCCGAGATCACCGAGCGTATCCACACGCATTTCGGACTCGAAGGCGATCTGCATCTCATGCCGGTGAGCGGCAGCAATTTCGCGCCCAAGTCGGGCGCCGCGGTTTCGATTGTGGAATTTCCCTCGGGGATTTCTTCGCAAATCCTGTTGCGCGTGCGCACGGAAGTAATCGGCGAAGCGAGCCAGGAACAGACGGTGGTCCTCCGCGCGAATCTCTGGCGCTCGGGTTGGAAACTCCGCCAACCCAGCCAACGCGGCGACTTGCTCGATAGCTCGGCGCTCGAGCCCGTCCGCATTGATGTGCTGCGCGACCGCGACGCGTTGTCCTCGATGCCCCAAGGCGATTATATTTTCACCCGCGCCGTCCCGCCTGATCGTTTGCTCACCTGGCGTGATTTGGTGGCCCGCCCCATCGTGCGACGTGGCCAAGTCGTCGAAGTCGTCGCTCAGAGCGGCCCCGTCTCCGTTTCGCTCAAAGGCATGGCCATGCAAGATGGCGCCCGCAACGAGACGATCCGCATCCGCAATCTGCAATCTAACCGTGAATTCACCGCCCAAGTCACCGGCGAAAGCCGCGCGGTCATCCGTCTTTAACGCACCATGAAGCTCCGTCTCACTCTCTTGTTGCTCGCTTTGGCCGGCCCGCTGGCGGCGCAATCGCTTTGGCTCGCCGCGGGTTCGCGCGAACTCTCGCTCACGTCCGATCCGAAAGCCTGCCGCGTCGGCGATATCATCACGATCATCATCGCTGAATCCACTTCGTTGTCCTCGACGTCCAACAAGACGACCAACACCTCCGACGCCGCTCAAGGCGCGGTGACGCAATTTCTTTTTCCACCCTCCGTTAGCGGCCTCGGCACGCAAGGTGGTCAGTTGCCCGGCCTCGGTTGGGGCGGCAAGTCCGACTACAGCGGCGGCGGCAAGGTCAACAATTCCCAAGTCGTCACCGGTCGCGCCGCGATGCTGATCTCCGACGTACTACCCAACGGTAACTTGGTTTTAGAAGGCGCCCGCCAAGTCAGTTTCTCCGGCGAGACCCAACATGTTGTCCTCCGCGGTATTGTTCGCCCGGCCGATATTTCTCCGGCCA
>CANFSZ010000046.1 GCA_947449835.1 Opitutia bacterium
CACTCATAAAGGTGGAACACACTGATTCCTAGTGCCCGTGCGGTCACCTCGGCCGATTGGCCGCTGGTCTGCCACATGCGCACAGCCTCGTCCTTGAACGCGGCGTCATACTGCCGGGGTGTTGCCCCGCTTTCCTGCTTCTTTGTCATGGTTGAGTCCTTTCTTTGGGCTCAACTCGTGTCCGTCAAATCGGGGTAACCTCAAACTCCGCGCCATAGATTAATAATAAAAGCGTCACCCTTTGGGTGACGCTTTACTTAGTTTAAAAAATTCTGATTTCTAAAACCATAATCGCACTACGATTTTAGCGTTTTGAACTGTGGGCTTTGGTTTTATAGTGTCACCCATTAGGTGACACTGATTTTTGGGTTCACGCTTGGTGTTGTGATGGCGGACCGCGGGCGGGGCGGTACTTTAATCGGCGAAGGCTTCGTCGGAGCGGTCGATGGCGTCGCGGGTGACGAAGGTAATTTCAGGAGCGTCGGCGTGGTTAAGGTAGGCTTGTTCGCCGGCGCCGGCGATGTAATGCGTGCAGTGAATCACGGATTGCATCCAGCGCAGGCGGCTGTCGCGCGAGGGGCTGATGTGCGCGGCGTCAAAGGTCGGGGCGGGGAGCGTGATGAACGAGTTGCCCCCTTCGTGAAGTTGGAGAGCGCCTGCGGGGGTGTGGCGGGCGCGGACGATTTCGCCTTCGTGGGGGACATCGACGAAAAAATCCGTGATGGGGCAGGCGGCGCGTCGGAAGGCGGGGTCACTGGAGCGGACGATGCGGATGCCTTCGAGCAGGCCCATGGCGCGGTACATCTCTAGGCAGAAGTCGGCGACGGTGTCGGCCGTGATGGTTTTGAAGGCGTCGACGTGGTGGGGCGCGACGTAGGCAGGGAGTTGACGGGCGGTCTGGTCGCGCCAACCGGCCGGGATTTTTTTCGCGTAAAGCGGGGAAAACTTCCGCTGGGTTTTGTTGATGAACGCGAAGTTGAAGGTCAGGGGCTCGTCGGTCTTGCGGTGGCGGAGGGTGGTCTGCGTCTCACGGGGGTCGTGATCGCTGTCGTGATAAAAAAAGACGATCTCGCCGCCGATCTCGGCTTGGAGTTTCCGCGCGGTGGCAAATTTAGCGTAGAGGAAGCGCCGCGGAAAGAAGCCGCAGGGTTGTTGGCCGAAGCAGATGACAGGTGCGCTCATGCTCGGTTGGGGGGCGGGAGAAAATTGCGGGGCACGATGACAGAGAAGGGGCTAAGAGAACGGGTAAAGGGCAAGCGTTTCGCTCGGGGCTCAGGCGTAGCGGGCGAGGGCGGGGCCGGTGAGGCGGCAGATAGTCCATTCGGTTTTGCGTTCCGCGCCGAGGGCCTCGTAGAAGTCTATGGCGGGTTGGTTCCAATCGAGGACGGACCATTCCATGCGGCCGCAACCGAGTTGGTTGGCGAGTTGGGCGAGGTGCAGGAGGAGCGCTTTGCCGAGGCCTTGACCGCGGAATTCGGGGCGGACGAAAAGGTCTTCGAGATACAGGCCGGGTTTGGCGAGGAAGGTGGAGTAGTTGAAAAAATACAGGGCGAAGCCAGCGGGCGCGCCGGTGGCGGTGAAGGCGAGGATGCAGGCGGCGGTAGGGCGCGTGGTGGGATCGAGGGGAAAGAGCGTGGCGCGGAGAGTCTCGGCGGTGGCGACGACTTCGTGGGCAAGTTTTTCGTAGTCGGCGAGCCCACGGATGAAATCCAAAATGACCGGGATGTCGGCAGCGGTGGCGGGACGGATCGAGGCAGGCATAAGCTAGGGGCTAAGTTGAAACGAGCCGGTTGAAAAGAGAAAGGGGAGAAACGCGGAGGGCGCGTCGTCGGTTGCCAGCGCGTGGAATTTCGGTAGGGTCGCGCGATGAAGTTGACCGTAATTTGTTGGTTGTTTTTAGGCTTTGGGCTTTTGACCGTCGCGGCCGACGCGGCGGAGAATCGGACGTTGCCGGCGAGCAAGCCGGCGGTGAAGGCAGAGATCGTGGCCTCGGTCGAGGGACAGTTGGCGGCGTTGCGCGAAGGCGAAATAGGGAAGGCGTATGCGTATGCTTCGACGGCGTTGCAGATGCAGACGCCGATCCGGCGGTTTGTGCAGTTGGTTCGACAGGGTTATCCGGAGATCTGGTCAAACGCGCGCGCGGAGTTTGGTCTGGTGCGCGATGATGGGCGGCAGGCGACGGTGACGGCGCGGGTGTTTGCGCAAGATGGCGCGAGCGCGGTGTATGATTACGTGTTGGTGAAGGAGGAAGATTTTTGGCGTATCGCGGGTGTGCTGCGGCACGAAGCGAAGGGCGAGACGCGGTTGTGACGGCGCGTCGAGGCGAACCGGCTCCGAAAAAAACGCGAAGAACTCAGTGCGAATCGGCGAGATCGCCGGGGGCGAGGAGCGGGGCGAAGAGTGCCTTGTTGGCGGCCATGGGAGAAATTACACGTCGGCGCCGGTGGCGCGGAGACGTTGGATTTTATAATTGTGGTAGACGAGGCGCGCGAGGTCGGCGGAAAAGACGAGGCCGAAGACGGCGAGGAGTACCCACGTGAGTTGCGGGGGAAATTTGAAGGCGCGGCGCAGGAGGAGTGCGGCGATGCAGCACACCAGGAAAAAAAAGAAGTGGCCAAGGACGACGCGGCGGGCGCGGCGATGGGCTTCGACCGCGGTGGCGAGGCTGGCGAGGTTGGGCGGGCGGGAGTGCGAGGCGGGCTTCACGAGATTTTCGCGTGGAGGACGCGGTTGGATATGTTGGCGAGGGCGATGCCGGCAATTTTATCGAGTAATTCGACGTCGGTGATGAGGCCGTCATCGATGATTTTTTGCGCAAAATCCATGAGCTCGGCCTCGGGCTCGACGACCGCACAGATGCTGCGGCATTGCTCCAGCTGTAGCAGATTTTGATCGAGGGCGAGGCGGACAAACCAGCGGATTTCCAGTTTCATCACAGTGCGAGACATGATGATGCGCTGGGTGGCGCATGGGTGCCAAGCGTGAAGCCGTGCTGGGTTTCGTTAAATAGGCTCTGGATTGGTCACGCGGCGTGGGGGTAACGGTTAACGTTACCGATTTGTCCCACTTGCAGACTTTTACGGTAGTTCGAATAGCCGTGGGTGCATCTCCGTGGTTGCAAAGCCGGCTTTTTAAGAGAGGTTGGGCATTTTAATTCGTCCAATATGTTCAGAAAACTCCTCGCGAAATTGCGCGAAAAAATCGCCCCGGCCAAATCTGCTCCTTCTTCCGTCGCGCCGGTGCCCGCTAGACCGGGTGCGCGTGAGCAAGATGGTCGTCGGCGCGGAGGCGATAGCGCTCGTCGCGGTGAGAGCCAAAGTTATGGCGGTCAAGGCCGCGGTGCCGGCGAGGGACGTTCTGGTCGGGGCGGTGGCGATGCTCGACGGGATTTTCAACCCCGCGGGGGCGAACGGGGCGGGCGTAGCGGCGGTGGTCGCAGTGAAGGCCGGCGTGAAGAATTTCGGGGTGATGGCCGGGGACCGCGCGAGCCGCGGGAACGCCCCACGATTGACAAAAATTACGATCATCCGCGGGCGACTTCCATCAAACCGGTGGTCCCCATCAAAGTTCCCAAGATGGATACGGCTTTCAGCAAGTTGGGCTTGTCGGATGCGCTCGCTTTTGGCGTTCAGGAAATGGGCTACATCGAGCCCACGCCGATTCAGGCGCAGGCGATTCCCGTCGTGCTGGCGGGTCGCGATCTGATCGGCTCCGCCCAGACGGGTACGGGCAAGACGGCGGCTTTTGCGCTACCGATTATCCAGAAACTCGGCACGCATGGTAAACTGCGTTGCTTGATTCTTGAGCCGACCCGTGAGCTGGCGCTACAAGTCGAAGAAGCGTTTCAGAAATTCTCCAAATTCACCGACCTGCGCGTGACGATCGTCTATGGCGGCGTCGGCTATGGGAAACAATTGGAAGATCTCCGCGCGGGCATCGATATTTTGGCGGCCACCCCAGGGCGTTTGCTCGACCACATGGAGCAGGGCAACGTCTCGCTCAAAGACGTCGACATTCTCGTCCTCGACGAAGTCGATCGCATGTTGGACATGGGCTTCTTGCCCGATGTGAAACGCATCGTGCAAAAAACGCCGAACACGCGTCAGACGCTTTTCTTCACGGCCACCGTGCCGCCCGAAATCGCGTCGCTCGCGAGTTGGGCATTGAAAGATCCCGCGCGTGTCGAAATCGGGCGGCAACGCTCGGTCGCTGAGACGATCGCCCACGCATTTTACCCTGTGGTGGCTTCGCAGAAATTCGAACTCCTGCAGCTCCTGCTGGATCAGACGGATTTTAAGAGCGTCATTATTTTCGCGCGCACGCGCATGGGTTCCGACCGCATCGCGGATCGTCTCCAGCGCAAGGGACACACCGTCGGCGTGCTCCACTCGGACCGCAGCCAGCGCGAACGCATCGAGGCGCTCGAAGGTTTCAAATCGGGCAAATACGAAGTTCTCGTCGCGACCGACATCGCGGCGCGCGGCTTGGACATCGCGGGCGTCTCGCACGTGATCAACTACGACGTGCCGGAAAACGCCGAAGATTACGTGCATCGCATCGGCCGCACGGGCCGCGCGCAGGCCAGTGGCGATGCATTCACGCTCGTTACGGAAGAAGATGTGCGCGACGCGCGCAGCATCGAGCGCTTCACCGGCATGGCGATCGAGCGGAAGAAAATCGAAGGCTTCCCGTACATTTATTCGGCGTTGTTTGATGAAAAAGCGCAGGCAGAAGTCGCGGCAGCGGCGGCCAAGCCCGTCAGTCGACTGCATCGCGGTATGCGACGCTGAGATCGCCCAAAATTAAGGATGATTCTGAAGGCCGCGTCACCCGACGCGGCCTTTTTATGGGCCCTGATCGGAACGGTTTAAAATATCACAAAACGGCGCTTGATTCATATACTTATTAAGGAATACGAATTGAATCGTGGAGCTGATCAAGATCTACGCCTGCCTCTGTGATTTGACCCGCTTGCGCTTGCTCAACGTGCTCGTGCAAGGGCCGTTGTGCGTGTGTCACTTTCAGGAAGTATTGCAGGAGCCCCAGGTAAAAATCTCCAAGCACCTCGCGTATCTGCGGCAGCGTGGACTGGTCCAAGCCGAGCGGCGGGGCAACTGGGTGATCTACGCGTTGGCGCCGAAGCCTTCACGTGAACTCAAAGTGAATCTGGCGTGTTTGCAGGACTGCGCGCGGGAGAATCCTGTATTTAAGCGCGATGTGGCGCGCTTGAAGAAAATCGAGCCGGCGTGTGCTTGGGTGCAAGCCGGCGAGCCGGCGAAGGCGCCGGGCCAATACCGTTGCGGTTGCTAGCGGGCGCGGATCCTAGATTTTTAATATGAAGCAAACGAAAATTGGCATCAACGGGTTCGGGCGAATCGGGCGGCTGACGCTACGGGCGGCTTGGGCCTGGCCGGAGTTTGACTGGGCGTTGATCAACGATCCGAAAGGCGGCGCGGAGTGCGCGGCGCATTTGCTTACGTTCGATTCTGTGCAAGGCCGCTGGGCGCACGAAGCGAGAGGTGAAGGCGGTGCCATCCATGTCGATGGTCGGAGTATCGCTTTTTCGGATAGGAGTAAGCCGGATGACGTGGACTGGGCAGCGCACGGCGTGGAGATCGTGCTGGAGTGCAGCGGAAAGTTTCGCAGTCCTTCAGATCTAGCGGTGTATTTTGAGCGTGGAGTGAAAAAGGTGATTGTGGCGGCGCCGGTAAAAGGCGATGCGCTCAATATCGTGATGGGGGTGAACGACGGACTGTATGATCCGGCGAAACATCGGTTAATCACCAACGCTTCTTGTACGACCAACTGTCTCGCACCGGTCGTGAAAGTGATGCATGAAGGAATCGGCATCGAGCACGGGGCGATCACGACTCTGCATGATGTGACGAATACCCAGACTTTGGTCGATGCGCCGCACAAGGACTTGCGGCGCGCGCGCGCCGCAGGCATGTCGCTCATTCCGACGACCACCGGAAGCGCGACCGCTATTGGGATGATTTACCCCGAGTTGCTTGGTAAGCTGAACGGTCATGCGGTGCGGGTGCCGTTGCTCACCGGTTCGTTGACGGATTGTGTTTTCCAGATGAAGCGCGACACGACGGTCGAAGAGGTGAATCGTTTGCTGAAGGCGGCGAGCGAGCGAGGGCCGTTGAAAGGGATCTTGGGTTACGAAGAGCGACCGTTGGTCTCAGTGGATTATAAGGGCTGTCCATTATCGGCGACCGTGGATGCGCTTTCGACGATGGTCGTAAACAAGCGGATGGTGAAGATCTACGCTTGGTATGATAACGAGTGGGGTTACTCGAACCGGATGGCTGAACTGATGCGAAAAGTGGCGAGGGCGCTATAAAATAACGCGTGTCCTCCAGTACTACCCCACAGCGAACATGAATTTGCGGAATTACATCGTCGTCACGGCGGCTTACTGGGGGTTCACCCTCACGGATGGGGCGCTGCGTATGCTCGTGCTGCTGCACTTCGCGCAGCAGGGCTACAGTGCGGTGCGCCTGGCGATGCTATTTTTATTCTATGAATTTTTTGGCATCGTCACGAATCTGTTTGGCGGATTGCTGGCGAGTAGAGCGGGGCTGCGGGTGACCTTGATCGCGGGGTTGGGGTTGCAGGTGGTGGCTTTGGGGATGCTCGCTGTGCTTAACCCGTCTTGGCCAGCGGGTCTCACGCTCGGCTACGTGATGGCGGCGCAGGCGCTCTCCGGTATCGCGAAAGATCTTACGAAAATGAGCTCGAAGAGTGCGATTAAGGTGTTGGTTCCAGACGGTGAAGCCGCGCGCGGGACGCTGTTCCGGTGGGTGGCGATATTGACCGGCTCGAAGAACGCGCTGAAGGGCGTGGGTTTTTTTCTTGGTGGGTTGCTACTGAGCATCGCGGGATTTGCGGGTGCCTTGGGGATGATGGCGGCAGGTCTCGCGGTGACCTTGATGGCGGCGTGGGTGGTGTTGCCTGCGGCGATAGGTAAGGCGAGGCTGAAGGCGGGCTGGCGGGAGTTGTTTGCTAAAAGTCGACCCGTGAACGTGCTCTCGTCGGCGCGGTTTTTCTTATTTGGGGCGCGCGACATATGGTTCGTGGTGGGTGTGCCGGTTTTTCTGAGTGCTTCGCTAGGCTGGAGCGGGTCGCGGGTGGGGGCATTCATGGCGATTTGGGTGATGGTCTACGGGGTGGTGCAGTCGCTCACGCCTGTGGTGTTACGCGGGCGTGCGCCGGCGGGCGGGGTGGCGGCGGGGCTCGCCTTCATGCTAGCGGCGGTGGCGGCTTGCATGCCGTTGTTGCTTGGCGCGGGAGCGGCCGCGGGGCCGGTGATCGTGGGTGGACTAGCGGTGTTTGGGGTGGTGTTTGCGCTCAATTCAGCGGTCCATTCCTATCTCATTTTGGATTACACCGACGGCGACAAGGTGGCGTTAAACGTGGGATTTTACTACATGGCCAACGCGGGTGGACGGCTCGTGGGCTGCTTTTTGTCGGGGGTGCTGTTTCAACTGGGCGGGCTCGAGGTGTGTCTATGGGGGACATTTGTTTTTGCGTTGGCCGCGGGGGTGATCGCGTTGGGGCTACCGCGGACGGCGGAACACCCTAATAAACTCGCGGCGGCCGTACCGGCGGCGGATGGCGGTGGGGAATAAATATGATTTCGCTATCGCAATCGCGCTGGCGCTCGCAGTGGTGGGAATATTTTGTTTTCACTTTGGGCGCGGCGTTTGCGGCGCTGGTAGGGCGACGAGTGGAAGTTGAGGGTTGAAAGTTGGGGTGAGGGTGCGAGCGTCGGATTTTACGCATGCAACTGGACATTCCTGCGGGCGATTTCGCCGGCTACATTTTTGATTTGGATGGGACTTTGATCGACTCGATGCCGATCCACTATGTCGCGTGGGACGCGGCGATGCGGCGGGCGGGGCTGGCGGAGCCGTTGAGCGAGGATTTATTTTATTCGCTTGGGGGCGTGCCCACGCGACGTGTGGCGGAACTGATCGGGCAACATTATGGACTGAAGGTGGACGTGGAGCAGGTTTTTCACGCCAAGGAGGCGTTCTTTGTGGAGAAATTGGCGGCCGTGAAAGTGATCGAGCCCGTGGCGGCGGTGGCGCGGCGGGTGGCGTTGACGCGGCCGGTGGCGATCGCGTCAGGCGGCCCGCGGGATGTGGTGGTGCGCTCTTTGGAAGTGAGTGGCTTGAAGCCGTTGTTTCCGGTGGTGGTGTCGGCCGATGATGTGGTGCACGGGAAGCCGTCGCCGGATATGTTTTTGTTGGCGGCGCAGCTCATGGGGGTAGCGCCGGAGCGGTGTTTGGTTTTTGAAGATGCGGAGCCAGGAATGCGCGCGGCGGAGGCGGCGGGGATGGCTTGGGTGCGGGTGGAAAGCCGGCGGCGTTGAAGGGAAGCTGTGGCGGGCGTGATTTGAGGCTTTCGTGGCGGTGGGGGTTTGTGTTCGTGTGGCGGGATGAAACTTGAGGCCTTAGTAAAGTCGTCGGTGCTCACGCAGCCGGTTTATGAACCGGGTAAACCGATTGAGGATGTGGCGCGCGAGTTGGGCCTCGATCCGGCCGGAATCATCAAACTGGCTTCCAACGAGAATCCGTGGGGCCCGTCGCCAAAAGCAGTCGCCGCGGCGAAGGTGGCGCTGGAGCATGGTGAACTTTATCCGGATGGTGGATGTTTCGCGCTGCGGCAAAAATTAGCGGCCACGCATGGGCTCGGCGCGGATCAGTACGTGATCGGTAATGGTTCAAACGAAATCATCGAGTTGCTCGGGCATGTATTTTTGGGCGCGGGCGACGAAGTGGTTTTCGGTGGGCCGGCGTTTGTCGTTTATAAACTCGTGACGCTGCTTTTCGGCGCGAAGGTCGTGGAGGTTCCGCTCAAAGATTGGCGGCACGATCTCGACGCGATGGCGCGGGCGATCACACCGCGCACGAAATTAATTTTTGTGGCGAGTCCAAACAATCCGACCGGCACGGCGAACGACGCGGCTGAGTTGATGGCGTGGGCGCGGGCCTTGCCGGAGCACGTGGTCGCGGTGTTCGACGAGGCTTACGCGGAGTATCTCGCGCCGGGTACGGCGATGGACTTGCGTCCCTTGATCGCCGAAGGGCGTAAGGTCATCGGGTTGCGGACGTTTTCCAAGATTTATGGGCTGGCGTCGCTGCGCGTCGGTTATGGTTATGCGGGGGCTGAGTTGGCGGGCTTGTTGAACCGCGTGCGGCAGCCGTTTAACGTGAATGCTATCGCGCAAGCGGCGGCTTTGGGTGCGCTGGATGACCGTGAGTTTGCCGAAACGTGCGCCCGTGAGAATCGGGCGGGGTTGGCGCAGATTGAAACGGGCTTGCGCGCGCTAGGTTTGGCGTGGGTGCCGAGCGTAGCCAATTTTATGTTGGTAAAAGTGGGGGATGGCGCGCGGGTGTTTGGAGCTTTGCAGGCGCGCGGTGTGATCGTGCGACCGGTCAAAGTTTATGGTTTGCCTGAGTGGGTGCGCGTGACGGTCGGTACGCCGAAGCAGAATGAGCGGTTGCTAGCTGAGCTGGCGACTGCGCTGTGACGGGCTTTAAACGCTGGTTACTTGACGAGAGTGCAGCCCGTCTCGTTAAAACCATCTTAGGGTAGAGATTGTGCCTAGGGTGGTGTTCGAACCCGTATGGGTCGAATAATTACCGATTTCGCCGCTACTCTCTCTGTCTCCCCCAAAATTAAAACGAGCGACCTAGTTATGCAGCTGCAGTAGTTATGACATACTTGTTTAAACAAATGATGATAATGAATTATACATACAGTTATGTCCTTTTAGGGTATGTATAGTTTTTATGGGATTCGATTTATTCGTCCAATTACGAAGACGGAAAATTGAAATTTAATCTGGCCGCCGGTTTTCATGAGTTGAACCCAAATTCGGTCGATATCCGCGGACTCACGCGACGGGATCAGACGAATTCCAATTTAGATGGGGAGCTATTCATTTCGGAAAAACCGCTGTGGGCGCCGGTTTTTTTCGAACGCATCAATTATAAGCGCGCGGGTTATAGCAGTGCGCCGCGCGGCGAATTTAGATCGACGATTTAAACGGCGGCGGCGCGGCGCAAGCGATCGTTGATGGCCTCGGCCGGACCTTGGCCGCTGGCGTATTCGGCGTGCAGACGGCGATAACCCGCGACGTCGAGCGCGCGCAGTTGTGCAAAAAGTCGGCGGGCGGCGCTGGGCAGATTTCCGCGGGCGTCGAGCCAGAAAATATTTTTAGCCGTCCGGCCAGCGGGCTTGGCGATAAATAAAAAAGCTTCGTCGCTTCCGCTCTGGGCGACCAGAGCGGGCGTCAGGCGGGAATGTAAGACCAGTGGCGTCCGCGGGCTGTAATGACGCGTGAGCAAGCCGGGCGCGACTTGGGCCACATTGGGTGCCGCGGCTTTGGGGCGACGCCAAGCGACGGGCCGGCCGAGCGCGGCGGCGAGCGCCTCGCGCGAGATCGCGCCGGGCCGCAGAAGCCGAGGGCGGGCGGGATGGCGCAGATCGAGAATCGTCGACTCGAGGCCGATGTGGGCGGGGCCACCGTCGAGGATGGAGTTGATTTTCGAGCCGAGGCTGGCGCGTACGTGTTCGGCGGTGGTCGGGCTGATGTAACCGAAAGGATTGGCGCTCGGGGCTGCTAGCGGACGACCACTGAGTCGGATCAGGCGACGGAAAAGAGCGTGCGCGGGCATCCGCACGGCCACGCTCGGCAAGCCCGCAGAAACGATGGCGGGTACGACAGATTTTTTGGGTAAAATGAGGGTGAGCGGGCCTGGCCAGAATTTCTGCGCGAGCCGAAGCGCGGCGGTGTTGGTTACGGCGATGGCGTCGAGCTCGCTTAAAGACGCGATGTGGACGATCAACGGATCGGTGGTGGGCCGGCCTTTGGCGTTAAAAATCTTTTGGCAGGCGCGAGGGTTGAGCGCATCCGCGGCGAGGCCGTAGACGGTTTCGGTCGGGACGCCGACGATGTCACCAGCTCGCAGGCAACGGGCGAGGTAGCTCAGATTGCGCGAGGTGCCTCGGAAAATACGGGCGGTGGGCTTTCGCGGCATGACATGAAAAAGGCCGGAGTGGTTTACTCCGGCCGGTAAAGGGATCTCAGGCGTCGCTTATTTGGCGAGCAACATGTTGCGCGAGTGCTTGATCGTGCGGGTGATGGCACGCTGATGCTTCGCGGAGAGATGGGTGTACTTGCGCGGCAGGATCTTGCCGGTGTCGGTCACGAAATGCTTCATCACTTCCGGAGTGGTGAACGGGATCTGATCCGGGGAGAGGGTCTGCGTGGTGGTTTCGGTGGTGCTCATGGCTTTAAAAGGGACGGGAGAAGGTTGACGGGCTCCGGATATTGTCAACGGCACATTTTTAGGTGGAAACGGAGCCGATTTGCGGGGAATTTGCCCCTGCACAGCGGTCCCCGTAGCTCAAATGGATAGAGCAAGCGTTTCCTAAACGCTGGATTCCGGTTCAATTCCGGACGGGGGCACCAGCGCTCGGGTTCGCCTTTAGCCTTTAGGCGTGTAGGCGTCGCGGAGGACTTGAAAAGTGTGGCGGACTTTGATCGGCGAGCCGAGGCGCTCAAGGTGCGCGGCCAGTTGCGTGAGGCAACCGATGTTGCCGCTGGCGACGACGGTTGCGCCGCTGGCGATGACGGCCAGGGCCTTTTTCTCGCCGAGGGCGGCGGCGATCTCGGGTTGGTCGAGGTTGTAGGTGCCGGCGCTGCCGCAACACAGATGGGCATCGGCCAGCTCGATGACTTCGACGCCGGGGATGGCGCGGAGCAGCGCGCGCGGTTCGGCGCGCACTCCCTGGGCGTTGGCGAGGTGGCAGGCGTCGTGATAAGCAATGCGACGCGGCACAGGCGCCGTCGGCGGCGGCGTGCGCAAGCCGAGGCGCGTGAGGAATACACTCACGTCCATCACGCGGTGGCGGAACGCTTCGGCGCGGGCCTCGTCGGGTGTGCCCCGCAAGACGAGATGATATTCGTGGAGCGCGGAGCCGCAACCGGCGGCGTTGGTGAGGATCGCGTCGACGTCGGCCGGGAATGCGTCGAGGTTTTTACGGGCAAAAGCTTGAGCCGCGGCGAGGTCGCCTGTGTGCCACGCGAGGCCGCCGCAGCAGCCTTGGGCGGGTGGGATGATGACTTCGACGCCTTGTTGCGCGAGCACTGCGAGGGTCGCGGTGTTAATATCGGGCGCGAGGACTTGTTGGGCGCAGCCGGTTAGGAGCGCGACGCGCGCGCGGCGTTCGCCGATCGCCGGCGTGATGTGCGCCCAAGCCGCGGCGGGCGGCAGGTGCGCAGGCACGAGGTCGATCATCGGACGCAACGCCGTGGGCACGAGCGGACGCACGAGTTTGCCGAGGCGACCCGCGGCGGCGGCTAGGCGGAAACGGCGCGGAAATGGGATCGTCTGCGCGGCCAGAAAGCGCCGGAGCTTTTCGGCAAACGTGCGTTTGAACTTCGTCTGGGCGACGGCGCGGAACGGGCTGATGAGGTCGCGGTAAGGCACACCGCTGGGGCAGGCGGGTTCGCAGGCGAGGCAACCGAGGCAACGATCCACGTGCTGTTGCGCGGCGGCCCAAGGCAGTTTTTCCTCGAGGACCTGTTTCATGAGGACGATGCGACCCCGCGGGCTGTCCATTTCTTGGCCGAGCTCGGAATACGTCGGGCAGGCGGCGAGGCAGAAACCGCAATGCACGCAGGCTTCGACGGCATGGGCCATCGTGCCGGTGAGCGGGCCGTGCTTATCTTTGGCGATGGTGTGGAGCATCAGGCAGAGAGGGACGGAAAACGGTTTTCGGGATCGAGGGCAGTTTTGACGGCCGCGGCGATCGCGGGCGAGGCGGGGGCGTTGAGCCAGAGCGGGCCCGGGCCGCGGAGCGTGAGCGCGGGCAAACCTAGGCTGGCGATGGGCGCGAGGAGCGAGACGAGCGCGGCGTTGCCGCCGGCGGTGACGTGGAGGCGGCCGGCGTGGGTGCGCACGGTAGCGGCGAGCGCGGGCAGTTGCGCGGGCGTGAGCGCGAGTTTGAGCAATGGGCCGTCGGCGAAGGTCCAACGCAGTTCGCGCAGATCAGCCCACAGCGCATCGGCGTTTGCGGCGGAAAGGATTTCTCCGGGGAAACGCGTTAAAATCTCCGCGGCGAGCAACGGCAGCGCGGCAGCGGGGCCAGCGAGCCGGAGCGCGATGGCGTCGGCGCTGGGCAGAAGATCCAGCGCGTCGATTTCCCAACGCGCGCCCGCGGCGGCGGTGAGAATTTGGGTCGCGGCGTTGGCGTCAGCGACGGGCAAGCGTAGCGTGAGCGTCGCGGCCGGACGCGGGAATACCTTAAACGTGAGTTCGCCGAAGACGCCGAAGCGGCCAAGGCTGCCGACGAAAAATTTAGGGACGTCAAAGCCGGCGGCGTTTTTCACGACCTTGCCGCCGAGGCGCACGAGCCGACCCGTGCCGTCGACGAAACGCACGCCGAGGATGAAATCGCGCAGTCCGCCAAAACGAAAACGCCCGGGGCCGCTCATGCCGGCCGCGAGCGTGCCGCCGAGAGTGGCGCCGGCGTCGATTAAGTACGGATCGAAAGGCAAGTATTGGCCGCGGGCGGCGAGGGTGGCGGCGATCTCGCGCAGCGGCGTGCCGGCGAGGGCGGTGAAAGTAAATTCGTCGGGTTGGTATTCGGTGATCCCGCTAAGACCGAGCGTGGAGATGAGCGCGACGTCGGGCGCGACGGCGGAGAGGCGGGGCTTGGTGCGCGCGCCTATGGCGAGTACGCGTGGGGCGGAGCGAACGGCGGCCGCGAGCTCGGCGAGGGAGGTGGGCGTGAGCGGGGCGTTCATTCGCGGGAGATGAGGCCGGCTTTTTCGAGCGGATGGAGGCCGTGTTGCGCGAGCGCGGGCGCGGTGCCGTCGGGAAACATTTTTCCCGGATTGGCGAGGCCGAGCGGATCGAAGGCGGTGCGCAGGCGGTGCAGGCAATCGAGTTCGTCGACGTTGAACATCGTGGCGAGGTAATCGCGTTTCTCGAGGCCGACGCCGTGTTCGCCGGTGATGGAGCCGCCCATCTCGACGCACATGTGGAGGATTTTTCCGGCGAGGATTTCGGCGCGTTCGAGGGCGCCGGCCTCGGTGCCGTTGTAGAGAATGAGCGGATGGAGGTTGCCGTCGCCGGCGTGAAAAACATTGGCGCAGCGGATGCCGGCGACGCGGGACATCTCGGCGATGCGGCGCAGGGCCTCGCCGAGGCGGCGGCGGGGCACGACGCCGTCTTGCACGATGAAATCAGGCGATAGCCGGCCGACGGCGCTGAAGGCGCTCTTGCGGCCTTTCCAGATGGCGGCGCGTTCGGTGGCGTCACGAGCGGGGCGGGCTTCGACGGGTCCACTACTGGCGATGAGCGCGTCGAGTTGTGGACGTTGCGCGGCGACGACTTCGCGCGGGCCTTCGAGCTCAACAATGAGAACGGCTTCGCAGCCCGGCGGATATTCGGCGTGGACGGCGGCGCTGGCGGCTTCGAGCGCGAGCGCGTCCATGATCTCGATAGCGCCGGGGAGCAGGCCGCTGGCGATGATCGCGGAGACGGCGTCACCGGCTTGTTCGAGCGTGCGGTAGCCTGCTAGGACCGTGTGAAACACTTCGGCGCGCGGTAACAGTTGTAACGTGATCTCGAGCGCGATGCCGAAAAGACCTTCGTTGCCGACGAATAAGCCGCACCAATCGGGTCCAAGTTGTTCGCGGCTGGTGCCGCCGAATTCGACGACTTCGCCGGTGGCGAGGACGGCTTTGAGGCCGAGGACGTGGTTGGACGTCATGCCGTATTTCAGGCAATGCGCGCCGCCGGAATTGAAGGCGACGTTGCCGCCGATGGTGCAGATGGACTGGCTCGACGGATCGGGCGCGTAGTGGAGACCGTAGGACGCGACGGCGAGGGTCACGGCGGTGTTGATCACGCCCGGCTCGACGACGGCGAGGCGTTGGGCGGCGTCGACGCGGAGGATACGGTTGAGGCGGTTGAGCGTGATGACGAGACCGCCGGCAACGGGCGTGGAACCACCGGAAAGACTCGTGCCGCTGCCGCGGGCGACGAAAGGAATTTTTTCGGCGTGGCAAAGACGGACGAGCGCGATGACCTCGGCTTGGGTTTCAGGGACGGCGACGGCGAGCGGCGCGGTGCGGAAAGCGGTGAGGCCGTCGCTCTCGTAAGCGGCGAGTTGCGCGGGGCCGGCGAGCACGCGCGCGGGCGGCAAAATCTCGCAGAGGCGCCGCAGGAAGCGCGTGGGATCGGCGGTGGAAGTGACGGTTAAACTCACGGGCAGATGCGCGGGCCGGGCGGGTTTAGCGTCGGGCAGGGCCGGTGGAACCGCGGATGATGAGTTGCGGCTCGATCGTGCGCACCCAAGGCTTTCTGCGGAGCGGTTGGTTGAGTTGGCTCAAGATGAGTTCGGCGGCGGTTTCGGCGGTGATGGCTACTTGTTGATCCACGCTGGTGAGGCCGGGCGTGGTCATGGCGCAGATGTCTTGGTTGTTGAAGCCGGTGACGGAAACATCTTGGGGGACACGCAGGCCGGCGGCTTGGAAACCGTGGAGCGCGCCGACCCCGATCTCGTCGTTGCGGGCGATGTAGGCGGTGGGGTGTTTTTTTTCCGCTGCGAAGATCAACGCCAGAGCGCGGCCGTATTCGAAATCGCTCGTGCGGACGTGGAGGTGATCGCGGGAATGCGTGCAGGCATCAAAGTCGAGTTGGTGGCGCGCGAGCGCGGCGTGCACGCCCTGCAGACGCTCTTGCACGGTGCGCGCGGTGCCGCCGAGCGCGAGCAACCCGAAGTTTTTATGGCCGAGGCTGACAAGGTGATCGATCACGGCGACCATGCCCGAAGCGCGGTCGAGCGAGACGGTGTTGGCGCCTTCGATGCCGGCGTGGTCGATGATGAGATGCGGGGTGCCGTGGGCGTTGAGCTCGGTGAGGCGTTGGGCGATTTCTTCGGGGATGAAATGTCCTATGAACACCACGGCATCGACGCGCATGGAGAGAAAATGCCGGACGACGCGGCGGCTCTCGCCGGGGTCGAGGACCTCGATGAGCGAGGCGTAATTGCGTTCGCGCAGGAGGCGCTGGAGGGCGGCGAGTTTGCGCACGGCGGGCGGCGTCAACAGATCCTCCATGCAGATGCCGATGGTGGCGGTGCGTTTACCTTTGAGGTGGAGCGCGTAGGCGTTGGGCGTGAAGCCGGTGGCTTCCATCGCGGCTTGGACGCGCTCGATGGTTTTAGCTTTGAGTCCGGGTTGGCCGTTGAGTACGCGGGAAACGGTCGTGCGCGCTAGGCCGACGTGGCGGGCGAAATCCGCCGTGGAACGGATTTGCGGGAGCGGGGTGGAGGGAGACGCTTTGCTCACGGTGGATTCGAGCCGAAAGATTTCCGCTCGTGCGTGGCGGTGTCAATGGCTGCCCCGCTGACCGCCGCCGCCGCCGGCGCTGGCATGCGGGCCGGTGCCGGGGGAGGGACTCAGGCTTCTTTGAGTTGGGTCATCTCGAACTTCGGCGCGAGGATGTGCTGGAGCGCGAAGGCTAAGAGGTAAGCGCCGGCGCAGATCGCGAAGAGCACGCCGTAGCCGCCGGAGATGTTGTTTTCTAATTTAAATTTATCGAGGAGCTTGCCGGCCATGATCGGGAAAAAGAATCCGACCAAGGATCCGGCCATACCGCCGAGGCCGACGACGGAGGCGACGGCGCGTTTGGGAAACATATCGGAAGCCGTCGTGAAGAGATTAGCCGACCAAGCTTGGTGCGCGGCGCAGGCGAAGCCGATGAGCACGACTGCGGTCCAGTCGCCCACGTCTTTCACATAAATAATCGGGATCACGCAGCAGGCGAAAATGAACATGCCGGTTTTGCGCGCGCGCGTCACGGTCCAGCCGGATTTCACGAGCGCGCCGACGACCCAGCCGCCGAAGATGCTGAGCACCGTCGCCATGCCGTAAATGGTCGCGAGCATGTACCCGCTCTGTTTGATATCGAGGTGGCGCGTCTGTTTAAAGAAGTCGGGCAACCACGTGAGGAAAAACCACCAGACCGGATCGGTGAGCGCCTTGGCGACGACGAAGGCCCAAGTCTGACGGTAACCGAGTAAGCCGGACCAAGCGACTTTCTCGCCGTCGCGGCTAGTGTCGTCGCGATCGCTGCGGATGTGTTCGAGCTCGGCGGCGTTGGCGGCTTTGATTTTTTCTGGGACGTTGTAGAACGGTAACCAGAAGAACAACCAGACGAAGCCCGCGATGCCCGCGAAGATGAATGCCCAGTGCCAGCCCAACGACAGCGCGATCGCGGGCACGACCAACGGGGCCACGATTGCGCCGACGTTGGTGCCGGAGTTAAAGATCGCGGTGGCGGTGGCGCGTTCGCGTTTGGGGAACCAGAGGGCGACGGCCTTGATCGCGGAGGGGAAATTGCCGCCCTCGCCGAGGCCGAGCAGGACGCGGGCAACGTAGAAACCGCCGATGCTCATTACAAAGGCGTGGCCCATAGCAGCGAGGCTCCAGGCCGCGATGGAAACGGCGTAGCCGATCTTGGTGCCGTACTTGTCGACCAGCCAGCCGAAGATCATCAGGCTGACCGCGTAAGAAAGCTGGAAAAACGCGTTGGTGTAGCCGAACTGCTCATTCGTCCAGTGAAGTTGCTCATCCAGGATCGGTTTGATTAGGGCCAGAATTTGTCGGTCGATGTAGTTAATCGTCGTCGCGAAAAACAGCAGCGCGCAGACGACCCATCGGTAACGAGTCATGTCCGAAGAAGCGGAAGAGGGGTGTTCCATGTGGGTTTGGTGTGAACATACCCGCAGGGAAAGTCATGCTGAAAATGCGGACACGTGTCCCTTGATTCTTGACTTTTTCTGGCCTCATTCATGGGTTGGTGCCTCGCGACATTTTCTCAAGTCACCGCCAAAACACACCCTGATCACTTCTGTGTTTTGGAGAGGATTTAAGATGCCGCATTCCCCGCTCTTTTTTACGTTAATCCAGACCAAGAAAACCCGATGTGCTGGGGCCGTGAGGCCGCAGTACATATGTAACCCGTAAGAACCAGAAAATAACCCGACATGAAACCCACCCAAACCCTCCGCACTCTCGTGCGCCTGACCATGTTGTTGGCAGGTTTATTCCTCTTTGCTGGCCAAGCGCCCGCTCAGACTGCCGCCACCGGCGCCATCGAAGGCCGCGTCCTTAACACCGACAACGGTAAATACCTCAATAACGTCCGCGTCACCGTCGATGGCACCTCGCTCGAAACGTTCACGGATTCGACCGGTCTTTTCCGCTTGAGCAACGTTCCCGCTGGCGCCGCCAAAGTGAACGCTTTCTATACCGGTCTCTCGAATCAATCGATCACCGTCGCCGTCTCCGCGGGTGCCGCGGTGAATCTCGATATCAATCTCTCCACCAAATCCTCCACCGCTAACAAAGACGGTGACGTGCTCAAGCTCGACGCTTTCAAGGTCGCCGCCGCCGTCGAAATGGACGCCGCTTCCATCGCGATTAACGAACAACGTTTCTCGCCCACGATCAAAAACGTCGTCTCCACTGACGCCTTCGGTGACATCACCGAGGGTAATCTCGGCGACTTCGTGAAATTCCTCCCCGGCGTCACGATCGACTACGTTTCGCCCGATGCCCGTACGATTTCCGTACGCGGCGTTCCGGCCAATTACACCCCGGTTACGCTGAACGGCAACCGTATCGCCAGCGCCAACTCTTCTTCCGCTGGTCGCACGTTCGAGCTTGAGCAGATTTCTATCAACAATGCAGGCCGCATCGAAGTTCTTAAGTCCCGCTCGCCCGAGACCGCAGCCGACGCTCTCGGCGGTGCGATCAATCTCGTGCCCCGCAGCTCCTTCGACCAAGCCAAAGCATCCTTCAGCTACCGCGCCTTCGTAAGCGCCAACGGCGACGAAAAAGACTTCAAGAAAACCCGCGGCCCCACCAACGAATCCTCCGGCAAAATCAAACCCGGCTTTGACTTCGTCTACATTAACCCAGTTTCGAAAAATTTCGGCTACACCTTGGCGCTGCTCGAATCCAATATTTATTATCCTCAGCATCGCTCCAATCCCAACTGGGCTCCGAACGCCACCGCTGCCATCGGCCCGGCCGCTAGCCCCACCAACCCCTACTTGCGTAGCTATCAGGTTCAAGACGGCCCGAAGAACAACGCCCGCAAATCCATCAGCGGCACCGTGGACCTCCGTCTAAATAAAACCGACACCGTCTCCGTCGGCGCTCAGTGGAATTATTACAACGCTTCCTTCAGCAATCGCCCTGTCACTTACGACGTCGGCTCCTCCACGGCGCCTCTCTCGTTCAGCCCTGACTTCGTCAACGGCGCGCTCGGCAAAGGCTCGGTCGTACTCGGCGGCACCTCGTTCCGCCATAAATACGGCTACACCTACGCGACCGACACGACCTACAAACACAACGGCCCCATCTGGAAAATCGACGGCGGCTTCGCCTTCTCTCACGCGACGAATCACTACCACGACGAACAAGACGCCCACTTTAACGGCGTCACCCTCACGCTCCGTGGTACGCCGAGCGCCCCTGCGGCTTCTAGCCCCACGGTTAATTTCGCTGGTATCGCCGCAGGCAGTTATTTGATGCCGACTTCGATCACCGTCTACGACACCGCGGGCGTGAACAAAATCGACCTCGCCAACGCGTCGAACTACAACATTTCCAACGTTAATTTCAATCCCGCCGACTCGGCCGACGTCTTCAAGACCGCACGCGTTAACGCCAAGCGCGATCTCGGTCTCTCGTTCCCGGTCACCTTCAAGACCGGCCTCAACCTCCAGGAAGAAACCCGCGACATCCGCCTCGATAATCGCGGCAACTGGAATTTCGTCGGGCCTGATGGCGTCGCCAACACCGCCGACGACAACGCCGGCCTCTACAAACTCAGCGACCCGCAATACGCTTCTGGCCCTTACCTCTTCGGCACGCCGCAAGTCCCGTATCCCGACGCCTACAGCGCCTTCACGCTGTGGAAACAGCACCCCGAATATTTCGCTCTCGCGAGCACGGCCAATCCCACGATCAACAGCGCGACCAATTCGAAATACTTCCGCGAGGTCATCAGCGCCGCTTACATGATGTTTGACGCGCGTATGTGGGCCAACCGCCTTCGCATGTCGGGCGGTGTTCGCTTCGAGCGCACCCAAGACAAAGGCTACGGCGTCCTCAACAACCCGCGCGCCGGCTACATCACCAACGCCGCCGGCCAGCAGGTGTTGAATCCCGACGTCGCCGCTCGCGCCGCCGCCCAGTACAAAGACCGTGGCGACATCCGCTCGAAGTCTTACGACGGCTACTACCCGAGCTTCGACACGTCCTACAACGTCACCCACAATATCGTCGCCCGCGCGGCCTACGCCCGCTCCATCGGCCGGCCTGATTTGGGCAACATCATCCCGAGCACCACGCTGCCTGACACGAGCTTGGTCAGCGGCACCTATGCTATCACCACGGTAAACTCCGCGCTCAAGCCCACGCAGACTAACGCCTACGACGTCTCCCTCGAATACTACTTCGCGAAGACCGGCGTGTTCTCCGTCGGCGCTTTCCGCAAAGACTTCCGCGACTTCGTCGGTGGCAGCGTCCCGCAAACCGCCACGCTCGCCGTCCTCGAATCCCTCGGCATCCCCGATGCAGCCAACTTACTCGCCTCGGCCGCCGCGACGAATCCCTCTGCCGGCGTGACCGTCGCCACTCGCTCGAATGTCGGCTCGGCGCGCGTCTCCGGCGTCGAGTTCAACTACTCGCAAGTCCTCGACGTCGACGCCTTCCCCACCTGGACGAAGGATTTCACCGTTTACGCCAACGGCCAGCAGATGCACCTCGAAGGCTCGACCCTTGCTGACTTCAGTAACTTCATTCCCGCCAGCGGCAGCTGGGGCGTGAAATACAACAAGAACAAATTCGGCGCCCAGGTGAACTGGAACTACCGCGGCCGCCAGCGCCTCGCTCAACAAAGCATCACCTATAACGGCCTCGCTCACACCGACGACGGCTTCTTCGAATACTTCAAGCCGCGCATTTACACCGACATCAACTTCAACTACCGCTTCTCGAACCTCATCGGCGTGTTCGTCAACGCGCGTAACTTGACCAACGTCGCCCAAGACGCGCAGCGCTACGGCCCGGTCTCCCCGAGCTGGAGTCGCACCTATCGCCGCGAAGAGTTCGGCGTGCAATACACGATCGGCGTGAAGGGCACGTTCTAAACCCTCGTTCGACTTGTGATCCTCTCAGCCGCGCGGAATCCACCGCGCGGCTTTTTTCTGCCCACCCCGGCCGTTCTCTGTTTCAAAAAACTCCGTCACCCCATGCC